>JBDTDT010000132.1:0-10947 GCA_039922995.1 Nitrosospira sp. | reverse complement strand
TTTCAGCGTTGTTTTCGCATCAAACCAGATTGAAACGCGCGATCGGCTAACTGTGAATGTATCTATCGCTGAGCGTACGCAGATTCTGGATCAGTACATCGTGCGATGAAGCTATTTAAAAGGTATTACGGGTAACTTTGATTGTGAAGGCCCCCATGGGTTCAGCATGGGACCGCTTTAGAAAACGGATACAAAGTATGCTAGGGCTCTGTTCCAAAAAAATCTTTTGTATCAGAACTCTATTGATCACATATACCATCACTTCTATTCAAGGTGCGGACTCTATCTAATATACGGCTGCTTAGGTCAAAAGCTGCTTCGCGCAAGATAGATTTCTGACCAAAAGATTCGTTAATACGTCCAAGTTCGGACAAAATATCACTCCAATGCGGGTATGGATGCGGACGCGGAGGGGTACCACACCAGTCATCGATGACTTCGTCGGTCAAGCGTATTAAAGCTTCTGACTGTATAGAATCACCGGTCAATTTCGCCTGTGCTGTTGAATAAAGAGCGTTAATTAGCAATGAGCGGGTAGCGGGATTAATTCTGATGGCCACATAGTATGGAACTTTCAGGCCATCCTGCGAGCCCCAGTCACCCAAATAGACTCCGTCAAACATCTCCTGAATTTTTGATTCGACTGCTGTCAAACGTCGGTTTAAATCTAAATCTGGCATGATACATCTCCTTTAAATTAGAAATATAAAAGACTTACTTCCAGCCACACTCGCGACCAGATGACCCATTTCGGTAATGTTTCACCATCTCAACACGAATTCCAGGTATCGCTTGCTGTTCATGATTTCTCATTTCCATGCCTCAGTTAAGGCTTAGAAATATCTACAGATTCCTCGGCAATTTATGTTCCGTTGTAGTCTGGGTCCGCGTGGCTTTGGAGGCTGTGACAAAAGTCACGCATATGGTATAAAAACTAGGACGACAGTAAGGTGATTGTTGGCAGCAGGATCGGATGAAATTTGCACGAAACTCTCATGCTTTTATTATTGATAAACTATGTTATCGGCTCTGGATGAAGAGAAAATTCAGAACAATAATCCGTACTGAAACCTGCGCTATATATATGCAAGCCTAACCCCCCCTTCCTTAATTTCGCGCGCATCATTTTTTGCCTAAACGTTCGGGTTCCCCATCATAGTCGATTGACTTTTGACCCGCCCATCCCCTTGACACTGCTTTCTTCCTACGTTTTCCAGAAGAAATGAATCCAACGGATATTTGTTATATATCAGGCGGAATTTAAGTGAGTTAAGGTAGAAAAGGCATGGCTATTGGGCTTTGGCTGGATAGGAAAGCGGGAATTAAGGTAAGTTAAGTCTATCCAAATATTGTTGCATACCTTATCTCACCGTTTCCGTCCCCTTTATTCCTTGCTCAAATCCGCATGTACAAGCTTTTCTGCCTTTTCTTACTTATCTTCATGGACGTAATATGTTCGAGCGGGACGCCCAGTGGTCGCGACCTTTCGCTCCTCGACCTGCGGTGGAAAAGAATTGAGCAGGCTTTCAAGCGCCTTTTTCACTTGCTCGATGCGCTTGTTGTGCCAGTGTGCTTGAATCGCCCCAAGGCTGATGCCCGGCTGTGACTTGATAATATCCAGCACCTCGACTTCAAAGGGATTCAATCCCTCATCGTCAGAGCAATTGAAGACTTTCGTCACACTGGCTTCCGAGTATTCCAGCCACGCGAAGGCTGCCTGAAAATCGCACGGTTCGATCACACGCCGTCCATCGATGACGGCGAATATCATGGCGAACATACGTGCATACATCTCGGAACGGGCAAGCAAACTGCCGCGCTTTCCCTCACGGTCTTTGGTTACCTCTTCGTACTTCTCTTTCCATAACAATTGAGCTTCATCACTGAGCGTAACTTCCCAAATATTATTTCCATGCACATCCCCCTCGATGGCCCGATTGATAATCTCTGCCACCCGCTTAGCCAGCGACTCAAGCTTCTCCTCTTGGGTGGGTTGGGGAAGGGGCACCAATTTTGGCCGGTAAACATACAGCATCATGAACCGGTTCAATAAGCCGTTCGCCACGTCGTTTTCTGTTGACTTCTCCAGCAACTCATGGCCCGTGATATGGCCCACCAGCACGACGTGAGGCCTGGTTGCCCTGGTCGGATTGGTTTTGGTCATCGGCTCAATGTCGCGTCCATCGAAGACGTTGCGAAGCGTGGCTGACAAGGTATTGCTGTCCCGCCTCAGCTGCGAGAAGACATTGTCGAACTCACTCTCAATGACCAGCATTCGCTTGTCTGCCACGCCCGGGTTACCTCCTTTGCCTTTCTCGTCGGGTGCAAGCGCATCCCGGATCATATAGGCGATTCCCTCACCGGTTGAAAGACCGCCAGTATGGACAAGAAGGGGCTCTTTAATATTGTGTAGTTCCCGGCAGATCTTTTCGCTTTCTTGAAGATCTTTCGCACCGTGGCCTCGGCTGTTCCCTTCCTTGCCTTGCCGCTTTTGCCCACAATCAGCATGAACGGGCGACAATGAATTTCCGCGTCGCCGATACGCTGGTATATGCCACGCCCGATCGTGGCGCAGAAGCGTGCAATGGCATTGGCCGCTACGGCTACCTCATGCGCTTCGCTGTGGCTGCAGGCCGACTCCACTATGTCGCGCAGAAGCGGGGGAAAACCCTCCGGTGACATACGGGGCGGTGCTCGTGGTATGTCGGTATCAACAAGAGGAGGCGCAGCACTCTCGACTATCACGCGGTCGGTTATGGGGTCACTGACTGTTTCGCCTTCGACCGGCAGAGCCGCATCCAAGTCACGGCGGATCGACTCCAGGCCCATAAGGCTGTGAAGGTCGTTGAAGTCGGAAGGATGACCCGCCAGATCACAGCCCGAGAAGTCTGGCACGGCAAGCTTTGCTCCCACCACCAGCGCTGCTTTCCTTGCCTGGGAGAGTCCCGGGTTACCTGTTGTCCATTGGTCGCAATCGGCACAGATGATAAGCGACGCATCGCCAAACCTGCTGCGCAGGTCTCGCGCTACCGCAGGAAGATTGCCGGCATTGAACGCTACTGCTACCGCATGCCCGGTGGCTTGGTGAATGCTGCGGGCGGTCGCGTAGCCTTCGACCACACAAATAGTCTGCCCGGGCGTACCCAAAAGCAGGCTGCCGCCTTTGGTTTCGCCATCGGTGAGGAATCGCTTGGTTCCGTCCGCTTCGATGAATTGCAGGCTGGCAAGCTTGTCATCAATATACACCGGGACAAGTAACTGGGTTCCGTGTTGCCGTATTCTCCCGCAAGGAGAGATACCCTTGTTTACAAGATAGGGATGATCAGCTCTAGCATCTTCTCCCGCCTCATAAATCTCGGCAGCTTTGGACGCTGCGACTGCCCTGAGGCGACTCCGCTCCGCGTCGGCTTCCAACCTTGTCTTTTCCATCAGGCTGCGTCTGGCGTCACGCTCAGCAGGAGATAGTATTTTCAGCCCTTCCGCTTGCCAGACGAAGTGCTCGCCAGATTTAAAATCGCCGAAGATGGCGGCTTCTCCGTCAGCCATTACCTTAACGAAACCTGAGACACTGCCATTTCTGTCATTACCGACGGCAAAGCGCAGAAAGCCACTTCCGCTGCGATTGAGTTTATGCGGATCGTAATGATGGTCACGCATGAAATCGATGAGGGCTGCCGGTAAACCAGTATTCATCGCATCACCTCGTTTTCCAGCAATGAGGTAATCCTTCGAAGGACAAACAAACGGCGTCGACCTCCTCGACGATAGAGGGATGCACAGCGGGTGCACAGCGGGCAGATGAATATGATGGGCAACTTCAACGTACATAGCGCCAGGCGGACTTCTGCCTGACGCTTACTGCGCGAATCGATGGGTTTGATGCAGGACTTGCACTTGCTATAGCGTATGCTCAGGGGCGGCAATGGGTGGGTGGCCCCGAGGATTTTAACGATGCACTGGTGCGGTTTTACTTCGATAAATTCATCCACGGCATACCCTCCTCTTGTCACCAGCACGAGGGCGGTTTGCAATCCATTTGTGGATGTCCTCGCTATACCAGCCGCTGGCCGACGAGGAAAGTTTTACTCGGCCTGGAAACTGGCCGCACGCTTCTAATCGATAAATGGTTCCCCGCGACAAAGCCGTCAGCTCGATGACTTTGCCAATACGATAGATGGGAGACCAATCCTGTTTCTCAATGGTGGTATTCATTTCGTTCCTTTACACAAAAGTTGATACCAATGCGACGCACTGGTGTGTAAAGGAGGCTAAGCCACCCCCTTCATCGTTTAGCGAAAGCGAATAATCGTCTAGGCTATTTTTTTAATGAATGATTGAAATTTTCTTAGGATCTCGGCTTGCGGGATGGAAATTTCTGCATTTCCCTCGCGGTAATAAAAGAAATTCGCATTGATTTTCAGTGGGACCAACAAAGCACATGCAGGAGGATTCCTGCATTCGTTGATGATTGCCTGCCAGGCGACATCGAATGTCAAAGGGATAGGCAGGGCCTTCCATAAATTCGCCAGGTATTTATCCAGTTTCCCTATTTTGTATTGGCGGAACTTGTTTCGAATGGCTGATTTGCTTATCATCCTTTCTACACCGCGCAAAATATAGTTCAGGTACTCCTCATCGGCTGATTGCAGTTTTAAGGAAGTATTTTTGAAGCAATTCTGGTTGTTCGTGCAAGTATCTTGAAGATAAGTCCAAAAGGATTCGAAATCATGCCAGCGTCCCGTGGTGACACGCTGCAGGTCATATACCTGTTTGAGTATTTGATGCAAATCACTCACGGCTCCAGCAGGCCTTCCATGAGAAAACACGCCCCTACGTTCCCGTAATTCATATAAAACGGCTGCGGCATAACTCGTCAAGTGGTTTCGCAAGCTATTTATGCGTTTGTCAATCCACTTTTTGCCCCCTCTGGCTTGCTGAAGCTCAAGCACCAGACACAAGCATTCTCCACATTCGATCAACGATGGGTCGTTACCTATATAATGTCCACCTCTTTTCTCTGCGGGGTTAGCCACCCATTTTGGAATTTTTATATATTGACGCATGGCTCTATAGTTTCCTAGCGCTCTCGTCAAGCAATGATCATCCTCTGACTGCCAAGCAGGATCGCGCCACCTTCCCTCCAGTGCTATATACGCTTTCACCAATCGTCGTCGATAATAGGTAAGGGGATCCGCAGCGAGAAGCTCCCATAAGTCTGGATGAGATGCTAAATTATTTCCCATCATTGTCAGCAGGTCGAAGCCATGCGTGAGTTCGTGCATATCCCCGGCAATGAGGATTTCCTCACGTACAAATTTCAATTGCCGCTTATTCTTTTTTACCGATTTGACTTCAAGGACTGCTGCCGTAATAAGGTTAGTCATAGATGGCTTGGCGCTGTTAACCATAAAAATATTTTGCACCTTCTCGACAGCGGTGACTTTGTATTGATGGGTATCAGAAAAGAATATAGGAGATTGGTGACAAGCAGGTAAAACAGTGCAGATGTTATGATATCCCAATGAATCGCACCAGGTTTCATAGGGCTGCTGGGTATAGGTTAGCCCATTTGCTGACCTTCCAGCTTTTGATAAGAGTTTATTCTTATTTTCAGCCGATGGAATGTAACCAATAAGTCCGAGTAAGCGCGGTGATTAACTAGGCTACTTCTTCCAAGTTCCCCATCTTTACAGCGGATCTGGTTTCCTGGTATCTGGAATCGATCCATAGGCAGAACGTCCATACGCATAAAGGATCAACGGGGGAGGAGACTCAAGAATGGCCGAAGCTAGGGTGCCCAAGGTGATGAAGCTGTTCGCTACGCTATAACGAGATCCAGCTCATGCATCCCAGAGCTTTGCGCTATTCGCTTGCTTGGGATTAAGGCTCAGAAATAGCGGCCTGCTCATGTATGGATCGATACTGAATAATGACTTTCTTCTGCGATCCTCAAAGTCTTGGGCAGCGTGATACGAACGAACACACGAATGTGTGTCTGCGACAATAATTTCCTGAGGGCATCTATCTCAGCCCACACACCAGATTTTAGTCGGTTTTCTTTCGTGGTTGGCCCTGTTGAGCTTGCAGGGACTAGTCCGACGGAAAAAGTATCGTTAGTCGCTGGCGTAATGCCTGCATGTACTCGGTGATGTTATTATTCGCTGGTTGTCCCTTTTTTGCCAATTCCCAAAGGATTCCTGTCGCCGCGCTCACAAGCAGGTCGGCATTTTGCGCACAGAACGTGGCGAAACGCCACTCCACGCGGACATCCATCTCTGGATGCTGCAACGGAGCCTGAATTTTTCCCGATGGATGCACTGCAAGATCGCGAAAACGGTAAATTTGCTTCAAATTTTGGCGAAGAATTCCTGTTTCCTCAGTTTTGAGAGAAAATGCACGTCGTAAAACCTCTGTTATTTGCATGTACCTTGCGGTTCTTTTATCCCGCCACTGCTGGATAAGCAACGATGGCAACTGGACGTATGTTTGAATCCTGGAGTAGAAGGCATCCAACGAGATAGCTGCAGCCATAATCGCTTGCATGGAGGCGCCGAACTCGCACTCCAAACATTTGGCCTTATGATCTTGGTCGGTTCCCTCCCACGCTACAATCCGTTCATTTCGCGCGGCTTTCGCATCTTCGAGATGCCTGAGTGCTAACTCACACCAAGTAGGGCAGACATCATAAAGTACATGAAGGATCAGATTTGAGGCAGCTTTACCATCGCGATCGATGCTAATCGTGAGTCCGCTCGGAGGTATCGCTACTTTCATCCCATGGGAGATAAAGATACCTCGCATTGCTAGTCTCTCTTTTATTTCCAGCTATTCAAATATCGAATGGTTAAACTGCATCGCCCTAAAAGAATCCTATGGAATGCAAGCTGAGGGGCTGACTCCTCATTTCCATCAATACGAATATATCAGCATACTGTCGCGCTAGAGGCTTTGCTCAATATCAGAAAATGCTAAAAGATATATAGAATTCATCGGCTCCAAAGAATCTCTAGGTGCATAACCATGACGAGACCGGTCCTTCGATATAAGATTTATCGCTCTAACGCGGATTCTTCGGCAATTTGCTTAAGTCCCGAATGATATGTTTATTCTAGAGTGATAAATATATTCTACGTAGGGAGAATGACGCATGCAATAAGTAAAATCATGCAGAGATTTGCTTCTCAAATATCATCCTAGTATCACGAGTACCACGCCGACCCGACTGTACCAACAAAAATCCATCGAAACGTGCGATGGAATGAATAATTCTATCTATTAGTAATTTATTTTTCCAACAACTAAATCTCGAACTCTACGATTCTAGCGACAAAAGGGCACCGGAATTATAGGGAAATCATTGTAGCTCGGCGCACAGGACGATGGATCGAAAGCCAGCTATAAGGCCATAGTGGTCTTACAACTTCAAGCTGGTCGAATCGGTTGCGGGGTGTGGTTTTGAATCTTAATGCGGGTTAGAATGTAGGTAGAATACTTTGGATTATAAATACATATATATAATCAAAGACTTAATATAAATAGTGGCGGAGAGAGAGGGATTCGAACCCTCGATAAGCTTTTTGAGCCTATACTCCCTTAGCAGGGGAGCGCCTTCGGCCACTCGGCCATCTCTCCATAGAAGAGCCATTAGGATAGCGGTTTACAACTCCTCGGTCAAACAAAGGCTCGTACTCAACAGTGTTTCCCCGCAAGACTTAGGTTACTTGATCCAGCTCAAAAACCTTGTGCAACACTCGCACCGCAAGCTCCATGTATTTCTCTTCCACCACTACGGAAATCTTTATTTCAGAGGTGGAAATCATTTGGATGTTGATACCTTCTTCCGCCAGGGCACGAAACATTTTGCTTGCAATCCCAACATGCGAGCGCATTCCGACTCCTATCACCGATACCTTGGCTATTCTGTCGCCGCCAATTACACCCCGTGCACCTATATGGGGCTGCACCTGGTTTTTCAGGATATCCATGGTTCTGGCGAATTCATTACGATTTATGGTAAACGAGAAATCTGTCATACCATCGTGGCCGACATTCTGGATAATCATATCTACATCGATATTGGCATCGGCCACCGGGCCAAGAATCTGATAAGCAATACCAGGGCGATCCGGTACACCCAACACAGTAATCTTCGCCTCATCACGGTTAAATGCAATGCCTGAAATAATCGCCTGTTCCATGTTTTTTCCTTCCTCGAAAGTAATCAGGGTTCCCTCGCCTTCTTCCTCGAAACTGGAAAGCACCCGCAACCTGACCTTGTATTTGCCGGCGAATTCGACTGAACGAATTTGCAGCACTTTGGACCCCAGGCTCGCCATTTCGAGCATTTCCTCAAAGGTGATAGTCTTGAGTTTCCGGGCGTCAGGCACAATGCGAGGATCGGTCGTGTAAATACCATCCACGTCGGTATAGATCTGGCATTCTTCGGCTTTAAGCGCTGCCGCTAATGCCACACCAGTTGTATCAGACCCGCCACGGCCCAGTGTCGTAATGCTGCCGGTTTCATCAATTCCCTGGAATCCGGCTACTACCACAACGTAGCCGGCATCAAGATCGGAACGTATTTTATTCTCGTCAATTTTTAATATGCGCGCTTTGGTGTAGGCATTATTGGTAAGTATCCTCACCTGTGAACCCGTATAACTCTTTGCTTTAATACCCAAATCCATAAGTGCCATCGACAAGAGGGCAACAGAAACTTGCTCACCGGTAGAAACCATGACATCCAGTTCACGCGGATCGGGGTGAGCCTGGAATTCCTTGGCCAGGGCAATAAGACGATTGGTTTCGCCGCTCATCGCGGAAACCACCACTACGACTTGATATCCCCGAGACTGGAATCTCACTATTCGGCGCGCAACATTTTTAATACGCTCAGTGCTGCCCACCGATGTGCCGCCGTATTTTTGAATAATGAGTGTCACGATTATCGAGACTTTATGTTAATTATAAGGAACTCTGACGTGAATAAAGAGGTCTCATATGTTAAATGAATTACGACGCTGCAAGTGGCCCCGAATTTGGCTCTGCGAAAACACCAATTTTACCTGATTACCGTAGAGAAAACTAAATATATGCAATGATGATAATAAGACAGTCATGGCAAATGTCGGAAGGATGTACTTAATACTTGCATTGAATAGAAAAACGAATTAGATTTATGAACGTGCAATAATCTTATAACATAACCTACCACAACTTAGAGAGAGAGCTGACTCATGAAACTCTTTGAAGAAATATCCAACCCTCGCGATATCCGCCGCAAGCTTGGCCTTAATCAGCATGACTTCTGGAGCAAGGTTGGCGTCACTCAAAGTGGCGGCTCCCGTTATGAAAGCGGTAGAAACATGCCAAGACCGGTGAGAGAACTCGTACGACTTGTGCATATCGAGCATATCGATCTGGCCAAGATCAGGAAGGATGATCTGGTGGTAGCCACGTTGCTGAAAACCCAAAATCCTGATTTGTATAAGAGTCTGAAAAAAACTGCCAAGGCAAAATAACCTTGGCAAAGACTTGCTGCGACTCCACGCTGTGACTTCTTCTTTGTCTGCCTCTGTCCGGTTTGTCTAGTTGAATCATTTGGAAGAATCTAAGTGCGATTGCTACGGGTTGAGCTTTACGGTAAGTCCAAGCGCTTGGATTTTTGCGGAGAATACATCCATCCATACCTGACCGACTTTTGTAAGCCGCGGCGCTTCCGGTTGCATAGATGGACGCGCAAGGCCATATAGCAGCGCGCCTTTCAGCGGCACGCCCTCCTGCAATAGTCCCCCTACAAATTTCAGATAAGCATCGGATTCCACTTCGGAAGGTGGCTTGCCATCGATTTGAAACGTGCAGGTTTGCAGCCAGGTAGGACACAAGGAAGCAGCCAGACGCAAGTTTTCACGCATGCGCCTCAGGCTCATCCGGGTGTTATTGATGCGCTGCCTTCCTTCACGCGTGACGCTGTCCAGCTTGAACCACACTTCCCCGTTAAGCCCCGCCATCCGGCGCAACCCTGCCTGCACACCCGGCCGATCGATCAGACTGCCATTGGTAATCAATACCAGTTTAAGCGCCTTCGGCAACGCATATTCGCACTTCACTCGTCCAATCAATTGGATTACCTGCTCAAATTCCCTTGCGCTGGTGGGTTCGCCGTTGCCGGATAAAGCGATATCATTGATGCGCCTTGCTTCCGGAGGTACGTATGCCCGCATGAAATCACCATATTGGATTTCATGCAAAAATGCGCGCACCTCTTTTTCAAGCCTTGCAAGGTCGATCGCTGGCGCCGTGCCGCGTTTGAGTTCCGGAACCTGGCAATAAATGCACCGCCAGTTGCAGGCATTGTTGGGATTAAGATTAATACCTACCGAGACGCCGCCGGCACGGCGCGACACGACCGGATAGATGTAGGTCATCCCCGCACTGTTGCGGCTGTGATCCTCAATATTCAATGGTTTGGACATGTGTTGCAATGCTACAATTCCATTAATGTTAATCACACGCAGGCTGGAATTCGATGCCGGCCACCGCATACCTTCCCACAATAGCAAGTGCCGCCATTTGCACGGCCATCGTTACGCTATTGAAATCACCCTGTCGGGTGACATTATTACTGACAGAGGCATCGCCGAGCAAGGAATGGTGATGGATTATTCAGAAGTGAAACGTATTGCCAATACCATGCTGGTGGATAAATGGGATCATGCCTTCCTTGTGTACTCGGAAGACATAACATTGCTGCAATTTCTTCAATCCCTCGAAGACCACAGGACAGTAGTGCTGGATGCACCACCAACGGCGGAGAACCTCGCGCTCGCCTCATTTCGCATACTCGATGCAGCCTACCAGGATAGCTATGGGAATCACCTCAGACTGGAGCGAGTGCGTTTGTTCGAAACACCCAATTGCTGGGCCGATGCAACGCGAGAACAGGTA
>JBDTDT010000131.1:0-18921 GCA_039922995.1 Nitrosospira sp. | reverse complement strand
TCACACCCATGACATCGAAACGGCCGAAAGTAATGGCGGAAGTCTTGATGCCGATCTTGAGATCGTCAACTTTATCCACCATGGCATACTCGGTATCGTAGGCGATGACCCAGAGCAGGTTAGCGGCCATCAATACCCAGGCAACGAACGGTACCTCACCGGTCTGCGCGGCAAATGCCATGGGAATACCGAAGCTGAAAGCAATACCCAGATAGGCTTGCGGCATCGCGAAGAAGCGCTTGGTGAAAGGATAGCTTGCGGCAAGAAATAGCGCAAACACCGACAGTTCAATGGTAAGGCGGTTCAACGGCAGTATCAGCAGAAATGCACACAGGCTTAAGCCTGCCGCCAGCAATAATGCTTCTTTCGTACTCACCACGCGGGTTGCCAGCGGACGGTTTTTGGTACGTTCGACATGCGCATCGAAATTGCGGTCGGCGTAATCATTGACGACACAGCCAGCGGAGCGCATCAACACCGTGCCCAATATGAATATAACCAGAACAATCATGCTGGGCAGGCCGTCCGCGGCAAGCCACAAACCCCACAATGTCGGCCACAGCAGCAGCAGAATGCCGATGGGCTTATCCAGCCGCATCAGCCTTTCATAATGGCCGAGGCGTTCTCCGAGGTAACTCAGCGTCACTATGCCAGCTCCAGGATGGAAGGAAGAAATACTTCGGTGACCAGTATGGATTGTCCCCGCAGGCTGAACAGGGAACGGCGTGCCCACAAGCCGGGCGGGGTTGCCTGCAAATTCTGGCAGGCACGGCGAAAAAGCGGATGTGCTGAATTCAGCTTTCTGAATCGAAGCGGAGTGCGTTTAACCACGGGATTCGTGAACAATACGGTGCCCAATGACCGGTTACCAAGACCATTCAAACTGCGCCAGGCGCCGCGAAGATCTTTTCTCGCCACCACCGAATGCGCAAACACTACTGGCGTGTTGCCACAATACAAGTAGACCTCCCGTACTAGCGCCAATTCTTTTTGGCGCAAATTCATTACGGCAAGTTCATCCGCACACGCCGTGGCTAGCGACTGGAACACCGGTTTAACGCGAAAATTGCCGCGGCAACGCTGCTGAATAAGCTGGGTAAGCGAGCCACGGTTCTGCAACCAGCTGCGAGCGCGAGACGATAAGGAAGTTGGCGCAGGATGCCATACTGATAACTCGGCAGCGTTCATCGGGGCGAAACTGAAAAGGGTGAATTATGCCGCATAATCCAACGTGGCTGAACTCATTATCTCTTGGGAACGCTTTCTCCGTCCATCGTCGGGGATCATTTGCTGCTTCAAATATGGCTGGTATCGCGGGATTGCACTCAGCGTTTTCTCGATAGCAGCAGCAACAGCATCGGTACGCCCAGCAGGGCGGTCAACACCCCGACGGGCAATTGCTGAGGCGCCCACAGAGTACGCGCCAAGGTATCGGCCAGCGTAAGAAAGCCACCCCCGAGCAACACCGACAGGGGCAACAGCCAGCGAAAGTCACTAACGCCCAGCAGGCGGACGGCATGGGGAACAATCAACCCGACGAAACCAATGGCACCCGCCAGCATCAGCGCCGCCACAGTAGCCAATGATGCGCCAAGGTAGATCCCGACCTGCAAGGGCAGCACGGCCACGCCCAGCGTTTTTGCCTTCATCTGGCCGAGGCTCAGAACATTGAGGCTGCCGGAAAAAACCATGCTCATGGCCGATACAATAATCAGCGTCATCCATGCGGGCAGCAACTCCTCTGCGCGTGAAACATCGCCCATCAGCCAGAACAGCATGCCTTTTACATCGCCGGCAGGCGCCAGAGTCAGGATCAAGGTGGTCAGCGCGGTACAGCCGGCTGACAATACTACCCCTGTCAGGAGCAGCCGGTAAAGGTTCCAGTCACCAGCGCGAAAACTCAAGCCAAACACAATGGCAATCGCCGCCAATGCGCCAGCCAGCGACGTCAGATTGGTCAGTATCAGCCCCCATCCCAGCAGCATGGCGACGAGTGCACCCACAGCTGCCCCGCCGGATACGCCCAGGATATAGGGATCTGCCAGTGGATTACGCAATAAAACCTGCAATAGCGCTCCCGCCAAAGCCAGCAGACTACCACAGGCAAACGCAGCCATCACGCGCGGCAAGCGAAGCTGCCAGACGATCTGATGGAAAACGCTGTCAACCGGGGAAACCAGTGCAGTGACAATGCCAGAAAAAGGAATATCCACGCTACCGAACAGCAATCCCGCAGACAGGCTGCCGAAGGCGAGTATTAAAAATAGAACCAGCAACAGTAAAGGATGTCTGGTAGAGATCACCCGGAACGGTCACGCCAAAACGCGAACATTCAAAACCCCGTGCCTCGGATAAAAAGACGAAAACATATATGAATAGGTTGCCCCGGCGGTTTGCTCCAGCCTTTTCAACCCGAGACAGAGCGTTCCCACGTTATCGCAAGCTAATGATGGGCCAGGCATTTCTTTCCGCATAGCCCTTGAGAGTGGCGTCGGGGTCTACCGCCACGGGATGGGTGACTTTGTTGAGCAGCGGCAGATCGTTCAGCGAATCGCTGTAAAACCAGCTTTCCAGAAACGACAGCCACGTCAGGTTTCGCTCATCCAGCCAGCTTTCCAGCCGTGCTATCTTTCCCTCTCTAAAGCAGGGCAACCCTGAAACCTGGCCCGTGAATTCACCCTCCTTCTCCTCCGGCTCGGTGGCAATCAGGTTGCCTATTCCCAGTGCACGCGCGATGGGTGCAGTAACGAAACGGTTGGTGGCGGTGATGATGATGCACAAGTCGCCTCCGAGCATATGCTCGTTCAACAAGTCGCGCGCACCCGGCGCTATTAGGCGCAACATCCTTTGCTCCATGAATTCCCGATGCCAGGCATCGAGCTGGCTGCGTGGGTGGCGCGACAATGGCTTCAGCTGGAAATCCAGAAACTCATGTATATCGAGCGTGCCGGCCTTGTACTGCTCATAGAATTCCACGTTGCGTGCTTCATACACCTCACGGTCCAGCACGCGCTGCTCGATGAGGAATTGCGCCCACTCGAAATCGCTGTCACCAGCCAAGAGGGTATTGTCGAGGTCGAACAGGGCCAGTTTCATGACGGAACTTGCAATAATTCGCGTACCAATGGAAGGGTGACCTTGCGTCGGTTCGCCAGTGAATAGCTGTCAAGCGCATCAAGTGTCGCCATCAGGGATGGCAAATCGCGTCGTCCGTGGTTAAGCAGGTAGTCGCACACCTCCTGCGACAGGTCGAGTCCGCGGCTGGCAGAGTGATTTTTCATGGCTTTTGCTTTTTCCTCGTCAGTCAATTCGTGCACCTGATACACCAATCCCCATCCCAAACGTGTAACAAGGTCTTCACGCACTTTCAGCTTCAGTTGCGCCGGTGCGGCGGGACCGCTCACCAGGAGGAATGTGCGACCCTCGTCACGAATACGATTATAAATATTAAACAAGCCGATTTGCGCATTGGCGTTGAGACGATCCACATCATCCACCATCACGCAATCGGCTTCGCTGCCAGCGATGAAACCGGTATTCGCGTCACATGCAGAGTATGTGGCACTCAATTTGCTGCGTGCACACAGCCCCGCCATACCCTGCAACAAGTGGCTTTTGCCGCATCCCACCCCACCCCATATATAAACAAAATGCTCCCGCTCTCGTCCGGCAAGAATATTACCCAGGGTCTGCAATAGTTCGGCATTGCATCCCGGTACGAAATTAGCCAGCGTGGGGGGTGGCGACGGGGCGATATCCAGTACCAGTTGTTTCATTTACGACTTATATATAACGCAGGTCACGGAAGTGGGAAGTGTTTGCGGATCATTTACGGTAAAATTGCGCTTCTTGAAAGCGGCACTCTATCTGCAACTGAGCGAGAACTCAACTTGACTTCATCCAATCCCGGAAATTCCGACGCTATCCAGCTCTCCTACCGCGATGCGGGCGTGGACATTGATGCGGGCGACCGCCTGGTAGAAAACATCAAGCCCTTTGCCAAACGTACCATGCGTCCGGAGGTGCTTGCAGGCATAGGTGGCTTTGGAGCGCTGTTCGAAATCTCCAAAAATTACCGCAATCCGGTGCTGGTATCGGGCACTGACGGGGTAGGCACCAAATTGAAGCTCGCGTTCCAGTTGAACCGGCACGACACTGTCGGTATAGATCTGGTGGCAATGAGCGTCAACGATATTCTGGTGCAAGGCGCGGAACCGTTGTTCTTCCTGGACTATTTCGCGTGCGGCAGGCTGGACGTCGATATCGCCACCCGTGTCGTCAAGAGTATCGCAGCGGGTTGCGAACAGGCGGGATGCGCTTTGATTGGCGGTGAGACCGCCGAAATGCCCGGCATGTATCCCGAGGGGGAATACGATCTTGCCGGTTTTGCTGTAGGCGTGGTGGAGAAGGAGGACATCATCACCGGCTTAACTATCCAAGAGGGTGATATGGTGCTGGGGCTTGCTTCCAGTGGCGCGCATTCCAATGGCTATTCGCTGATCCGCAAAATTATCGAAAAAAATAATGCGAACTTGTCGTCCAATCTTGACGGTAAAACGTTAATGGATGTAATCATGGCGCCGACCCGTATTTACGTGAAGCCGGTGCTCGAACTGATGAAATACCTGCCGGTCAAAGGATTGGCTCATATTACGGGAGGCGGATTGGTGGAAAATATACCCCGCGTCTTGCCCGAAGGCGTTACTGCGGTACTGAAAAAAACATCATGGAATATGCCTCCATTTTTTCGCTGGCTGCAACAGCAAGGCAATGTACTCGACAGTGAAATGCACCGGGTGTTCAATTGCGGCATCGGCATGGCGCTGATCATGGCGCCGGAATTTGCTGATAATGCGGTGAAATTATTGGAGTCCGCGGGCGAAACCGTGTGGCGTATTGGGGCAATTCGGCAACGCGATGCGGATGAAGCGCAGACGATCATTGAGTAGTCGTTAGAACAGCGGTATGTGCGTGCTGCTGAAATAAATGAAATCCCTTGTTATCCTCATCTCCGGGCGTGGCAGCAATTTGCAGGCGCTGATTGAAGCAAATTTACCAATCAGAATAGCTGCGGTTATCAGTAATAGGCCGGATGCATCGGGACTGGGAATAGCAAAAATGCATGAGCTTGAAACAAGAATACTGGATCAACGGGCTTATACTGGCCGCGAGGCATTTGATGCCGCACTGGCGGAAACAATTGACACATACGAGCCGGATCTAATAGCGCTGGCTGGTTTTATGCGTATTCTGGGCGATAGGTTTGTTAACGGTTATCCCGGAAAACTAATGAATGTCCACCCCTCATTGCTGCCTGCTTTTCCCGGCCTCAACACTCATCGCCGGGTACTAAAGGAAGGAATGAAGATACATGGCTGTACCGTGCATTTTGTTACCCCTCAAGTAGACCATGGCCCGATCGTTAGCCAGGCAGCAGTCCAGGTAATGCCAGACGACACCGAGGAAACTCTTGCAGCACGGGTATTGCAACAGGAGCACCGTATTTATCCGGAAGCCGTACGCTGGTTTATGGAAGGCCGGCTGAGGATTTCCAATAATCATGTTGAAGTAAAAGATGCCATAATTGATGAGTCAGTTTTATATTCACCGGGATTATACAAATGAAATTCTTATCTGTTATTTTGTTGGGGGGATTAAGCTTTCCCGCTTTCTCCGCCGCCTCCGCTCCGGCCGCTGATATTCCCGCACGCGTCGATATCAGCTATTCGATAACATCCGGCAGTCTGGAAGGCGAAGTGAATGATACGTTGAAAATCAAACGGGAAAGCGGTTCGCGTAGCTATGCAATTAGTAGCGAATCTCGCGCCAAAGGCTTGCTGGCGCTGACTCAGCCGGATCCTGTCGTCCGTGATAGCGAGGGCACGATAACGACGCACGGATCAATGCGCCCTAGCCGTTTTTCCGATCAGCATGGCAAGAATTTGCCCAAAGTAGCCATTTTCGATTGGGGCAAAAAATTACTGACGCTTCAGTACAAAGGCAAGGAAGAACAAAGAGCCCTGCCTGCCGACGCTCAGGATAAGCTTAGCCTGCCATACAGTTTCATATTCTCGCCTGTCTCCGGCAAAGTGATAAATCTGCACGAAACCGACGGAAAAAGACTTGAAATGGTCCACTATGCGGTTAGCAAGGAAACGCTGGATACGCCGATGGGCAAACTCGAAACCATCGTGTTGACAAGACAGAAGGAAAACGATGGTGAGCGCGACAAGAAAATCTGGCTTGCCGTCGACCACTACATGTTGCCGGTGCGCATCATTGCTGCCGAGAAAATGGGCATTGTAACGGATCAGATGGTTACAAAAATAAGTTACGGGGAATCGCTGAGCGGTTTAAAGCAGGGACGCCTCGACTAACTGGAGCATAGGAACAATGCGCGGAAATAATCCGCGGTTTCTCCACTGCCTGCAAAGCCCGCGTCGTCTGGCGGGGGCTTCTTTCCCTACTTCCCTACTTCCCTACTTCCCTACTTCCCTACCAGAATCAATAATTGATGCGTCTCACCCCTACTCATCTGGACACAACTACCGCTGCGCTTCGTGCTGTACTACCGCTGGAACATCCCGCTGATTCGGTATTACGCCGTTTTTTTCGTGAAAATCCGAAGCTAGGTGCAGGGGATCGGGCGTTTATTGCCGAAGCCATATTCGGCATTTTACGTCATCGATTTTTCCTTGAGTGCTTGACGAGTATTTCCACACCTCGGTCCCTGCTGCTTGCATATCTAGTCAAATTTCAGGGTATGAATTTGCGCGAACTGACAGCGCTTGTAAGCGAGGCTGAAGCCAGGTGGCTGGCGGTAATCAAGGCGGTGACGATTGAATCACAACCACTCGCCATCCAGGCTGAGTTTCCCCAATGGCTAATCGGAAAGCTTCGTGGGTTCCTGACGGATATTGAGATTCTCGGTCTGGGCCGTTCGCTGCAACAGCCTGCTTCGCTTGATTTGCGCGTCAATACGTTACTTACAAACCGCGACGAAATACTTACGTTGCTAAGTAAAGATGGGATTGAAAGCAACATCACCCCATACTCGCCTATTGGCATTCGCCTTGCGGGGAAGCCTGCAATCAATCGTCACGAACTATTTCTTTCCGGCAAAGTGGAAGTGCAGGATGAAGGGAGTCAACTGTTGGGCTATCTGCTCGCGCCAAAGCGCGGCGACATGGTCGTTGATTTCTGTGCCGGGGCGGGGGGCAAGACACTGATGCTGGGTGCGCTGATGCGTTCACAAGGACGCATCTATGCTTTCGATATTTCCGAAAAGCGGCTGAACAATCTCAAGCCACGGCTCAAGCGTTCTGGTTTATCCAACCTGTATCCGCAGCGTATTGCCAACGAAAATGACATCAAGGTAAAACGTCTGGCAGGAAAGATCGACCGGGTACTGGTAGATGCACCCTGCAGCGGGTTGGGAACACTACGCCGCAATCCGGATTTGAAGTGGCGGCAATCGTCCCAAGGCGTAGACGAGCTCAAACGCAAGCAAGCAGCGATTCTGTCCTCTGCGGCGACTCTGCTAAAGCCCGGCGGCAGGCTCATCTACGCCACGTGCAGCTTTTTGCCAGAGGAGAACCTTGAAATTGTTGAGCGTTTTCTCGCCAACCATCCCCAGTTCATGCTACTTAATTGTGCCGAAGTTTTCACGCAGCAGAAAATTCTGCTCGACACCGGCACATATCTACAATTGTTGCCTGATTTGCACGGTACGGATGGTTTTTTTGCTGCAGCACTGGGGCTAGGAAAGAAGAAAAATCCATAGCGCTTTCTTGCCCGTGACCATCCTTTTGGCCACGCCTATGGCGGCCTTTAAGCCACCTCACAATCATGAACCCGGGCCCTCCTATTCTCCCGACTCCCTCTGCGGCACTGGCAGTCTTTACGCCAGGGGGCAATGCCGGTAAGCTTATTGCAAACGTCATCGCGAAATTACTGAGGCATTTAATCTCGGCTAAGCGTGGGAAGTAGCATGTTAAAGTCGTTACCGATAAGGAAGACCTATCGAATCCCCGCGCTGTAATTGAAGGAATTATGGCTGGAAATGTATCAATGTTTATTGATCCACTGTCACAACTAGCACTCATACCAATAATAACCATCGATCTCGATAGACCAGACAAAACCACTATTACAGGCGGCTCAGCTATACTCAAGCCGTGCAACACGAAAATGTGCCAATAATACGAAAAAACGAGGCGCTTACTGATCTTTACTCCAAAAACCAGTACAACCTCCTGCAAATATTTCAGCCCTATCGATGAACATGCAACAATGCCTTTAACAGGGCAAGGACCTGCCCCGCCAGTGCCAAGATTTATTTTCTTTTACGCACGAAGTTCCCGCAGGAGAAAAAATCCCCGGATAAATTCGGAATTTGCTGGCAGGGATAACCTCCATTGCCAATCAGCCAATTCGGGGAAGTCTTGTTCAGAGGTTTTCTATGCAACCCGATAACGAATCACAAAGTCCTCTAGGCAATCTGATTGCTGAAGCTCAGGAAATCAGCGTTCTTTGGCAGCTTGCCTTACTGTTTGCTAGCCTTGGGCTCGCATGGTTCTTGCAACGACAATTCAGGCAGCATAATTTATCGCGGCAAAGCACCAGCCACACGCTAAATATCGGCATGGAAGGCATGAACCGACTCATGTTTCCGCTTTTTGCACTTGCTCTCGTTATACCGGGCAAATGGGTATTGCATCATTGGCACTCGACGCACGTCCTCAACATTGTTATTCCACTGTTATTTGCGCTAGCGTTGATTCGTGCGGCCGTGTATATGTTGCGCCGAATTTTCCCCAGTCAGGAATGGCTGCGACCGTGGGAGCGATTTATTGGTTGGGCCGTGTGGGTCGGACTGGTACTCTACATAACAGGTCTCCTGCCAGAAATTCTGGCCCTTTTGGATGATATTTCTTTCCATATTGGCAAGCAGCGCCTTTCGGTGTTGCTGGTTATCCAGGGCATTCTTGCATTCACGATCAGCATTCTGGTAGCACTCTGGCTCGCTCGTTTTCTTGAAGCACGTATCATGGATACTGGCTCGCTGGATATGAACCAGCGGGTAATCCTGGCAAAAATCAGCAGCACCATGCTGATTCTGACGGGTGTGCTGGTCGCACTACCCATGGTCGGGGTGGATATTACCGTCCT
Source organism: Nitrosospira sp. (assembly GCA_039922995.1). Taxonomy (GTDB): domain Bacteria; phylum Pseudomonadota; class Gammaproteobacteria; order Burkholderiales; family Nitrosomonadaceae; genus Nitrosospira. The sequence goes on along the minus strand of JBDTDT010000131.1, from coordinate 9,750 downwards.
ATCCGTTTTCGGGGGTGCGCTGGGCGTTGGACTTGGGTTGGGTCTGCAGAAGATTGCCAGCAACTATATCAGTGGCTTTATCATTCTTCTGGATCGTTCTTTGCATATCGGTGATGTCGTCACGGTGGATAATCGCAAAGGCGAGGTCACCTCGCTTACCACACGATACGTGGTGCTCAAGAGCGACGATGGTACCGAAGCCCTTATTCCGAACGATACTTTTATTACCTCGACTGTTGTCAGCCAGACATACTCGAACCACCGGCTACGCTTGCTTTTCCCGATTCAGATCGGCTATGCAAGTCCTATTGAAGTCGCCATGAACATAATGCTGAACGCTGCGAAAAAACGGCCACAAATATTGCCAGACCCGGAGCCCGTGGTACACCTCAAGGAATTCGCTGATAACGGAGTCAATCTGGAACTGATTGTATGGGTAGAGAATCCCGAAGGTGGAGTTCTTCGGCTACGTTCCGGCCTCAATCTGGAGATATTGTCGGAATTCCAGAAAAACGGCATCGAAATTCCTTTCCCTCAACGGGAGGTGCGGTTAGTGCGTCCCGCCAGATTGGAAAGCTAGCCGTAGGCACAGCGGATCTCCGATACTCCAATCATCTGCGAACCATGACAAGCAACAGGTTTGGTAGGCCGGTTCCTGTTCGCCATAAAGTAGTTCATACCACCTTTTTCTGTATAAACTCAATCTTGTAACCATCCGGGTCTTCCACAAACGCAATGACGGTGGCTCCATGCTTCATCGGGCCTGCTTCACGTGTAACTTTACCACCGCGCTTTTTCACTTCCTCGCATACTTCATAGGCATCCTCTACCTCTATGGCAATATGTCCGTAGCCCGTACCTAAATCGTATTTCTTGACATCCCAGTTATGAGTCAATTCTAGTACGGCGCCATCTGTCTCATCCTGATAACCGACAAATGCAAGTGTAAATTTCCCCTCGGGGTACTCCCGCCGGCGCAGTAATTTCATCCCCAGAATATTAGTGTAAAAAAAAATGGATTTTTCCAGGTCGCCGACTCGCAGCATGGTATGCAGGATACGCATTTAAATTTCCACCATTTCAAAATCTTCCTTGCGCGCTGCACATTCCGGGCAGGTCCAGTTCATCGGCACGTCTTCCCACCGTGTGCCCGGAGGAATGCCTTCATCCGGCGATCCTTCGGCTTCGTCGTATATGAAGCCACAAATGAGGCACATGTAGCAACGGTAAACGCGGGTTTCGGTAGCGGGCATGATGAGTGTAATTTAGGTTAAAATGTTATTTTACGGTATTAGTCCATGTCTCAGCCACCCCCTATAGTACTTTCTTTCGCTGCTAGCGACTCAAGCGGTGGCGCTGGCGTCCAGGCCGATATTCTCACTCTTGCCAGCATGGGTTGCCATCCATTGTCGGTGATCACCGCCATTACTGTTCAGGATACCACCGGGGTGGATGATGTAATGGCGCTGGATCCGGAATGGGTGGCGGATCAGGCCCGCGCCGTTTTGGAGGACATGCCGGTACATGTTTTCAAAATCGGGATGTTGGGCAGTGTCGAAATTATCACAGCCATTGCTGAAGTGATTTCTGATTATCCTAACATTCCGCTGGTGCTGGACCCGGTACTCGCCTCCGGCCGCAGTGACGAACTTGCCAGCGAAGACATGGTAGTGGCAATGCGCGAACTGTTGCTTCCTCAGGCAACCATCATCACGCCCAACAGCATGGAAGCACGACGGCTTGCACAGGATGATGAAGACGACTATGACACACTCCCTTTGGATCAGTGCGCAATCCGGCTCTTGCACATGGGTTGCGAATATGTGCTCATTACTGGAACCCATGAAAATACTTCACAAGTGATCAACAACCTGTATGGAGCCGATGGCATTATACGTACGGATTCCTGGCAGCGGCTGGCGGGTTCCTTCCATGGGTCGGGATGCACACTTGCATCGGCCATCGCTGCTGCACTCGCTAACGGCTTATCACTTGCCGAAGGAGTGTATGAAGCACAGGAGTACACCTGGCAGTCGCTGAAATCAGGTTTTCGTCCGGGAATGGGGCAGCATCTGCCAGACCGTTTATTCTGGGCTCGCGACGAGACCGATACCATAGAGGAAGATAAGTCAAATGGTGCAGCCCGAGATTGATGGCTTATATGCGGTCACGCCGGATGTAGCGGATAGCGCGAACCTGATCATGATGGCGCGGGAGGTCTTAGCGGGCGGCGCGCGACTTATCCAATATCGCAACAAGACAGCGAATATTGCGTTGCGATTGGAGCAGACCCGTTTACTTTCTCATCTCTGCCGGAAATTCAGGATACCCCTCATTGTGAACGATCACCCGGATCTTGCCGCTGAAGTTGGTGCCGACGGCGTGCATTTGGGACGGGAAGATGCGCCGGTAGCCGAAGCGAGACGCAAGCTGGGATCCGGAAAAATTATCGGGGTCTCTTGCTATGACCGGTTGGAATTCGCCGTCGAAGCCGAACGTCAAGGCGCGGATTATGTCGCATTCGGCGCTTTTCATATTTCGAGCACAAAGCCCGACGCGATGGCCGCTCCCATCGATTTGCTACATCATGCAAAAAGAAAACTGCATATTCCCATTGTCGCTATCGGGGGTATTACCTTGAATAATGCTGTGGAGTTAATTCACGCAGGTGCCCATGCTGTTGCAGTAAGCAATGCTCTGTTTGGTGCCCGGAACATTCGGTCGGCGGCCGCGAGTTTTTCCCGATTATTCAAACAACGTTCCGCATTCCTTTCCTCATAATTGTGGGCTATCAAATGACATCACGTAATCAGCAATTATTTGAACTTTCCCAGAAATACATTCCCGGCGGCGTTAATTCACCGGTGCGAGCTTTTAAGTCGGTAGGCGGCACACCCATATTCTTTCGACGAGGACAAGGAGCTTATGCATGGGACGCAGACGATAAAACCTACATCGACTATGTCGGCTCCTGGGGACCATTAATTCTCGGCCATGCTCATCCCGAAGTAGTGAAAGCAGTGCAGGTGGCAGCGCAAGATGGTTTGACTTTTGGTGCACCCACCGAGGCGGAGCTGGAAATGGCCGAGCTTCTGTGCAAACTGGTTCCTTCGATTGAGCAAGTGAGACTAGTGAGCTCGGGAACTGAAGCCACCATGAGCGCTATCCGTCTGGCACGCGGCTATACCGGCAGAAACCGCATAATCAAATTCGAGGGTTGTTATCACGGTCATGATGATGCCCTGCTGGTAAAAGCGGGTTCTGGGGCACTTACTTTCGGCCATCCCAGTTCCGCAGGGGTTCCCTCGGGAACTACCGCCAGCACGGTAGTACTTGACTACAACGATCTCACTGGCGTGAAACAGGCATTCAGCCAATTTGGGAATGAAATCGCCGCGGTCATTGTCGAACCAGTGGCGGGAAATATGAATCTGGTGGCACCGCAACCGTGCTTCTTGCAAGCCTTGCATGAGTTATGCAAGCAACATGATAGCGTACTTATCTTTGACGAGGTGATGACCGGCTTTCGTGTTGGATTAGAGTGTGCCCAGGGGCTCTATGGCATCAAACCCGACCTTACAACGCTGGGCAAGGTGATTGGCGGCGGTATGCCAATGGCTGCGTTTGGCGGCAGGCGTGACATCATGCAGTGTCTCGCGCCGCTTGGACCCGTGTATCAGGCGGGCACGCTTTCCGGCAACCCTATTGCAGTGGCGGCGGGACTTACGACGCTGAGGCTGATACAGGCATCCGGGTTCTACGAAAATCTTGCCGCCAAAACCAGACAGCTTACGGAAGGCCTTTCCGAAGCTGCAAAAAAACATGGGGTCCCTTTTTGCGCACAGGCAATAGGCGGTATGTTTGGTCTCTACTTTCGAAAAAACCTGCCTACAACCTATGCTGAAGTAATGGAATGCGACAAAGAAGCGTTTAACCGCTTTTTCCATGCGATGCTTAAGGAAGGCATTTACTTTGCTCCGTCAGCATTCGAAGCCGGGTTTGTTTCCGCGACACATGCCGATGCCGAAATCTCCAAGACACTGGTTGCGGCTGAAAAAATATTTGGTGCGTGGAAATAAAAAAACCCACCCGGATTTCCCGGGCGGGCTTGATTGGGTCCGTTGCAAATTCCGATTTAGCGCAATCCGGAAATGAACTCGGACACAGCCTGCATTTCCCTCTCGCTCATGCGTGAGGCGATCATATGCATTTCATTGTTGGCATCCTTGGTACGCTGGTCTGTCCGGAATGCTCGTAGCTGTGCCGCAACATATTCCGAATGTTGTCCAGCAAGGCGGGGATAATGGGGCGGAATTCCGCTTCCATTGGGAGAATGACAACTCGCGCACGCAGGGACACTTGCCTCCAGATTGCCACCACGATATATTTTTTCTCCTTGTTCAGCCAGTGATTTATCCTTCGCTCCCCCAGGCCTGGGAGTTTGTTGCGCGTAATATGCACCAAGATTCTTCATGTCCTCCAGCGAAAGCGGTGCAGCCATTGCGCCCATGACCGGGCTTTCGCGTTCTGCGGGCTTGTCACCTTTCGGCTTGAAATTCTGGAGTTGCTTGGTGATATACTCGGCATGCTGTCCGGCCAGACTGGGATTTGTGGGTATGACGCTGTTACCGTCGGGGTTGTGGCAGGCCGCACAAACTTGCGCTGCAATTTGCTCGCCTTTAGCTGCATCACCCTTGGCTTTAGCGGTCTCGGCAGCAGTCTCGGCGGAAATTTGACTGGATAGCGCCAGTGCAGCCAATAATAATGCGATCTTTGAAACCGATTTCATCCCATGCATTCCTGACGCTCCGGAAAAAGAAATATAACCATGTTGCTAACATTGCATTTTAACAAGGTGACGGCTGGTTAACAACAATAAACCATCAACAAATGAGAACATTATTTTTTCTGTTGTTGTTTATCAACGCAGCTTTCGCGATCTATATTCAATCGGAGCCGGTTTCCAGCGGTGGCACCCAACCCCCATCGGAACTTCATCCGGAAAAAATTAAATCGTTGCCGGCCTCTGTATCCTGCCTGGAATGGGGAGATTTTACCGACACGGATATGGAACGAGTCGAGGCAGCTATTGCCGGGAAACAATTGAACCGTGGCCTGAGCCGACAGATAAAGGATAAAGCTACAGTCTATTGGGTGCACATTCCCCCGCTCAGAAGCAAATTCTACGCGGAACGAAAGATGGGCGAGCTGAGAAGATTGGGGGTAACCACTTATTCTCGCGTTCAGGACAATAGTAAATGGAATAATGCTATCTCTATGGGATTTTTTCCCGGCATGGAGGAAGCGGATAATTTTATGGCGGAGCTGAAGAGCAAAGGCGTAAGGTCCGCGATTATCAGCGAGCGCAGCCTGGATCGAACAAAATTTGTGGTACGTGCGACATCGGGGAAAATTGCCGGAAAGATGGAAGAACTGAAAGAAGAATTTCCTGGCAGCAGACTCAGAACGATCAAGTGTGACATTCCTGAAAAGGTGGCTTGAGACATGCTGTTAAATGCCTAACACATGGATCCGGATATGAAATATCGGGAATTTTTTGCTGTCGCGCCCAGGTGTTCTCTATAGGACGCGCGGCCGGCAAAATCGGGATGATCGCAGAACCCGAGACGACAACGCTGCTTGTGTTTTTACGTTGATACCGAGACAGCGAAAACAACAAGTGTAGCCAACTAGGCACACCCCTATTTTGTCCCAAAGCCGGAGCGAAGACCTCCGAGCAAACTCCAGAAGCTTATTCGCAGATTTTTGGAAACTTGGAGCGCGTGCAAATCGCTTTGGGGTTTCGCCTTCCGCATGTTGTTGTCCGGGCCGGGTCTTGCAACGCATTGCTACTCTTGCAATGTGATGCAGCAACCTCCATCATATGTTTTTGCCATTCATCGGAAGTCATATATGACCGTGCCTATTAAATCCCCGCAAGAAATAGAGAAAATGCGGATAGCGGGTAAACTGGCGTCGGAGGTGCTGGATTACATTACACCCTTCGTTCAGCCAGGCGTCACCACTGACGAGCTTGACAAACTGTGCCATGATTATATGGTCAACGTACAGTACACCATTCCCGCTCCACTCAACTATGCACCGCCGGGATATCCCCCTTATCCGAAATCTATCTGCACCTCGGTCAACCACCAGGTATGCCACGGTGTACCAGGCGAAAAAAAACTGAAATCGGGCGATATTGTTAACATTGATGTGACTGTCATAAAAAATGCATACCACGGCGATACCAGTCGCATGTATTACGTTGGGGAACCTGGGATCCAGGCCAGGCGACTTTGCGAACTGACGTATGAAGCTATGTGGCGTGGAATCGAGGAAATCCGATCGGGGAAGCAGTTAGGGGACATTGGCCACGCCATTCAGCACTTCGCCGAAAGTCATGGATGCGGCGTAGTAAGAGAATTCTGCGGTCACGGAATCGGCACCAAATTCCATGAGGAGCCCCAGGTAGTCCATTACGGACGTGCCGGCACCGGACTGCAACTCAAAGCCGGCATGATTTTCACGGTCGAGCCGATGATCAACGCAGGTAAGGCTCCCATACGCGCAATGGCCGACGGCTGGACCATTGTGACCAAGGATCACAGCCTATCCGCTCAATGGGAGCATACGGTGCTTGTCACTGAAGCCGGATATGAAGTGCTCACGCTATCTGCTGGTTCGCCGCCGAAACCCATCTTTCGTTCTTGATCCATGAAGCACCTCGGTGAAAAACCGGTGCAAAATCCTTTTAATGCCGAAACACGCAAGGAAACGCTTCTTCAAGGCAGGGAATTATTACGCCAGCGCTATTGCGAGAAAAAGAATGGCTCGGGCTTGCTTCATGACCATTGCCAATTGGTGGATGGCATTCTGCGGCAGGTTTGGCGGGAAATTGCGATGCCCGGCTTCATCGCGTTGCTGGCAGTGGGGGGCTATGGGCGCGGCCAGCTTTTTCCTTATTCCGACATAGATCTTCTGGTACTTCTTCCTGAGGGGAAACGAGGTGCCGATGCAATGGATAATGCCATCAAATCCCGCCTGGAACATTGGGTGAGATTGTTGTGGGATATTGGACTGGAAGTTGGTCACAGCGTTCGGACGCTTGCCGAATGCCTAGAGGAAGCACGCAAGGATATCACTGTGCAAACCAGTCTGCTGGAAGCGCGCAAGCTTGCGGGACATCATCAATTATTCGGCGAATTCCTGCATGCTATGCGGGCTGAGCTTGATCCACGATCGTTTTTTATTGCGAAGCAGCTTGAGCAACAGCAGCGTCATGGCCGATATCACGACGCCACCTACAATCTTGAACCCAATTTAAAGGAAAGCCCGGGCGGCCTTCGAGATCTGCAGAATATACTTTGGGTAAGCCGCGCTGCCGGATTGGGAAAATCCTGGTCAGAACTTGCCAAGGGTGGGTATATCACGCGGAAGGAGGCTCGTCTAGCGCAGCGCCATCAAACCATTCTGCAGAACCTGCGTATCCGGCTGCACCATCTCGCGGGGAGACGTGAAGACCGGCTGCTATTCGATTATCAGACTTCTCTTGCTGAAGAATTCGGCGTAATCGGCAAACCGCCGCGTCGCGCGAGTGAATTGCTGATGCAGCGATACTATCGTGCCGCCCGGGCAGTGACACAGATCAACACTATTCTATTACTCACGCTACGCGCAAGAATTTTTCCAGACACGGATGCGGTGCCGGTTATCATCAATGAACGTTTTCAGAAGTGTGGAGAATTGCTGGAAGCGCGCGACGAAAATATCTTCCGGCGGGAGCCAGGAACGATTCTGGAAAGTGCCCTACTACTGCAGCAACATCCTGAATTAAAAGCTCGTAGTGCAACGACTCTCAGGTCGATTTGGCTCGCTGCGCCGCTCGTCAATGCAGTGTTCCGGCGAAATCTGCGCAATCGCGCCCTGTTCATGGAAATCCTGCGCCAGCCACGCGGATTAACCCGCGAACTGCGCCTCATGAACCGCTATGGCCTCTTAGGGCGCTATATTCCGGCATTTGGGCGCATCGTCGGCCAGATGCAACACGATCTGTTCCACGTTTATACTGTGGATGAACACATACTAATGGTGGTGAGAAATCTGCGCCGTTTCATGGCGCCGGAATTTGCCCATGAATATCCGCTATGCAGCCGGCTCATCCGCAAGTTCGAGCACCCGGAAGTGCTTTACCTTGCCGGGTTGTTCCATGACATCGCTAAAGGACGCAAAGGAGATCACTCAATACTTGGCAAGACCGACGCCACGCGTTTCTGCGAACAGCATGGGATGCTGCCAGAAGATACGGAGCTGGTTACGTGGCTGGTAGAAAATCATCTGTTAATGTCGATCACGGCCCAAAAGAAAGACATTTCCGATGCGGGTGTGATTGGAGACTTTGCCAAGCGCGTCAGGGATGAACGCCGTCTCATCGCACTTTACCTGCTTACCGTCGCGGATATTCGAGGTACCAGTCCAAAAATATGGAATGGCTGGAAAGGCAAGCTGCTGGAAGATTTGTTCTGGGTAACTCGGCGGCATCTGTACGGCGAGTCAATCTCCGCAGATGGCACGCTGAACCAGCGCAGAAACAAGGCGCTGGAATTGCTGCAGCGGGCTGGTATTTCAGCCAACGGGCATGAGCAGCTCTGGTCGGTACTCGACCCCGCTTATCTGTTGCTGCATGACTCGCAGGAAATTGCTTGGCATACGCGTCATTTGAGCCACCGCGTAAATTCGCCTACACCAGTGGTGAAGGCGCGTGTCGCACCCGCTGGAGCGGGTATTCAGGTATTGGTCTATGCTCCTGACCAGAAAGATTTGTTCGCGCACATCTGTGGTTTCTTCGATGGCATAGATTACAACATAGTCGAGGCCAAAATCCATACCACCCGCGACGGCTATGCGCTCGATAGCTTCCTGGTGCTGGATCCCTTCAATATAGCGGAGCATCAGCGCGACGTGATCAGCTTTGTGGAACATGAACTGACGCGACAGCTGGAACAACAGATCCCTTTAAAGCCCCCGCTACAGGGACGCTTGAGTCGCCATCTCAGACATTTCCCGATTACACCTGAAGTTGACATCGAACCCGATGAAAAAGGTACGTATCATGTCTTGTCAATCGTTGCTGGCGACCAGCCGGGACTGCTATCTCGCATTGCGCAGGTGCTCGTGAATTTCGATGTAAATGTACACAGTGCCAGGATTAATACTCTGGGCGAGCGTGTTGAAGACACATTCCTCATTACGGGCGAAATACTGAATGAAACGAGAACCTTGATACATCTGGAGACAGCGCTGTTAAAGGCACTGCATACCTCAGTCGAAACAACTCATGCGAGACCGGAATAATCCCCGCTATGAAATCGGTCTTCTCGCCTGTGATGCTAATGCAACTTAGTGTAGCGTGACTGCCTCTTGTTCGCAGGCAAGGTCTGAACAATAGTTCTCGTAGATGCCATCCAGAAATCCCCAGAGCGCATCGCATGCCCGGGTTGTCGCGGCCAATACTTCAGCCTGCTTTTCCGGGGTATCGGCAAAGCGCTCAATCAACGCCCATTCCGCTTGCGAGTGATGCACGTCGGCCTCCTTGTGGACCGTAAAGAATTCGTAGCTGTCCGGGTCAGTCATTCCATAGAATTTGGCCAGCCCTTCAATCTTTACCGCAGCAATGGCCGGCACCTGGGATTCAAACGCGTGCATCGCTGCTAGTCCTGCATAGAATGGCTGGTTCAGGCAGATGTCCCG
>JBDTDT010000130.1:0-88678 GCA_039922995.1 Nitrosospira sp. | reverse complement strand
ACCTTCCCGCTTGATCCCGCCAGCAGACGCCTCGGCTCCATACGTTACCAATACATTACATACCCACAACCCTGTAAAGACTATCCCCGAAGATGCGCTAAGTCAAGCAGTTTGTCCGGCTATGCATGGGCTGAAACCGCCCACCTACATGGATTTGCTTACCCTGCCCAGCCTGAATTCGCTCATGGAGGGATATCAGGTTAAACTTTCCGGTGCTACGAAGCTGCTTGTTGGAACGTCTTTCGATAACAAGGCAGAACTTTGTTAGCTTCAGGGAGGGAACGACCCATCTATCTGTTTTTCTAGTTAAAATGATGGATGGTCTCCATGCAAAAGACTCGATTTACGCTTACCACCGAGACAATATTCCCTCCAGTTGATCCAGATTGCTGTAGTGGATTACTACAGTCCCTTTGCCTTTTTTTTCCGGATTTATGATGACTTGCGTGCCGAGTTTTGTCGAAATCTCCTCCTGTAAACGCAGTAAATCACGGTCGTGTTTTGGGCGCGATTTCTCTACGGGATGCTCGATTCGATGCACAAGCCTCTCGGTCTCGCGCACCGAAAGCTGCTTGTGTGCGATCAGATTCGCGGTTTCTATTTGCCTGGCTGCAGAAAGTGCAAGAAGCGCACGAGCGTGGCCCATGTCGATCTTCCCCTGCATTAATAATTCCTGCACGGGTGAAGGCAGATTGAGGAGCCGAAGAAGATTGGACACCGCGCTGCGTGAGCTGCCCAGAGCTTGACTGGCCGCCTGGTGGGTCATGCCGAATTCCTTGATGAGCCGCTGAATGCCCATCGCTTCTTCCAATGGGTTTAAATTCTCACGCTGAATATTCTCGATCAGCGACATGGCCAGCGCTGCTTCATCCGGCACTTCACGGATCAGCGCGGGGACCTCTTGCAAGCCTGCGATTTGCGCTGCCCGCCAGCGCCGTTCCCCGGCGATGATTTCATAATAGCCAGGAGAAACAGGCCGGACGAGCACCGGTTGCATTACACCCTGCGCTTTGATGGACTCGGCAAGTTCTGCCAGGGATTCCTGATCCATATGCGTGCGTGGTTGATATTTGCCCGGCTTCAGTACCGATACTTTCAAATTCTGCAGCGATTCACCCATCTTGACACTATCGTCATTACCCGACAACAGTGCATCCAGCCCCCTTCCCAAACCCTTCAGTTTCATGGTTTTTCGGCTTTGCTCCACGTCTTCTATCTCCTGATTTCCGTTTGGGATTTCCGTTAACCCGGCGTGGCGCTGGCACGGTCTCTGGTAAGCATTTCCCCGGCCAGCGCGAGATAGGCTTGCGTACCCTTTGATAGTTTATCGTGGTACAGCGCCGGAACGCCAAAGCTTGGCGCTTCGGCTAACCGGACGTTGCGTGGGATCACCGTACGGTAAACCTTGTTGCCAAAGTGTTGTTGCAATTGGTCCGATACCTGTTGTGCCAGTATGTTACGCGGGTCAAACATGGTGCGCAGCAACCCCTCGATTTCCAGCATCGGATTCAGATTCGTACGCACTTTTTTTATGGTATTAACCAGATCGCTGAGTCCTTCCAGTGCATAATACTCGCATTGCATAGGAATCATTACTGCGGATGCTGCACATAATCCGTTGAGTGTCAGCAGGTTAAGTGCCGGCGGACAATCAATAAGAATAAAGTCATATTCGCTTTCCATTTCTTGTAAGGCTTCCCTTAGGCGCGTTTCCCGCCGAGACAAATTTACCATCTCTATTTCCGCACCGGCCAGATCCCGGTTGGCGGGAATCAAATCATATTTACCCCTGGTAGAGATCACGCGCACATCCGCGATATTCTGACTCCCCAGCAATACATGGTAAACCGTGTATTGCAAAGCACGCTTGTCCACGCCACTCCCCATGGTAGCGTTTCCCTGAGGGTCCAGATCGATTAATAACACACGGCGCTTGGCCGCCGCAAGGCTGGCAGCGAGATTAACGCTGGTAGTCGTTTTTCCCACCCCGCCTTTTTGATTGGTTATTGCCAGAATTTTTGCCACCGCGCCTGCCCCCGAACCGGCCTTGCCGGAAACCGAACAATCAGAATAAATAATGCCCTCTAACTGGTGTGCTTGATGATGACTAGATGCCGATCCGCTTCAAGACCCGGGACCGCAACCGACAACACTTTCTCAACAATGAATCGCGCCGGTATTTGCGTCAACTCTTCATGAGGATAAATGCCTTTCATCGCTACGAGCCTCCCTCCCGCATTCCCCGCACACAGATGTCCCGCCAGCTTGATGAAGTCCGCCAGATCCGAAAAAGCGCGCGAGATTACCGTATCGAACCCGTTCATGAGGCGAAAATCTTCGACACGCTCAGTCAACACTTCAACATTCTTCAGGCTCAATTCGATACACGCCTGCTGCAGAAAGGCCGTTTTCTTATGATTGCTTTCGAGCAATCTCACCTGCCAGTCGGGACGTGCCAGCGCCAGAGGGATTCCCGGCAAACCGGCACCACTGCCGACATCGGCGATATGCGGACCTGCAATGTGCGGCAGAACAGCCAGGCTATCAAAAAGATGCCGAATTAGCATTGCCTCCGGTTCGCGCACCGACGTAAGATTATGTACCCGGTTCCATTTGCCGAGTAAAGCCAGATACTGCAATAGCCGGAGCTGGGTTTCTTGCGGAAGCGCCAGACCCATGGCAGCAATTCCGTCAGTGAGGCGCGTCGCCAGGGTCATGAACTTTTCTTTTTTTTCTGACTGGAAAAACCACGTTTCACGTGCACCAGCAATAACGAAACCGCCGCTGGTGTCATGCCGGAGATCCTTGCCGCCTGCCCTGCTGTTTCCGGTTTATGTTGATTCAATTTTTGCTGTGCCTCGCTGGAAAGACCACGCAGCGTAGTATAATCAAGATCTTGCGGTAAACGAGCTTCTTCGTAGTGCGCGTTGCGCGCTACCTCGTCCTTCTGGCGATTGATGTAGCCCAAGTACTTTGCCTGGATTTCAATTTGCTCCGCGACCAGCGGATCCACCACACCTTCGCCAGCTCCAGGCAACGTCATGAGGCCCGCATAGGATACCCCGGGACGCCGCAGCAACTCATGCAGCGAATAATCACGTTCAACTGAGCTGCCCAGAACCCGCAGTGCATCCGCTTCGGGCAGGGAATTCGAACCCCTGTTGGGTCCCAGCCACACGGCATGTAGCCTGCTTTGCTCCCGAACAACGGCTTTTCGCTTGGCATCAAATACGGCCCACCGGGCATCACCGACTACGCCAAGCCCGCGCCCCGTTTCAGTCAGGCGCAAATCAGCATTATCCTCACGCAGTTGCAAACGATATTCGGCGCGACTGGTAAACATACGATAAGGTTCGGTAACGCCACGAGTAATGAGATCATCCACCAGAACGCCCAGATAAGCTTCGTCCCGGCGTGGACACCATGGGTCGCGACGTTGCGCTTTCAGCGCGGCGTTAATGCCGGCCAGCAATCCTTGCGCAGCCGCCTCCTCATAACCCGTCGTGCCATTGATTTGGCCGGCAAAAAACAACCCCTCTATGGCTTTTGTCTCCAGTGAACTTTGGAGCCCGCGTGGATCAAAATAATCGTACTCGATAGCATAGCCTGGACGTGTAATATGCGCGTTTTCCAGTCCCGCGATAGAACGCACCAGTTTAACCTGGATATCGAACGGCAAACTGGTCGAAATTCCGTTAGGATACACCTCATGCGTGGTAAGTCCTTCCGGTTCAAGGAAAATCTGGTGCGATTCCTTGGAGGAAAACCGCACTACCTTGTCTTCGATGGATGGACAATAACGCGGGCCGACACCTTCGATCACCCCGGAAAATAGCGGCGAGCGATCCAGTCCGCCACGAATAATCTCGTGCGTATGGATATTCGTATGCGTGATCCAGCACGGCAATTGGCGCGGATGCTGCGTTGCGCTCCCTATAAAAGAAAAGACAGGAACAGGGGTATCGCTCCGCTGCTCTGTCATCACCGAGTAGTCGATACTGCGCCCATCTAAGCGAGGTGGTGTACCAGTCTTCAACCGACCCACCGGCAATTGCATCTCGCGTAAACGAAGCGCAAGGGTTCCGGATGGCGGATCACCCGCTCGACCCGCCCGAAAATTAGCGGAGCCGACATGTGCCACCCCCCCCAGAAACGTGCCGGCGGTCAGCACCACGGTGTGTGCAAAAAACTTTATCCCGAGCTGGGTAACGACTCCTGTAACGCGCCCGCTTTCGAGCGTAAGATCATCCACCGCTTGCTGAAATAGCCAAAGGTTTGGCTGATTTTCCAGGCGGCGGCGAATCGCCTGGCGATAGAGCAACCGATCCGCCTGAGCGCGGGTCGCTCTCACTGCGGGCCCCTTGCTTGAATTGAGAATGCGAAACTGGATACCGGCTTCATCGGCAGCCGCGGCCATCGCCCCGCCCAAGGCGTCGATCTCTTTTACCAAATGTCCCTTGCCAATCCCGCCTATAGAAGGATTGCACGACATCTGGCCCAGCGTTTCGATATTATGCGTAAGCAGCAGCGTTTTTTGCCCCATGCGTGCCGCTGCCAGCGCCGCCTCCGTTCCAGCATGCCCGCCGCCGATCACGATTACATCAAAATTTTCGGTAAAAATCATTGGAATCGCCACTTATTGAACTGAAAAGCGCCCCAGAAAGAAAGCATTCTACGGCAAAAGGAAAGGTTGCGTAAGGACAATACCCGGCTTCCGATTTCGAAGGGGCCCATCCATTTCCACCCCCTTGTGGCAGCAAAAAGATCATAATAATTTAAGTCGTGGGCTCGGATGTTTCACGTGAAACAATAAACCATCCCGTCCCAAAGGGCACGAAATCCGATCCGAAGGGATCAAGACGCATCGGGAGGGAAACACGGAAAAATCCGGACGGCATGAAGAAAGCACAAAACAAGTAATAATGCCTGCTGCCGACGGGATGTAACGCTATTTGCCAATACAAAAGCGCGAAAATATTTGTCCCAGCAGGTCATCGGCACCGAATTCACCGGTAATGGACGACAGCGCCCGTTGGGCAAGACGCAATTCTTCGGCCAGCAATTCCAGGTGGCCCCCAAACTCTGCTAATACAGTTCCATTATATAAATGTTCCCCCGCTTCTATCAGCGCCTGAAGGTGGCGGTGGCGCGCCATGAATATGCCTTCACCCACCGAGCTCGACTCCCAGCCGATCATTTCCAACAGTTTTGTGCGCAACCGATCAATCCCCGCACCCGTTTTGGCGGAAAGAAGAATTTCCGATTTATCGTCGTCAATATCAGCCTGCGGGAACACACCAACCAAGTCTATCTTATTATGAACCCGAATAACTGGCAGCTCGGCTGGCAAGCTATCCAATATCGCCTGATCAGCCGACGTGATACCCAAGCGGCTGTCTATTAGCATCAATCCAAGGTCCGCTTTCCCGATAGCCGTGCGTGCGCGCGCGATACCAATCTTTTCGATCTCGTCGTTGGTTTCCCGTAGCCCTGCAGTATCGACCAGATATAGCGGGATGCCCTCAATCTCTATCGCCTTGTGAATCGCGTCTCGGGTAGTGCCAGGGATTTCAGTGACGATAGAGGCCTCTTCCCCGGCCAACCGATTCATCAGGCTGGATTTGCCAACGTTAGGCTGCCCGACCAACGCCACATAGACACCTTCGCGCAACAAACTGCCTTGCCGGGCCGATGCAAGCACCTGTTCCCGCTGCGCTTGAATGGCTTCAAGCCTGGCATAAATATCCGCCTGCAGCAGCACGTCCGTTTTTTCCTCCGGAAAATCCAACATAGCTTCAACCAGCGTGCGCAGGTCAGTAAGCGCTTGCACCAACTTATGGATAGCCCCAGAAAACTCGCCCTGCAGCGAGCGCATGGCACAACGCGCCGCCTCGCCGGTGCTGGCATCTATGATATCGGCTACACTTTCAGCCTGCGCCAGATCCAGCTTGCTGTTAAGAAAAGCGCGCAAAGTGAATTCCCCCGGCTGCGCTAACCGCGCACCTGCGGAGATACAACAGGACAGGAGTAAATTCATCACTGCAAGGCCGCCGTGACCCTGCAGTTCCAGCACGTCTTCCCCAGTATATGAGTGAGGAGAAGGAAAATAAAGAACAATGCCCTGATCTATAACCAGCCCATTTTCATCGAGAAATGTGCTTAAACTCGCATGACGCGGTTTGGGAAGGAAACCTATGACCTTTCGTGCCAGGGATTGCAGGTTTCTGCCGGAAACCCTTACTACGCCAATACCCCCCCGTCCGGGTGGCGTAGCAATGGCAGCGATGATTTCAGTATTTTCCATCCGGGGCAATATCCCTGAACCTTCTGCGGAATCATTTTTTCTTGCCGGCCGGCGTAGCGGAAGTAGCGGCAGCACCCTCGATCATGCGTGTAATTTGCCATTGCTGCGCGATAGAAAGCACATTATTCACCAGCGAGTACAGCACCAGTCCGGCAGGAAAGAAGAAAAAGAAAACGCTGAAGGCAAAAGGCATGATCTGCATTACCTTAGCCTGGATTGGATCCGTGGCCTGGGGGCTGAGCTTTGATTGTATAAACATGGAAATACCCATGATGACCGGCAGGACGTAATAGGGATCGGGCGATGACAGATCCTCGATCCACAGTGCAAACGGTGCGAAACGTAACTCTACGCTTGCGAGCAACACCCAGTAAAGCGAGATAAATACGGGAATCTGGACCACAATGGGCAAACAACCCCCCATCGGATTGATCTTTTCCGTCTTGTAGAACTGCATCATCGCCTCATGCATACGCTGACGGTCGTTCCCATGCTGTTCGCGCAAACGCTGCAGCTTGGGCGTAACCACCCGCAATTTCGCCATCGAACGATAACCAGCTGCGGACAAAGGGAAAAAGGCGAGCTTGACCGACATCGTCAGAAGGATAATCGCAACCCCCCAATTTCCGGTCCATGAGTGGAAAAATGACAGCAGCCAAAACAGCGGTGCGCCAATCACCGTCAGCCAGCCATAATCCACCGTAAGATCGAGGCCTGGCGCAAGCGCCGCAAGCTTGCTTTGCTCCTCCGGTCCGGCATAGAGCGGAACGGTAATATGGGCAGTGCTGCCGGGCTCGATCTGGCCTATCGGCACAATTACCCCCGCGGCATATTCATTTTCCCCGAGGCGCTTCGCATAATATTCTCGCGGAGTTTTTTCCTTGGGCAGCCATGCCGTAAGAAAATAATGCTGAAGCATCGCAATCCAGCCATTATCCGCATTTTTTGGATAGGTTGCGTTGCCTTTGTCCAAAGCGGAAAACTCGATCTTTTTGAATTTTTCCTGCTCTGTGTAAAGTGCCGCGCCGGTGTAGGTAGGCACCATGAAAAGCGAGCCAACGGGCGGCGGGCTGTTACGCAACATCTGGAAGTAGGAAAATGGCTGAATTGCCGCGGATCGTTGATTAACAACTTCGAAACTGACATCGATGATATAGCTGCCGCGATGGAAAGTATAAACCTTGGTTACACGTACGCCGTCGGTCTCCGGTGCATGGAGTCGCACCTCGACTTTGTCAGCACCGGCAGTCAAATTATAGATACCCGAATCTGCTGTATAACGTGTTTTATGGCTAGGTAAACCTTCTCCTATCAGTCCCGACTGAGCCACGTAAACGTGATAAGGCCGACTTTGCAGCAAGGCAAAGGGTTTGCTTTTATCCTCTTTGTCCGGATGAAAAAGTAATTCGAGCCGGCGCAGATCTCCCCCCGCGGTATCGATCTCCGCTATCACCATATCCGTCTTGACGACGACTTTTTCCCCTGATTCCAGTTCATCGGTTGGCTTCACGGGGGCGCCATTTTCCGCGAGGGCTTCACTGCCTGCCAGTTGCTCGGAAGCCAGTTTTTCTCCGGGAACCGGCGCCTGATCCTGAGGACGGGCCGCTGATCCATTGGTCGACCCTGCGGGAGCTCCCACCGTTGACGGCGGATATTGCTCTTTCTGCCAGGCCTCCCACAGAAACAACATCGATGTGGAAAAAATTATGAAAAGTACAAGTTTTCTTGTGTCCATCTTGCTTCGCGATTTTATTTTTTGACGATACGTATAAACCGTATCGGAAATAATTCAGTTTGGCTAAATTTTAAGGAACAGGATCATATCCACCGCGACCCCATGGATTGCAACGCAGCACTCTCCATGTGCTGAGTCGCATCCCTCTCCATATTCCATACCGGGTCAACGCCTCGCACGCATAGTGCGAGCAGGATGGGCTGAACCGGCACGAGGGTCCAAAAAAAGGGCTCAGGCAATATTGGTAGAGCTTGATGAAACCAATAATTATCCGCGACATCGCTGTAATTGAACCATGAGCGTTCCCGCCTCCTCTGTCATCCGCAATGAGTTGCTTTCAGAAACACGGCAACGCAAACGCACAACCAGATCCAGGCCGGCCAAATCTTGCTGCCGTGCCCGAAATACCTCCCGCAACAAACGTTTTACCCTATTGCGGTTTACCGCTAGCCGCTCGATTTTACGAGCAACAATCAACCCCAATCGCGAATGCACAAGATTATTGGGTTTAGCAAAAATCTGAATAAATTCGCTACTGGCAGAACATCTGAAGCGGATAACCGAGGAAAATTCTTCAGCCTGGTGCAACCGGTGGCTCTTTGGAAAGCGAATAATACAGTTCCTCAAGAATGGAGTTTTAAGCCATCCGAACCTGCATCCCAAACCTATACCCCAAGGCGAACCCGTCCCTTGGCCCGGCGCGCCCGGATAACAGCGGCTCCGCCAGTGGTTTTCATACGAACCCGAAAGCCATGGGTACGTTTTCTGCGAGTCACGGATGGTTGGTAAGTACGTTTCATCTTTTCCCCCGAGGCTGATAAATAAAACCCCGCATTACAACCCTTGACCGAGGCTGATGTCAACCTATATTTTTCCCTCCCCCTGTGGATAAGTAGACTGGAAGGGTCTAAAATACGCTGCTCACCCGTCGTCCCCGAATTCCGCGATCTTCCCACTAAGCATTATACAACCATGCTGGCAATGCACACTTTTTGGCTTTCCTGTCTTGGGCATTTCGAGAAAGAATTGAGCGCCCAGCAGTTCAATACCTGGATTAAACCCCTTCACCTGGATTTCTCATCCATTGAACAAGAGCCCATACTTGTCGCTCCCAACCGGTTCGTTATGCAGTGGATTAAAGACCACTTTCTGTCCCGCATCGAACAAATGGCGGAAAAACATTTTTCGCAAAACATACGCTTCCAGTTAAAACTTGCCGACCAGGTTTCCGGCGCAGCCAAGATGCCCGATGCGGACAACAGGATCGTTACGCCAACTCCTCCGGCTACGGCTCCAGCGGTGGCTTTGACACAAAAAAAATCAAAGGAAAAAAACCCGAGCCGGCTCAATGCTTCCTTTACCTTCAATAATTTCGTCACAGGAAAAGCAAATCAACTGGCTCGGGCAGGCGCAATCCAGGTCGCCGAGCGCCCCGGCGTTGCTTATAACCCATTTTTTATTTATGGTGGAGTAGGTCTGGGAAAGACGCACCTCATCCAAGCGATCGGAAACTGTGTCCTGGAGCACAACAGTGCCGCCAAGGTCAGATACATCCATTCGGAACAGTATGTTTCCGACGTAGTAGGGGCTTACCAGCACAGAGCGTTTGATGAGTTCAAACGATATTATCATTCCCTGGATCTGCTGCTCATAGACGACATCCAATTCTTCGGCGGCAAGAATCGGACGCAGGAAGAATTTTTTTATGCCTTTAATGCACTGATCGAAGCGCATAAACAGGTAATAATTACCTGCGATTCCTACCCCAAGGAAATTTCCGGCATGGAAGAACGATTGATTTCCCGTTTTGGCTGGGGCTTGACCGTGGCGGTTGAGCCACCCGAGCTGGAAATGCGCGTTGCCATTCTGCTAAAAAAAGCCCTGATGGAAAAAATCGTTCTGGACGAGAATGTTGCTTTTTTTATAGCCAAACATATTCGGTCCAATGTGCGTGAATTGGAAGGCGCGTTGAAAAGGGTACTGGCTTATTCCCGATTTACAGGCCATTCATTATCACTGGATTTGGCGAGAGAGGCATTGAAAGATTTGTTAGCAGTGCAGAATCGCCAGATCTCAATTGAAAATATTCAAAAAACTGTTGCGGATTACTATAAAATCAAAGTGGCCGAAATGTACTCCAAAAAACGTTCGCGCGTCGTTGCCAGACCTCGGCAAATGGCCATGGCCATATCCAAAGAATTAACCCCCCTGAGTTTGCCCGATATCGGTGAAGCCTTCGGGGGAAGGGATCATACGACGGTACTGCATGGATATCGGAAAATTGCTGAACTACGCGCATCCGATCCGGCAATCAACCGAGACTTCAATACACTATTGCATATTCTTCGCGGTTGATAACAACGTATGAATTGGGGATAACCTGCCTTTGGAACCGGATCTTAATTTATATCCACAAAATACCCACAGGCAATCCCCCTTCGATACAGAGAAGAAATAACAATCAACACATTGATATTAAATATATGTTTATATTTATACCGGACTTGCCCTCCCTTTATCAACGATTATCTGGATTTAAATAAATGAAACTGATACAAACCGATAAGGAAACTTTACTCAAACCGTTGCAAACGGTAACCGGGATCGTCGAACGTCGCCATACCTTACCCATACTTTCAAATGTACTTATAGAACAGAAGAATGAAGAACTTTTGTTCATTGCAACCGATTTGGAAATCCAGATAACAACTTCAACGCAAAGCAGCACCACAAATAATGAAGGAGGTTCAGTTACTGTCGCTGCAAAAAAACTGCAGGATATATTACGTGCGCTCCCCGACAAAACCGAAGTTATACTGGAAATCGATGAAAACCGGCTTCACGGCAAAGCTGGAAAAAGCCGTTTTAACTTACAAACGCTTCCTGTGGAGGATTTTCCAAAATTTCCCGAAAACACCGAATCACAGGGAAAAATAACGGTGAAACAAAAAGAACTGAAACAGCTTTTATTTCTTGTGCAATACGCCATGGCACAGCAGGATATTCGTTATTACCTGAATGGCCTACTTTTACTCATGGAAGAAAATTACCTGAAAGTGGTGGCGACAGACGGTCATCGCCTGGCATTTGCCCTGTTTTTGCTGGATACACCTCAGGTAAAAAGAGAAGTCATTTTGCCCCGGAAGGTAGTGTTGGAACTGGCTAAGCAATTAAACGACAGTGAGGAACCTGTAGTAGTGGAGCTCCTTCAGAATCAGGTACGTTTCACATTTTCAAATGTTTCGCTCATATCCAAGGTAGTGGACGGAAAGTTTCCCGATTACAACCGCGTAATCCCAACCGGATATCAGAAACAATTCGAAGTAGACCGATTATTACTTTTGCATACGCTGCAACGGGCTTCAATCCTTTCAAATGAAAAATTTCGCGGCGTCCGGCTGATTTTGACGGCGGGTAATCTTCGCATCGTTTGCACTAACAGCGAACAGGAGGAGGCGCAGGAAGAATTGGAAGTCCAGTATGATGGTGAAGCGCTCGATATAGGTTTTAACGTTACTTACCTGCTGGACGTACTAAACAATCTAACCAGCGACAACATACAATGTTCTTTTGGTGATGCCAACAGCAGCGCATTAATCACTATCCCGGGAAATGAGGACTTCAAGTATGTGGTGATGCCGATGAGGATATAAATCAAGCAGGACAATGCTGAAACCCGTTCAGCCAACGGTAGCTTGCTTCATCAGAGGAATAATCGGGCCAATTCCGTTTCACGTGAAACCAAAATGATCATCAGATATGAATGAAAAAGACCAATCTAAACAGAAAAAAATAGATGATTCAGTGGCTTATGGATCAGATAGCATAAAAATCCTAAAAGGGCTTGACGCGGTACGTAAACGTCCTGGTATGTACATAGGGGATACCAGCGACGGTACCGGTTTGCATCATATGGTTTTTGAAGTGGTGGATAACGCCATTGACGAGGCGCTGGCCGGCCATTGTGACGAAATCACCGTAATTATCCATCCGGATAATTCGGTAACCGTGCAGGATAACGGCCGGGGAATTCCTACCGGCATCAAGCACGATGATGAAATGAAGCGCTCGGCTGCGGAAATTGTTATGACTGAACTTCACGCCGGGGGCAAGTTTGATGATAATTCCTATAAGGTCTCAGGGGGCTTGCATGGCGTAGGCGTGTCGGTAGTCAATGCCTTGTCTGAATGGCTGCGTCTTACCATTCGCCGTAATGGGCAAACCCATCAGATCGAGTTCCGCATGGGCATTCCCGTCGCGCCATTGGTAATTACGGGTAAAACCGAACGCCGGGGGACCGAGGTGCACTTCCTGGCCAGCAAGGAAATTTTCGGTGACATTGAATATCACTATGACATATTCGCCAAGCGTCTTCGCGAGCTTTCGTTTCTTAATAATGGCGTCAGGATTCATCTTGTCGACCAACGCAACGCAAAGGAAGAAACATTCGCATTTATCGGCGGAGTAAAAAGTTTTGTCGAGTACATTAACCGTACTAAGTTAGTTCTACACCCTAACATTTTTTACGCTACCGGAGAAAAAGACGGCATCGCGGTGGAAGTCTCCATGCAGTGGAACGATAGCTATTCCGAACAGGTCTTGTGCTTTACCAACAACATCCCGCAAAAGGACGGTGGAACCCATCTCACCGGATTGCGCGCAGCCATGACACGCACCCTTAACAACTATATTGAAAAAAATGAACTGGCAAAAAAAGCCAAAATCGAAACTTCCGGTGATGACATGCGCGAGGGTTTATCCTGCATTCTGTCGGTAAAGTTATTTGAGCCTAAGTTTTCCTCCCAGACTAAGGAAAAGCTTGTTTCTTCGGAAGTGCGTCCCGCGGTAGAAGAAGTGGTGACGTTAAAGCTGACGGAATTCCTGTTGGAACGCCCGCTCGACGCCAAAACTATTTGTGGAAAAATCATCGATGCCGCAAGAGCGCGCGAAGCCGCACGAAGAGCACGGGAGCTGACCCGGCGCAAGGGCGTACTGGATGGTGTCGGATTGCCCGGGAAACTTGCCGATTGCCAGGAAAAAGACCCTGCCCTCTGCGAACTTTATCTGGTCGAGGGCGATTCTGCGGGTGGTTCCGCCAAGCAGGGGCGCGATCGCAAATTCCAGGCGATCATGCCGCTAAAAGGAAAAATTCTGAATGTTGAAAAAGCCCGTTTCGACAAGCTCATTTCATCGCAGGAAATCATCTCTCTTATCACCGCGCTCGGAACCGGCATCGGCAAGGACGAATATAATCCAGACAAGTTACGCTACCACCGTATCATCATCATGACGGATGCGGACGTGGATGGCTCGCACATACGTACGTTATTGCTCACATTCTTTTACCGGCAAATGCCGGAACTGATCGAACGCGGCCATATTTACATTGCGCAGCCCCCGCTCTACAAGGTCAAGCATGGTAAACAAGAACGCTATGTCAAGGATGACCATGAGCTTAAACAATATCTGTTGGGGCTGGCGCTGACTGATGCGGAGCTGCACACCCACGAGAACAGGTCGCCGCTCACCGGGAACGCGCTTGAAAAAATTGCCAACGAATACCTGCTGGCCGAAGCGGTGATCGAACGCATCAGTCGCCTCATTGACAGCGAAGTGATGCATGCCTTGCTCCGCCATCCTGATGTAGACTTGAGCAGCGAAATTGGGGCCGCCGACAGCGCAGCCAAGCTCTCCGCGCATGTGGTGACCGTGCAAATTACCCCGGAGTACGATATCGCCACCGAGAAATACCGGTTAAAGATCTCTCGTATGCACCACGGCAATACGCGCGCCAGCTATCTGGCTCAGGATTTCCTGCAGAGTGGCGATTACGCTCAAATCAGGCAAACAGCTCAAGTACTCAATGGGCTGATGGGGCCGACCGCATACGTCAAACGCGGCGAGCAGAAGCATTTCGTCAGTGACTTCAAGCAAGCGCTCGACTGGTTGCTGCAGGAGGTAAAAAAAAGCATCGGTACTCAGCGCTACAAAGGCTTGGGAGAAATGAATCCGATACAATTATGGGAAACTACCATGGATCCAAAGAGCCGTCGACTGTTGCGTGCCCAAATTGAAGACAGTATTGCCGCTGATGAAATTTTTACCACGCTAATGGGCGACGTGGTCGAGCCCCGTCGTGCGTTTATCGAGAACAATGCGTTGGGAGTAAGAAATCTCGATGTGTAAATGATCCTTTGTTTACCGTTGATGCCAGACCTGTTGAGAGTTGCCCCATTTTTATAAATTTCCGGAGAGCTGAACAGCCATGTTGTCCCCGAAACTAACCCTGGAAAGTGTTGACCCCGATGTATGGCGCGCAGTCAAAGGCGAAGAGGAGCGCCAGGAGGAATATATCGAGTTGATCGCCTCCGAGAATTATGCGAGCCGGGCGGTAATGGAAGCTCAGGGGTCAGTCCTGACCAATAAATACGCCGAGGGTTACCCCGGAAAGCGCTATTACGGCGGGTGCGAGTACGTGGACGTCGTGGAGCAGCTCGCGATAGACCGCGTAAAAGCGCTATTTCATGCCGAATACGTCAATGTTCAGCCGCATTCCGGCTCGCAGGCGAACGCTGCGGTGTATTTGTCGGCCTTGAAACCGGGTGATACCCTACTTGGCATGTCGCTTGCGCATGGTGGACATTTGACCCACGGCGCTTCCGTCAATCTCAGCGGCAAGATTTTTAATTCGATTGCATATGGACTTAATTCCAAAGAGGAACTCGATTATGACGCGGTGGAGTCCCTGGCGCGTGAACATAGGCCCAAGATGATCGTCGCCGGAGCTTCGGCCTACGCGCTGGTGATAGATTGGAAACGCTTTCGCAAAATTGCTGATGACGTGGGAGCCTATTTATTCGTGGACATGGCCCATTATGCGGGGTTGGTGGCGGCGGGGTATTATCCCAATCCGGTCGGTATTGCCGATTTTGTTACGACTACCACTCATAAAACGTTACGTGGCCCGCGCGGCGGCATAATCATGGCAAAGCCGGAGCACGAGAAAGTACTCAATTCGGCAGTTTTCCCGCAAACCCAGGGTGGCCCGCTGATGCATGTGATCGCCGCCAAGGCCGTAGCTTTCAAGGAGGCCGGCACCAAGGAATTCAGGGATTACCAGGAACAGGTCATCGACAATGCCCGCGTGATGGCTAAGGTACTGCAGGAGCGAGGCCTGCGTATTGTCTCGGGACGAACTGATTGTCATATGTTCCTGGTGGATCTTCGCGCTAAGAATCTTACCGGCAAGCAGGCTGCGGAATCGCTTGAGCTGGCACATATTACCGTCAACAAGAATGCCATCCCTAATGATCCGCAGAAGCCGTTCGTCACCAGCGGCATCCGAATCGGCTCCCCCGCGATAACCACGCGTGGTTTCACGGAAATCCAAGCGGAACATCTGGCAAATCTGATTGCCGATGTGCTGGAAGCGCCCACTGATGTTGCGGTCCTGTCGCATGTGGCGCATGAAGCAAAAACGTTATGCGCAAAATTTCCGGTTTATAGAGGTTGATCACTGCGCAGTGGCAAAGCATATGGTCGTCAGCGTAATCGATTGACGGATTGTATCTGCTCCATTCTCCCGAATTCTGAATCATGAAATGTCCTTTCTGCAATGCGGACGACACCAGTGTGATCGATTCCCGCGTCAGCGAGGAAGGCGACAGAATACGCCGCCGCCGCCGTTGCCTCACATGCGATAAGCGCTTTACAACCTATGAGACGGCTGAATTGCGCCTACCGCAGGTCGTGAAGCAGGATGGCAATCGCTCCGAGTTCAATCGCGATAAATTGCTCACGGGTTTCATGCGAGCACTGCATAAGCGTCCTGTCCCCACCGAACATGTTGATGCGGCAATGGCTCGCATCGTCCAGGCGCTTCTCGGCCTGGGGGCACGTGAGATTCCCTCGCGCAGCATTGGTGAGATGGTGATGCAGGAGCTCTACAAGCTCGATAAAGTAGCCTATATCCGGTTCGCCTCGGTTTACAGAAGTTTCCAGGATGCGGATGATTTCCATGATGCGATCAAGGAAGTGCAAAGACCGCAGCGAAAAAAGAAATAATGCCCCTTTAAGTTGCAGCTCCGGTTTCTGTTTTTCAGATATGCCGTAGTCCCACAGTCGCAAACAGCCATTTACAAAGTCCGGCTATCTAGCGTTCTTCGGCGATTTTCCAGGTAAGGATGCGAAGCGGGGCGTGTCGGGGCGAGAACGAGCCGCCTGAATATAGAGAAGCTCCATGTTTTCATCAGCCGATCACACTTACATGTCCCTGGCTTTGCAGCTTGCTGAAAAGGGATTGTACAGTACCAGCCCGAATCCCCGCGTTGGCTGCGTGATCGTGCGTGATGGCCGTATTGTTGGCAGCGGCTGGCATGAACGTGCGGGCCAGCCTCATGCGGAGATAAATGCACTCAATGCCGCCGGGGCGGCAGCTCAGGGTTCGGCTGTTTACGTCACGTTGGAGCCCTGCAGCCACCATGGGCGTACCCCGCCTTGCGCGGAAGCATTGATCAAAGCGGGTATTACCAGACTGGTAGCTGCCATGCAGGATCCTAATCCCCTGGTGGCGGGCAAGGGAGGAGCCTTAATGAGGCAGGCTGGAATAGCGGTGGAGATTGGTTTGATGGAGGCGGAAGCAAAGGCGCTTAACATCGGTTTTATTACGCGCATGACATGCCGGCGCCCATGGGTACGGATGAAAATCGCGGCAAGTCTCGACGGAAAAACTGCGCTCAATAACGGTGCCAGCCAATGGATTACTGGCGATGCGGCGCGGCGCGATGGCCACCGTCTTCGTGCCCGCTCCTGCGCAGTTCTGACCGGTATTGGTACCGTGCTGGCAGATAATCCGCAACTAACCGTGCGTCACGTGGAAACATCCAGGCAACCGTTGCGAGTGGTGGTGGACAGCCGATTGGAAATCCCTGTGGAGGCGAGAATCCTCCGTAATGGAGGGGGACTGATTTTTACCGCTACCGCCAGTGAGGACAAAATTGTGGCGTTGCATGATGTGGGCGCTCGCATTCTCGTACTTCCGGATAAAAATGGTAATGTCGATCTCTTTGCAATGATGCAGACGCTCGCCGATTTTGAGATCAACGAAGTGCTGGTTGAGGCGGGCGGTAAATTGAATGGCTCCCTCATCAGCGCGGGCCTCATGGATGAGCTGGTGATTTATCTCGCGCCGTGCCTGATCGGCGATGCGGCGCGGGACATGCTAAAACTGCCCGAGCTGGCCGATCTCGCGGAAAAGCGCACCCTCAAGATTTACGATTTGCGCGCTGTCGGGTCTGATATTCGAATAACTGCCCGTTTTCCGTAACAGCATCAGCACCTTCCATAACCCACTCGTCTACTCGCACGCCGGATTATAAAAGCATGCTCATGTTTTAACGGGATTCTTGGTAAGCTTGCGTTGCAATGTACGGCGGTGCATGTTAAGTGCTCTCGCCGTTACGGAAACATTCCCCTTGTTTTCATTCAGAACGCGCTGGATATACTCCCATTCAAGCCGGTTTACCGACAACGGGTGCGCGCTGATTTGTACATCCGCATCGCCCGCAGTACGTTCGAAAGCAATCATGATCTCGTCCACGTCGACGGGTTTCGCAAGATAGTGCGTTGCACCGAGTTTTATTGCTTCCACGGCTGTGGCAATACTGGCATAACCGGTCAACATGACAATACGAGTACCGGGATCAAGGGTTTTCAGCTTTTCAACCAGGGTCAAGCCGGAGGTCGCCGGAAGCCTGAGATCGATCACCGCATATTCAGGCGTGCAAGCCTCGGCAGATTCAAGCGCCTGCTCAACCGTATGCGCGCAAGTGGTGTTGAATCCACGTTTCGTCATAGCATTCGCAAGCACGCCGCAAAAAGTTGTGTCGTCATCGACGATCAGCAAAGTCGGACGATCATCGGTTTCCATCGTTTGTAAAGTTGTCATATCGATTGCCGTATCAAAGGTAGCGTAACCTGAGTGCAAGCGCCGCGCTCCCGGTTGGTCAAGCGAACGCTGCCCCCAAATCGCTCGATATTTGCATTCGCCAGGAATAACCCGATTCCGAAACCCTGCCCTGGCGCTTTAGTGGTAAAAAAAGCTTGTCCCGCACGCTGTGCGGCTTCTCCCTTAAGTCCTTTGCCATAATCGAGGATTTCGAGATGCAATTCCTGATTATTCCAGTTAGCGTCTATCTCGATCTGTTTCAGGGATGCATCCGCTGCGTTATTCAATAAATTTAAAATAGACTGGCTCAATAGCTGGGTATTCAGAATTTGCGGCGCAGGCTGTACCCCATCGCCATGATAAGTAAATTTGACAGCGGGCCGCATCAACTGCCATTTGTCCAGAACCTGCCGCAGGAAATAGTCGACAGCCTGACCACTGCCATCCTCTGCCCGCGCTTGTCCGGCATCGGCCAGCAATTGCGTTAGCGTATGCTTGCAATGTGTAATCTGGTCGCGGAGTATCCTGATATTGTCTTGGAACTCATCGTTTTCAGCATAATCGTTTTGCAGTTCTCCCGTTACTATCGCCATCGTCGCCAGCGGCGTACCCAGTTCATGTGCAGCACCCGCAGCCAAGGTTCCAAGCGCAATAATCTGTTCGTTACGTAACGCCTGTTCGCGCGCCAATGCCAGGTCTTTATCGCGTTCCCGGATCGATATGCCCATCTTGACCACGAACCAGGCAATCAATACGGTGCTTAACACGAAGGCCAACCACATTCCGGAAACATGCAAATTAAATTCGCTGTTATGTTCTTCGTGGTCATGCGGCAGGGGCACATAATAAAACAGCAGCAGCGTATAACAGCTGATGGTGATTCCTGCCATTACCCAGGTATAGGCCCATGGCAATGCCGCGGCAGCAATCGTCAGCGGCAATAAATATAGCGAGATAAATGGATTTGTCGAACCGCCGCTGAAATACAATAGCGTACTTAATGCGAACACATCCACCAGTAGTTGGGCAAAAAATTCAATGCTTGAGACCGGCCAGTCACGGTAGAGACGGACCCATGTCACCAGATTCAATACGGCGAGCAGAGCCGTTACAGCAACCATTTCTGCCCATGGCAGCCGCATCTCGAGTGCCCAGTGCGCCAAGGCGAAGGTCAGGCACTGAGCGGCAATCACGATATTTCTGAGCAGAAACAGCCGCTGCAAATTTTTTCGCAGCGGCGACTGGCTCAGATCATTGAACATTGATATCGTTCGTCCTCAATTTAACTTCCCATTTGTAACTTAACCACGACATTAGCGTATATTGCAATTGACGGCCATGCGGCAAATTGCCGCACACGCCTTATCCCCAAGCCAATAGACGCATACAATAAGCGGTTATTGTATTTGAAAGCGGAAAGGATTTTAATGTTTACCGGAATTATCGAGGCAGTCGGCCAGATACAGCGCATTGCATCTCTGGAGGCCGGCCTATGTTTGAATATCTCGCCCGGGACGCTGAACTTATGCGATGTCGAAATCGGGCATAGCATCGCGGTAAATGGTGTATGCCTCACGGTCACTGCTCTGGCGAATGGCATGTTTTCCGTGGACGTATCGCGCGAGACCTTGAGCTGTACTGAAGGCCTGGATAAGCAGGACGGGCGGGTCAATCTCGAACAAGCCATGCGGCTGTCCGACAGGATTGGCGGCCATCTGGTAAGCGGCCATGTAGATGGCATCGGCGAAGTGGTAAAGTTTGAGCCTGCAGGGGAAAGTCATTTGCTGGTGATCAGGGTGCCGCTTTCATTGTCCAGATATATTGTTAAAAAGGGCTCAATCACTGTGAATGGGGTAAGTTTGACGGTAAACAGAATGGCGGTGGACGAGTTTGAAGTCAATCTCATTCGTCATACGCTTGCCATGACCACGCTGAATGAGCTGAAAGCGGGTGCGAAAGTAAATCTGGAGGTGGATATGCTGGCGCGGTATGTGGAACAATTGATGGACCATAGCATGAATCGTGTTGAACCTGAATCCGGTAGCTGACCCCCTATTTTTCAATTCACAGTCATGATCCATAAATCTCTTTTTTGTCATTTGATTCTCATCTTTTTGATAGAACCTGTTCCATCCGTCCAGTTGCCGGATTTGGGTGGGCATGTAACATGATTATCAGCGCTATCCAGCAGATAATTGCCGAAATCAAGGCCGGCAAAATGGTGATTCTTGTAGACGAGGAAAATCGCGAGAACGAGGGCGACCTGGTCCTGGCTGCTGATTTCGTTACACCGGCAGCAATCAATTTCATGGCTACCCATGGGCGGGGGCTGGTTTGTCTGACGCTGACGGTAGAGCACTGTAGCCGGCTCAATCTACCCCTGATGGTATCTGCCAACCGCTCGCCGCTGGGCACCAATTTCACGCTATCCATTGAGGCCGTACACGGCGTCACGACAGGTATTTCAGCCGCCGACCGCGCACGCACGATTCAGGCTGCCGTACATCCCGACGCAAAGCCGGAAGATATCGTCCAACCCGGGCACATTTTTCCGCTGATGGCGCAAAATGGCGGCGTACTCGTGCGCGCAGGCCATACCGAAGCCGGTTGCGATTTGGCGAACCTGGCGGGACTTACTCCCGCAGCCGTAATTTGCGAAATTCTGACGGAGGACGGCAGCATGGCCCGTCTGCCGGACTTGATCGAATTTGCCGCAAAGCATCAACTAAAAATCGGCGCCATTGCCGATCTCATTCATTACCGCAGCCGCACGGAAAGCCTGGTGCGGCGTGTGGCCGAACGTTCCATCCAGACCGTTCATGGCGAATTCCGTCTCGTCGCGTATCTTGACAAGACGGTTAACGCTACTCATCTGGCACTGGTCAAGGGCAAAATTGATGCTGATACGGAAACCCTGGTTCGGGTGCATGAGCCACTGTCAGTCATCGATCTTCTGGACATAAATGATGATACCCATTCCTGGAATGTGAATGATACGCTACAGGTAATTGCAGACGCCGGGTCCGGAGTGATCGTGCTGCTCCAGCGCAGGGAAAGCCCGGCGGAATTGATGGCACGTGTCATGCCGGTGAAAGCCAGCCCTCATAGTGCCGCCAGATCGGATCTGCGGGATTACGGTATCGGAGCGCAAATACTGAAAGATCTCAACGTAGGCAAAATGAGATTGCTGGCCATTCCCCGAAAAATGCCCAGCATGACGGGTTTTGGCCTCGAAGTGACGGGATATCTCGAGCCTGAAAATAATGGCCCAAGCAACTGAGACACCTGCGGCAACTGCGCCCATAACATCTGTTACGGTTAATTTATTGTTACAGGAGCACATCCATGGCACGGTATGACAACATTCTTGAACTTGAACCCGATCTCAGCGGCGAGGAACTACGCATTGGCATTGTTATGAGCCGCTTCAACATTGATGTGAGCGAAGGCTTGCTTGCGGCCTGCACCGCGGAACTGATAAAGCGGGGCGTGCAGGAATCAGGTATGTTGCTGGTAACAGTTCCGGGCGCACTGGAAATTCCCCTGGCGCTCCAAAAAATGGCTTTAACCGACCAATTTGACGCGCTGGTGGCATTGGGCGCCGTAATACGTGGAGACACATACCATTTTGAAGTCGTATCCAACCAATCGGCCGGCGGCGTAGCCGCCGTGCAGCTTGACACCGGTATCCCCGTTGCCAATGGCATACTTACTGCCGATACCGACGATCAGGCATTATCGCGTATGAGCCAGAAAGGTGCCGAAGCTGCGCAGGTAGCCTTGGAGATGGCCAATCTGCTAAGCGTGCTCGACGAAGTCACCCAATAATACAACTCATGACGCAGACTAAACTTGTAATCAAATCATCAAACGTGACATCAAAACAGTCTGCAACAGGTCCGGCAGTCAAATCGGTCCGCAAAACCCGCCGCCGCCGATCCCGCGAATTGGCCTTGCAGGGATTATATCAATGGCGTGTAGCGGGAGGAACCGTTGAGGCTATTGAAGCGCAGCTACAAGAAACCAGGGAATTTCCCCGGACAGATGTGGAATATCTTTCAACGCTGCTGCGAGGTATCCTGGCGAATTGCGCAGAGCTGGAGAAACAAATCCAGCCTTATCTCGATCGTCCTTTCAGGGAACTCAGCCCGGTGGAGGTTGCCATTCTGCTGCTTGGCGCCCATGAGCTTGCCAGTCACCCGGAAATGCCTTATCGAGCAGTGATCAACGAGGCGGTGGAACTCGCCAAAACCTATGGCGGCACCGATGGGCATAAATATGTGAACGGGGTATTGGATAAGCTGGCGGGCAAGTTGCGAATGACCGAAATCAATGCTAGAACCTGATCCTCCAGGCATTACCAGTGATCTCCGAATTCGATATCATTTACCGATATTTTTCGCGTCCCGCGCCCGGCACGGTATTGGGCGTCGGAGATGATGCTGCGCTGATCCAGCCAACGCTCGGGATGGAACTGGTGGTTTCCACCGACATGCTTGTATCCGGCCAGCATTTTTTTGCCGACGCCGATCCACGCGAGCTAGGGCACAAATCCCTCGCAGTGAATCTTTCCGATATCGCGGCGATGGGTGCCAGGCCACGATGGGTCACACTGTCACTTGCGCTGCCTGAAGCGATCGTGCACGCTGATGAAAAATGGCTGGGAGCGTTCGCCGATGGCTTTTTTGGGCTTGCTCGTGCTCATCAGGTGGACCTCGTTGGCGGAGATACTACGCGCGGTCCACTTAATATCTGCGTAACAATTATTGGTGAAGTGGCGAAGGGAAAGGCCTTGCGCCGCAGCGGGGCCAGGCCGGGGGATGATATCTGGATATCCGGTCATCTGGGCGACGCCGCACTGGCGCTTGTTCACGAGCAGCGGCGCATCGTGCTTGAACCTGAAGAAATTGCAGCGTGCCGCGTTGCATTGCATACGCCAACGGCACGGGTGGAACTGGGGCAGCGACTGATTGATATTGCTGCCAGCGCCATTGATATTTCCGATGGGCTGATGGCAGACCTGGGGCATATCCTGAAAAGCTCAAAAGTGGCCGCAGTCATCAAAATGAATGAAATAAATTGCTCGGCATCCATAAAAAGATATCTTCCAGGGGCGCTGGCAATCGAGTGCCTGCTGGCGGGTGGAGACGATTATGAGCTTTGTTTTACCGCATCCCGGTCGAAGCGTAAAAAAATAGGGCTGCTCTCCCGGGAACTGGAAATTCCGTTAACCTGTATCGGCAAAATTGACGAAGGAGCGGGTCTGGCCGTGCTGGATGCGTCGGGCAAGACGATGGCGCTGGAGATGGAAGGCTATGACCACTTTCGGGTCTGATCATCCGGTTCCCGACAGGGAATTTGTGTGGCGCCGTTCCGCGCATTTCATTGCTTTCGCTGGCGGTGTTGGTTTGAGTCCGGTCGCCCCCGGCACAGCGGGAACGCTTGCCGCATTCCCTTTATTCTGGTTGCTCGATTATTTTCTCGACCCCATTGAGTTTCTGCTGTTGATCGGTGTGCTGTTCATCGTCGGAATATGGGCTTGCAGGGTTACCGGCCGGGAACTGGGCAGTCCTGATCACGGCGGCATGGTTTGGGACGAGGTCACCGCTTTCCTGCTGGTCCTGCTGTTTACACCGAAGATCCTGATATGGCAGGCATTTGCGTTTCTGATTTTCCGCCTGTTCGATGTCATCAAACCCCCACCGATCCGGTATTATGACAAAGCTTTGCACGGCGGTTTCGGCGTAATGTTCGATGACTTTCTGGCGGCATTTATGACGCTGCTTTGCCTGGCAGCATGGAAGGCGTTTGTAATACCATCAGGAATATTGTGAGAACCCAATGCCATGGACGATTTAACGCTTCAGGATCTCCCCATAACGGTTGGGTCATCACTCGCCCAGCGGGGACTAATGCTCGCCAGCGCCGAATCTTGTACCGGCGGCTGGGTGGGCCAGGCCATTACCTCAATAGCCGGAAGCTCCGCCTGGTATGAACGTGGATTTATCACGTATACGGACATCTCGAAACGCGAAATGCTGAGTGTGAGCGGTGTCACGCTCGAGCAATACGGTGCGGTATCTGAGGAAACCGCGTACCAAATGGCTGAAGGGGCACTCGCGCGAAGTCATGCACAGGTCTCGGTTGCCATTACCGGCATTGCCGGGCCCGGCGGCGGCACAGCGGAAAAGCCTGTAGGAATGATATGCATGGCCTGGATCATAAAAGAGGGTCTCGCCCGTACCGAAACGTACTATTTTAGCGGCAACCGCGAGGAAACAAGGCGCCAATCGGTGGCGGCGGCGCTGCAGGGAGCCATTGATTTATTGCACGGCATGCCGCCCATGATCGCCTGACGTTATTTTTTTCAAGGGAAACCTTCGGTCTGCTTGTGTGTAACCGTACCAGACATGAGACGGTCGCTGAAAGCGATGGCAATGGCGGAGAGCAGGAAAACAAAATGGATTCCGGTCTGCGCTAAAATGGTTTTTTCATCGTATGCGTGGGCATTAATGAAAGTCTTGAGCAAATGAATTGAAGAAATCCCGATGATCGCTGTGGCGAGTTTCACTTTTAGTACCGAAGCATTGACATGCGACAGCCATTCCGGCTGATCGGGATGACCCTCCAGATTCATGCGCGAAACGAACGTTTCGTAGCCGCCAATGATCACCATGATAAGCAGGTTGGAGATCATCACCACGTCTATCAAACCCAATACAACCAGCATAATGGTGGTTTCGCCGATCTTGGTGGGCCTGGGTGCCCCTTCAATAGCTACCGCATCCAGAATATGCTGTAACGCAGACTGGTTACCCATGACGGCGCCAATCAAGTCGGTCAATTCAACCCAGAAATGGTACACATATACGCACTGGGCAAGAATCAATCCAAGATACAGCGGCAACTGCAGCCAACGCGTGGTGAAGATAAAGTATGCCAGCGGCTGGATCGGTTTCTTCCTGGGATAATTGGCGGGTTCCTCGTTGATTTCCTTGATTTTCATGTGGTTCGGCAGTTTTCAGTGAAATAATCCGGCATTTTACACTTTTTGTCGTGCGCGATCGTGCTACTGAGTACATTAGTGGAACCGATGCGCTACCATGTGTATTAATGATGAATTAATAGCCGTGATAATTAATGAGGCTGTGACTCCAGATACCCCCAAATGGACCAGAATATTTTGCCGTCGCATCCAATGAAGGCGGCAGCTCTAGTACTGGCCTTGGTTTCATCACCCGCCGCTGCGGATATTCCGCATATCCCGCATATCTCATTGTCTCCTGAACGTATTTTTATGCGGATATCGCCTTCCGTCGTGGAAGTCGAAGCGGCGGATCCCCGCGGCGGGTCCATCCGCCAAGGCAGCGGTGTGATCATTGAGGCGAATCGGGTAGCTACCGTCTGCCATTTGATCGAAAAAGTAGCCGAAAGAGAAGAAAATGCATTAATCGTGCGAAAATCGGGCAACACTTTCAAGGCCACGCTGCAATACGTGGATGGGAATCGTAACCTCTGCCAGTTGAACGTACCCCATTTGCGAGGTACGCCCGCTACCTTGGGTTCCGCTGCGAAAATCATGGCCGGCCAGCGTGTGTATGCTATCAGTATACCCGCGAGGCATGAGTCGACGTTGAGTGAAGGCGTTGTGTCCAACATGCGGCCGCACGGGGAGTCGCAATACATGCATATCTCCGCTGCCACCTCTCCAGGTTCCAGCGGCGGCGCACTGGTCGATGATCAGGGGCGGTTGGTGGGGCTCCTCTCGCTCCAGTCTGT
Organism: Nitrosospira sp.; assembly: GCA_039922995.1. Taxonomy (GTDB): domain Bacteria; phylum Pseudomonadota; class Gammaproteobacteria; order Burkholderiales; family Nitrosomonadaceae; genus Nitrosospira. The sequence goes on along the minus strand of JBDTDT010000130.1, from coordinate 62,914 downwards.
CGAACATCAGAATTTCACTTTTGCACTACCGGTAGAGTGGATAAGCGAATTGTCGAATCGAACGCAACCTGTTCCGATAGGTGCTGACAAAGGCGAGCTTGACGGGCTTAACCGTGCCATGGTTCTAGAAAAGAAAGCCGACTGGCAGGCGCCGTTAAAACTCTCCCAGCAGCAAGTCAAGCGCGATCCGGCAAACGCAGTTGCGTGGTATAGCGTGGGAGTGGCTTTTGACCATCTTAAACAATACAGCCAGGCGGTTCAGGCTTATCGGGAAGCGATACGCAACCAGGCCGAATATGACGAAGCCTGGCACAAACTCGGTGTTGCCTATGCAAATCTCAAGGAATACGATCATGCAGTCCACGCCTACCGGGATGCGCTGCACATACGGAAGGAGAACGCAGAGACATGGTATGACCTGGGCAATACTTACCATGAACTTAAGCAGCATGCCCACGCCATTCATGCCTATCGGGAAGCATTGCACATACAGCCGGAGAATCCCGGTGCCTGGTACAGTTTGGGCGTTACCTACGACACGCTGAACCTGCACGGCGAGGGCGGCCGAGGCCTATCAGCAAACGGTGCGCATACAGCCGGAGAATGCCGATGCCTGGTATAACCTGGGCGTGAATTATGCGCTACTGGGCGAACGCGGCAAGATAAGAGGTGTTTATCAGGCCTTGCGCAAGCTCGACCCACCCAGAGCAGAACGTTATTTCAACACCTATATGCTGCCTTAGATACGTCGGGATAAATGGCCTCTTTAAATATTCCTTGTTCCCCCGGCATTTTCTGATGCACCCGCCCATGGTTCAGTTGCTTTCCAGCAAGGTGCGCCACTCATAGGGTAGGGATGGAATCGCGTGCACGTGAACTCCATCGTACGCATCGTCACCCTTTCTGCCTTCCCGCGCCGGGGTTACATATGCGATAATCGGGCTCATTCTTGAAAGGAAACTCCATGGACGAAAATAGAAGCAAAGCGCTGGCGGCGGCGCTTTCCCAGATCGAGAAACAGTTCGGAAAAGGTTCGATCATGCGTTTGGGGGCAAGCGATGTTGCCAAAGACATCCAGGTTATTTCCACCGGTTCGCTGGGACTCGATATTGCGCTTGGCGTCGGGGGCCTGCCCCGGGGCCGGGTCATCGAAATCTACGGGCCGGAGTCGTCCGGCAAGACTACCCTTACCTTGCAAGTCATTGCGGAAATGCAGAGGACGGGCGGCACCGCGGCGTTTATTGACGCGGAACATGCCCTGGATCCGCAATACGCGCAAAAGATTGGTGTCAACGTACAGGAACTGCTGATTTCACAGCCCGACAACGGCGAGCAGGCCCTGGAAATCGCCGATATGCTGGTTCGCTCCGGCTCGGTTGATGTGGTAGTGGTGGATTCGGTCGCCGCTTTGACCCCTAAGGCGGAAATCGAAGGTGAAATGGGCGAGCCTCAAATGGGCCTGCAGGCGAGACTGATGTCGCAGGCGTTACGCAAGCTTACCGCCAACATCAAGCGCAGCAATACCATGGTGATCTTCATCAATCAGATACGCATGAAAATCGGCGTCATGTTCGGCAGCCCGGAAACCACCACCGGCGGCAACGCCCTGAAATTCTACGCATCCGTACGCCTCGATATACGCCGGACCGGTTCCATCAAAAAAGGCGACGAGGTGATCGGCAGCGAAACCCGCGTCAAGGTCGTCAAGAATAAAGTTGCGCCGCCATTCAAGCAGGCCGAGTTCGACATTCTCTATGGCGAAGGGATATCGCGCGAGGGTGAAATCGTCGAGTTGGGCGTGCAACATAAGCTGATCGAAAAATCCGGCGCCTGGTACGCCTACAAGGGGGACAAAATAGGCCAGGGCAAGGATAATGCCCGCGAATATTTGAAAGAGCATCACGACGTAGCAATGGAAATAGAATCGAAGATCCGTGCAGCCGTGGGAGTTGCTAATCAGGCCCAGGCACAGACTCCGGCTGAAACCGCCAACGTGGAGTAATCGCTTTGATAAAGGGGCCGAGCCTGAAAACCCGTGCCTTGGGTTATCTGGCACGGCGGGAGCACTCCCGGCTCGAGCTGGAAAGGAAGCTCAGGCCCCATGCCCAAACTTTCGAAGAACTCTCTTCCTTGCTGGATGCGCTCGAACAACGCGGTTTCTTGTCGGCAGCGCGCATGGTGGAGCAGGTGATACACATGCGTAAAAACAGGTTCGGCAGTCAACGGATTGCGCATGAATTGCGTGAAAAGGGCATCGCAGAGAATTTAATCGCCGAAGCGCTGCCCAATATCAGGGAAACCGAGCAGGAAAGCGCGCGCGAAGTATGGCAAAAGAAGTTCGGCGCCATGCCTGCCGATGCGAAAGAGCTTGCCAGGCAAATGCGTTTTCTGATGGGGCGCGGTTTTGCGGCGGAAGTCATACACAAAGTGTTGCGTCACCCTGATAAGGAAGAAGTGTGAAGGACGTCTTTGCTCGGATCGTGCTGGTCGTGGCGGTGGCTATCGGATGCCTGCTGGCCGGTTGCGGCGCCATTGACGCGACACCCATCAATGAAATCAACACCTCTCCCGCAAATTTTGACGACAAGGAAGTCATGCTCCAGGGTATTGCGAAAGATCCTACCCGAATTCCATTGCTTGATATGAAGTCCTATGTATTGAAAGACGAAAGCGGTGAGATAACCATCCTGACCAAAGCCGAGCTTCCTAAAGTGAACGAAAAGATCAGCGTCAGGGCGAAGGTGGCGAATATTGCGATTATCAATGGCGAATCGCTGGGAATGACGGTAACAGAGTTGGCGCGGCGCTAGCCGCGATCCTGTATGGCTCGGATAAAGTTGATATGAAAAGCAGCGAAATCAGGCAAAAATTCCTCGAATTCTTCGAGTCGCACGGGCATGCGATCGTCGCGTCGAGCCCTCTCGTTCCCGCCAATGATCCCACGCTGCTGTTCACCAATGCGGGCATGGTGCAGTTCAAGGACGTATTTCTCGGCCAGGACAAGCGGCCCTACGTACGCGCGGCAAGTTCTCAGCGCTGCGTACGGGCGGGCGGCAAGCACAACGATCTGGAGAATGTCGGCTACACCGCGCGGCACCATACTTTCTTTGAAATGCTCGGTAATTTCAGTTTCGGCGATTATTTCAAGCGCAATGCCATCAAGTTCGCATGGGAGTTTCTCACCGTTACACTGAAGATCCCGCAGGAGAAGTTATGGGTCACCGTGTATGCCGAGGATGACGAAGCCGCCGATATCTGGCTCAACGAAGTAGGCATCGCCTCATCGCGCTTCACGCGCATCGCCACCCAGGATAATTTCTGGCAGATGGGCGATACCGGCCCCTGCGGCCCCTGCTCCGAGATTTTTTACGATCACGGTCCAGAGGTCGCGGGCGGGCCACCCGGCACGCCGGAAGCGGATGGCGACCGTTATGTCGAAATCTGGAACCTCGTATTCATGCAATACAACCGGGACAGCGCCGGCACGCTGCAGCCGTTGCCCAAGCCGTCGGTAGATACCGGCATGGGGCTGGAGCGTATTTCCGCGGTAATGCAGCAGGTCCACAGCAACTATGAAATCGATTTGTTTCAGGCCCTGATCAAGGCATCGGCGAAGGTTACGAATACGACGGACTTGTCCAGCAATTCACTCAAGGTGATTGCCGATCATATTCGCGCCTGTTCCTTTCTCATTGTCGACGGCGTTATTCCAGGCAATGAAGGGCGCGGCTATGTACTCCGGCGCATTATCCGCCGTGCTATTCGGCATGGCTATAAGCTTGGGCAGAATCAACCTTTCTTTTATCTGCTGGTGGACGATCTGGCGCAAGGGATGGGCTCCGCCTATCCCGAATTGGTCGAAGCCAAAATTCGCGCAGCAGCCGTGTTGAAGCAGGAGGAAGAGCGTTTTGCCGAGACGCTGGAGAATGGCATGCAGGTGCTGGAAGCAGCGCTGCAGCAAGGGAATGAAGACCGCATGCTGGATGGTGAAACCTTATTCCGTCTGTATGACACTTTCGGTTTTCCATTGGATCTTACCGCCGATATTGCGCGTGAGCGAGGGCTTGCCATCGATCAGGCCGGTTTCGAGCAAGCGATGGAACGCCAGCGCGAGCGGGCGCGGGCGACAAGCAAATTCACCCTGCAGGATGGGATCGCCTACAGCGGGCCCTCGACGGAATTTCATGGCTATGAAAACTTGCAGTTTGAAGGGAGGGTTCTCGCGATCTATCGGCAAGGCAGTCGCGTCGATTTTATTGAAGCGGGCGATGAGGCGGTGATCGTACTCGACCAGACGCCGTTTTATGCCGAGTCGGGTGGGCAGGTGGGGGATTGCGGCGAGCTGCTTGCCGCTGATGGGACCTTCGCCGTGGCGGACACACAGAAAATCCAGTCGGATGTATTCGGCCACAAAGGGCTGCTGCGCAGCGGGCGGCTGGCTATTGGCGACAAGGTGATGGCGAAAGTCGATCCGGTAGCCCGGGCACGCACCGAGCGCAATCATTCCGTTACCCACCTGATGCATAAAGCGCTGCGCGAGATATTGGGCGCCCACGTGCAGCAAAAAGGCTCGTTGGTTGACTCTGATAAAACGCGCTTCGATTTTGCGCATAATCAGCCTATGACGGATGAGGAAATTCGCAAGGTGGAGGTTTTGGTCAATGCAGAAGTACTGACCAATGCGGCAACCGGCGCACGCATGATGTCGATAGAGGATGCAAAAAAAACGGGTGCGATGATGCTGTTCGGCGAGAAATATGGCGATGAAGTGCGCGTGCTGGATATTGGTTCCTCGCGCGAGTTGTGCGGCGGCACGCACGTCAAGCGCACGGGCGACATCGGGCTATTCAAGATCGTTGCCGAGAGCGGTGTGGCGGCCGGGGTGCGGCGCGTGGAAGCGATAACCGGCGAGGGGGCATTGGCCTATATTCAGCAACAGGAATCGCAATTACAGCATGTGGCGGAGGCAGTAAAGGTGCAGCCGCGGGAAGCCGCCGTGCGCATCACCCAAATCCTCGATAACGTAAAGCATCTGGAAAAAGAGCTTGCACGCATAAAGTCGAAACTTGCCAGCTCGCAAGGCGATGATCTCGCCGGCCAGGCACGGGAAGTAAAGGGCGCGAAGATTCTGGCGGTCTGCCTGGAAGATGCGGACTCGAGGACACTGCGCGAAACGCTGGACAAGCTCAAGAATAAATTCAAATCCTGCGTCGTCGTGCTGGCGGCAGTGGAGGCGGAAAAGGTCAAACTGATTGCCGGTGTTAGCGCCGATCTCACGACGCGGGTAAAGGCGGGTGAACTGATTAATTTCGTTGCTTTGCAGGTCGGCGGCAAGGGTGGCGGCCGCGCCGACATGGCCCAGGCGGGCGGAACCCGGCCGGATAACCTGCCTGCCGCGCTGGAGAGCGTGGCCGGATGGGTTGAGCAACGGCTGTAACTTGTTTTTTTAATAATAAATCCCATCTATCGCATATGACGAATAAGCACTCCCGCCTCATCATCCTCGGTTCCGGTCCCGCCGGCTATAGCGCGGCGGTGTATGCCGCGCGTGCCAACCTTAAGCCCGTACTCATCACCGGCATGGCCCAGGGAGGCCAGCTCATGACCACTACCGATGTCGACAACTGGCCGGCGGATGCCATGGGCGTGCAAGGCCCGGAATTGATGGAACGCTTTCAGAAACATGCGGAACGGTTTAACACCGAGATCCTTTTCGATCATATCCACACCGCCAAGCTTAAGGATAAGCCCATCACGCTGATCGGCGATCAAGGCACGTATACATGCGATGCGCTGATTATCGCCACCGGCGCCTCCGCACAATACCTCGGATTGCCTTCCGAGGAGGCATTCATGGGCAGGGGCGTGTCCGGCTGTGCCACGTGCGACGGCTTTTTCTACAAGGGGCAGGATGTGGCGGTGGTGGGGGGCGGCAACACGGCGGTGGAAGAGGCGCTTTATCTTTCCAACATCGCACGTACCGTGACCCTCGTTCATCGGCGCGACAAGTTCCGTTCCGAGAAAATCCTGATAGACAAGCTGATGGATAAGGCGAAAAACGGCAACGTTACGCTGGAGCTCAACCATGTCCTGGATGAAGTGCTGGGAGATAATACCGGAGTGACCGGAATGCGCATCAAGGGGGCCCAAAGCGACACCACCAAGACGCTGGGTTTGCAGGGTGTCTTTATCGCCATCGGCCACAAGCCCAATACCGATATTTTCCAGGGACAGCTGGAAATGAAAAACGGCTATATCGTCACCCGAGGCGGGAACGAAGGCAACGCTACGGCTACCAGCATTCCCGGCATCTTCGCAGCGGGGGATGTGCAGGATCATGTTTACCGGCAGGCGGTGACCAGTGCAGGAACGGGTTGCATGGCGGCGCTGGATGCCGAGAAGTATCTCGATAGTTGAGTGGGCAGTTGAGAATTTGCCATGAAACGGCGGGACAAGAAATTTACAACCGATCCCGTAACCGAGCCCGCTACAGGCCCCAAGGCCGCACCCGAGATCGGCGATAGCGATACCGCGCTGTTCCGTAATGCGGTTCGAGATGTGGCGCCATTGCCCGAGTCTGCCAAGATACCGTATAGCGGTCAACGTCCCCGGCCCATCCCGCGTCAAACCTCGGGTGACAAGCAATCCGCGCCCGATGACCCTCTTTCAGACCATATTTCAATGGAGAGGGAAGCCGGCGACGAGTGGTCATTCCTGCACCCCGGCGTGTCGCGCCAGACTTTGCGGCGGTTGCGGCGCGGCCATTGGCGGATTCAGGCGCAACTTGACCTGCATGGATTGACCCGTGATGAGGCCCGATTGGAACTGGCGGCATTTCTCAATGAAAGTAACCAGCGTGGCTTCCGCTGCGTGCGCGTGATACACGGCAAGGGTCTAAGCTCCGGGCATGGCGAGCCGGTCTTGAAGGCGAGGATTGGCGGCTGGCTCTCGCAACGCGCGGATATACTGGCTTTTTGTCAGGCCCGGCCGGAAGATGGCGGCGGCGGGGCAGTGCTGGTGCTGCTCAAAACAGCCGCAGCAAATATAAAATAATCCGCGTCGAATCCAGAGGGCCTACCGGAAGCATCGACGAGTCCGGCAGGCTGATACACGCCGTTGATCTATCTTGGTTGCAGCAACCGGTGGCCGTAAAGACTAGAGGCTTGGATTAGGCTCGTGGGAGTAGGTTTTCTCGTGCAGGCTCTGGCAGCGCACACATCGCTGCGCGGTAGGGTAAAGCCATAAGCCGGTCAAAGCCGATTTCACCGCCGCAATCGATACAATCGCCGAATTTCAGTTCCGCCAGACGTTTCAGAGACGCTTCCACTCCGCGCATTTCCTTTACCTGGCGGTCCACGATAGCAGCATTGATATCCAGCAGCATATCGGCGACCGATTCATCGCCGACATCCGCCACGCTTCCCGCCCGGTCAACATAATGCCGGTCGCCGGAACGTTCCAGTTCGCCACGGACTTCTTCCCGCAATGCCAGATAACGCTGCTGCAGTCCCGTCTTTAACTGCGCCAGTTGCTCATCGGTCAACTTCGCCCTGATGGATCCTCCTCATATCGTTCCGCAGTCATATGCAGGAAATACAACGCCGGGTTCCCAAGACAAAAGGTGCAAGTACGGCAAGACATATTTTACGAACCCTTCAGCTTCTTCAAATCCTGGATTACGTCGGCGGAATTGCGTGCAGTGCTGGCCGACAAATAGATTTTGGCGATCCTGCCTTCCGGGTCGATAAGGAAAGTATTGCGCTTGGCCATACTGCCGTCGCCCCGAAGCGAATCGTAGCGCGCGGCGGTTTCACCCTTGCTATCCGCCAGAAGCGGGAACGGAAGGTTGTATTTTCTGGCGAAATTGGCATGGCTGGCGCTATCGTCCACACTTACACCGACCACCTGCGCACCCAGATCCGCAAGCTCATGGATATCGTCACGAAATTTGCACGCCTGCTCGGTGCAGCCGGGCGTGTCATCCTTGACATAAAAATACAATGCCAGCCACCTGCCGCGATAATCCGCCAGCTTATGCGTCTTGCCGTCCTGGTCGGGAAGGCTGAAATCCGGTGCCGGCTGGCCCACCTTGAGCGGCTCGGCACGTGCAATACCGCTCCCGAAAAACAGAACCATTGCCATCAACGTCGAGAGTATTGAAAGTGCTTTCATAATAATGCCCCTATATATTTTTGCAGGATGGTGGAGTGACACCTAGTCCATCATCCGGTTAATTTCATAGTTCGCAAGCTTTTTTATTTATCAGTCGCATCTTATTTCTGACCGGGCAGTTCCAAACCCCTGGCAGGAATCTTGGCAGAATGGGTGAAGTAAAGCGTAACCCATCAATACCCCGTCATTGCTGTCCTTTTACCTGTCAGCGCCATCCAGCTGCCTGACCGGCCAAGCCCACAACCGCAGCAACAGCGCCGCGAAAGCAGCCAGTCCGCCAGCAAATAAAAATGCCATCTCCGCGCTTTGGAGTTGCCAGATGGAGCCGAACAGCAACCCCGCCGGAATCGCCGCAATGCCCACCATCAGGTGATACCAGCCGAAAGGCGTCCCACGTTTGCGAGGTTCCGCATAATCGCTGATAAGGGCGCGTTCCGCGCCTTCGCTCATGCCCGCGCCCAGACCGTAGAAAATACTCACTGCCCACAGCCCGACGTTGCCTTCAACCGTGCCGAGCAGCAAAAACGAGATCGAGAATGTTGTCCACCCGATCAGCATCAACGCGCCGCGTCCCCAGCTATCGGCCAGTTGCCCACCCCAGGCAGAGGTCGCTGCTTTGGAAAGATTCAAGGCCGCCCATAGCAACAATAATTCGACTATGCTTACGCCTGATTGGTGCCCCAGCAGCGGAATAAAAGTTTCCGAGGCACGGGCGAAGGTAAACAGCATCAGCACGAGAAGGTATCTGCGCATCGGCAGAGATAACACCGACCAGCGTAAAGGCGGCAACACCATGGGGGCGCGGACAGCAACGGTTTTATCTTGCCTCTCTTCCTTGACACCCGCGCCCAGCAGCAATACCGCGACAAAGCCCGGCACCGCGGACCAGAGCATCACTTCGGTCAGGCTCATGCCCGCCCACGCCAGTGCGGCGGCGGCTACCAGGCTTCCCGCAACCGCTCCCGCATTATCCAGCGCCCGGTTAAAACCGAAGGCGTATCCTCGCATCGCAGGGGGTGTCGCATCCGCAACCAATGCATCGCGCGGTGCACTGCGCAGGCCCTTTCCCACGCGGTTGATGCTGCGCAGCAGCAGAATCATTGGCCAGGAACCGGCCAACCCGAGCAACGGGCGGGCAATGTTGGATAGGGTATAACCCGCCACCGCCAGTCCCTTGCGCCGCCCGCTCATGATGTCGGAATGCCGGCCCGACCACAGCTTGAGCAGGCTCGCCACCGCATCGGCAGCACCTTCGATAAATCCCAAAACCACCGGCCCGGCGGCAAGCACCGTTGCCAGCAATATGGGAATGAGCGGAACGACAATATCAGAGGCGAAATCGTTGAAGAGACTGACGAGGCCGAGAACAATGACAGTGCGCGGCAGTTTTCCGCGAGCGGCGGAATTTTCATCAGGGGCTGCGTCCGGCTTATTCATATTGGCATATTAGCGTAAAATGCAGCCGTCGCCCTGGTAGCTCAGTGGATAGAGCAACCCCCTCCTAAGGGGTAGGTCACACGTTCGATTCGTGTTCAGGGCGCCAGTATTTATAAGGTTGTAGCGGTGCAGAGCTTTCTTACCGCGCGCGGTGTTTGTAAATGTAACCAGTCTGTAACTACCTTTTTTGTATGGGATTTTGTATATAGGCTGCGGTCACGAGTTCTAACCAAGCTCACCGTACGGATTTGCTCATTGGTCTTGAAAATAGACGCCTTCAACAGGTGCATTAGGCCGGGGGAACGAAGATCTTGCTATATTCTGCGCTGCCACATCCCCTCTAACTGAGAACCTGTATGACCATTGACATCCTGACAAAGCTTTTGAGTAGAGGCATGCTGCCGATCCGGTTGCCCCCAGGGTTTAGTTCTGAGGCATTCGCGTCGAATTTGTCGCGATTCCAACCGAGGGGGAGGAGTTAGATAAGGAATTAAACAAAAAGAAAAAAGCGCCGTTGACATGTCTACCTGAGAAATTCTCCGTCCCACGTTCATCCTATTACAGACGCAACACGTCCATAGTTAATCCCGTTAGCTACTATTTTCTCTCCCGTGAAATCGCGACTTTATGGCCAAAAATAGAGGCTCATTATGAGAAAAGCCCTTTGTCGCGCAGCATACCCACTTTTAGTGAATCGCTTCGCGCCATTCACTTACGTAGGTTTAGCGAATTGCATGAGGATAAGGTAAATTCCGCCACTGGTTATCAGTATGCGGTAGTCACAGACATCACCAGCTATTTTCCAACACTTTACACTTATACGATTTCATAGGCTTTGCATGGAAAATCGTTAGCGAAAAAGCATCGACGTCCGAAGAATCCTAGCATGTTTGGTAACGACCTTGATCATCGATGCCAGTCGTTTCAGGACGGACAAACAATTAGCATCCCAATTGGCCCCGACTCGTCCCATATACTGGCCGAAATAATCGGGGTCGCAATGGATCTCAGGCTCAACGAAGAGTTGAAATATTGGCCGGCGGGCTTTCGTTATGTAGATGATTTTTCTTGTTCTTCAACAGCAGGAACGATGCTGAGCGAGCGCTAGCGGCGGTGATAAAGGTCGTTAATAGTTTCGAGCTTCAAATTAATCCCAGTAAAACTCGAATCATTGAGGCCAAAGATCTTGTAGGAGAGTCATGGAAATACTCTGTGAAAAGACTTTCGATCTCTAGTCCCCGTAAGCAGCAAAGGGAAGATATTCACCGTTACTTTGAGTCTTTGTTTTTATTGGAGAAGAAGTTCAGGGATGAAAGCCTAATCAAGTACGGCCTGAAGCACATTTCCTCGATTTTTATAAAAAAATCTAACTGGTCACTGTTTGAGGCATATTTACTTAAATGTGGTTATGGCTTTCCGAACACGATACAGGTGATCGCCCAGATCCTCGCCACATACAACTACCATCGATATGTCGAAAGGAAGGATGCAATCAAGCGCTTCTGTAATAACCTCATCATGTCGAATGCAGCTACTGACCGTCACGGCGAAGTCGCGTGGTTGTTGTGGATATGTAAAGAGCTGAAAATCGACGTAGAAGAGAACGCAGCTAGTGAGGTGGAGCGAATGGCCAGCTCGGTCTGTACTTTAATACTTCTGTATTTGAATCGGGTTGGATTGGTCGCAAAGCTCGCCACCGCAGCGGCGCTAAAGTCCCATACCCAGAAAAATGCACTAACAGATTCGAAGTGGTTGCTTGCGTACGAAGCCGGTCGTCGTGACTGGCTCGGCTTGGGAAATACTGCCTACATAGACGATGACGTATTTTTCGGACCGCTAAAAGATGCGGGGGTATGTTTTTATGACGAAAACAAGCATAACGTCCCTATATTTGACTTCAAGGAAACGCAGGAGGTGAAAGATGCGTTCGACTTTGACACTGACGATTCAATCGAAGACAAGTTCGAATTCGACGAGATGGATGAGGAGTACTTTGATAGTCAACTGGGCCTGATGATGATCTTACTGATGAGTATGAGGAAGCTCCGATCGATTTTTAATAGCGGTTTTACCTTTATACAAACGGGCCCCCGCTTCAGGTAGCACTTAACCATGTCTTGGCAGGAGACACGCTTGTTGTCCATTCCATGGACAGGCTGGCGCGTAACGTCGAGGACATGTTCAGGCTTGTCAGGGAAGTGAACGACCGAGAAGCATCGATTGACTTTCATTAAAGAGAATACGAATCTATGGAATCAGACTCGATTGATTAGTATGATGTTTGGGACGGAGAATCTGCCGCAACCCCTCTGGAGAATTAGTTTTTCGATGTCACTATCGAAAAACTAAAACTGCAAACTTCTCGATAACTAGCTCACAGTTGCGCGAGATTTCAATTCCCGTGACGCGAAAAAATGGGGTCATAGCTTACGTTAATCGCTATTCGGCACCGGGAAAGTTTTTTCAATCGGCGGGATCGATGGTGTTGATATTGAACAGCTATATCCTCGGGGGCATGAAGGCAGGAATGGGAATCCAGGAATCGCAGGATCAGTAGCCGGACATAATTCGTCTCTTGATCCTAAAAATAACGATGTGTTACGGGTGCATTTTTACCATGCGGAGAGTCTGAGGCATTTATTAGCTTGGTATAGTCTTTGAATATGGAATCGATGATGGTTAGAATTGATTGATACGAATTGTTCCTGTCTAAACTATCCACTCAAACTCTCGGAAAAGTAATCATATAAATACTCGGTTATGGCCGGTTGCAAATGATGCTTAATCCGGCTCTTTACAACTCCTCACATCCTCAGTCACCGTTTTCCCGTCTTTGAGCACGACGGTTTGCCGGATTGTCTTGCATTCTCCATCCTTCTGCGCCGCCTGTGACGATGGAACGACTTGAGCCGTACCCTTCAAGCCCGTATCGGGGTTGCTGAAGGTTTGCGGCTGGCCCGTATCGAACGCTGTTTGCGATGCCTGGGCCATTCTTTGCTTATCCTCCTTTCCAAGGTAGCCGCCAACCGTCGAGCCTACGTAGTAACCCGCCACCCCCCCGGCGACGGCGCCCACAATGCGGGCCGCCGTGCCTCCGCCAAGGGCGCTACCAAGGTAGCTACCCCCAATGGAGCCGGCAACGCTGCCCAGTATGCCGCCAAAACGCCTCGTGTCTGCTGACTGGCATGCCGGCAGAAACAAGATCAGCGCAATTATTGTCAGCCGCTTGATCCGTGCATTAGAGATTGATGCCGGATCCATAATATTTCCCTCCGATAGTTTATTCAAGTCGGGATGATCCGTGGTTGATCGTCCATTTTGGCCACGTTCGATTCATATTCGGCACCCATCGGAATGCCTGCCTGATTATGGCTGGTTGCAAGCAAATGATGCTCAACCCGGCTCTTTACAACTCCTCACATCCTCAGTCACCGTTTTTCCGTCTTTCAGAACGACGGTCTGCCGGATTGTCTTGCATTCTCCGTCCTGCTGCGCCGCCTGTGGCGATGGAACGACTTGAGCTGTACCCTTCAAGGCCCGTATCGGAGTTGCTGAAAGTCTGCGGCTGGCCCGTATTAAATGCCGTTTGTGATGCTTGGGCCATACTTTGTTTATCCCCCTTTCCAAGACAGCCGCCGATCGTCGAGCCTACGTAATAACCCCCCACTCCGCCGGCGACAGCCGCTATGATGTTGCCAGCCGTGCCCCCTCCGAGGTAGCCGCCAAGATAGCTTGCGCCAATAGAGCCGGCAACGCTGCCAAGCAAGCCGCCAAAACGACTCGTGTCCGCTGACTGGCATGCTGGCAGAAGCATGATCAGCGTGATCATTGTCAGCCGCTTGATCCACGCATTAGAGATTGATGTCGGGTCCATGATATTTCCCTCCGATAGTTTATTCAAACCGGGATGATCCGCGGCTGATCGTCCATTTTGCCGATTGCAATATTCTCCAGGATAACTCATGCATGTTCCGCCTTTTTCATTCACAAAGCCAGCCGGGTTATCCTTGGCTCATTACTAACGAAAATGCATGGTTTCGGATGACACAATTGACAGCACTCTGTGATACGGGGTAAATTTATCTCCAAAAATCCCTATCAGGCCTCTATGCTGATCTGAAGAACTGGAATGAAAATAAAAAGAATAATCCGCATGGGAATGTTGTTAGCTGTGATTCCAATGCTTTCGGGTTGCTGGTACGTGGTGGCCGGCGGAGCCGGAGCTTATGGCGGATACAAGATGAAGGAGAAAGGCTATACGCTGCAGAACCCTATCGCCAAGGAGAAGAGCAACACCCAACCATCCCGATAGGCTGCCCGCATAAAAATTTCAGCCATATGCGATCCATGCCGTCGTCCTGATGGACCTCTATTAACTCCGCCAGATGCGGGCTGGCAAGACAATTAATTTTTTTGCGGCTGCTTCCATTCGCTTGCCTGCCGCTGCGCCTCGGCAGCTTGTTCCTCCGTCATGAGCTTTGCCATAAGCTCGCTGTTTTTCTTGGCATCCTCATAACCCGCCTTACCGGCTATGCTAAACCATTTTTCCGCTTCGACGAAATCCTGCTTAACACCATTGCCCTTGTAGTACAGTACGCCCAGATTCGTCTGAGCCCCCGGATGCCCCTGCTCCGCCGCTTTGCGATACCACGACAGGGCTTCGGCGTAATCTTGCGGGACGTCCTTGCCGTTATCATATTTTACGGCGAGGCTGTATTGTGCTCTCGCATATCCCTGCTCAGCTGATTTGCGGTACCATGACAAGGCCTCCCGTGCGTCCTTGGCAACGCCTCGGCCGTCATCGTACCGTACACCCATGTTGTACTGGGCATCTGCGTCCCCCTGCTCCGCGGCTTTGCCATACCAGGATACGGCCTTATGATCGTCCTGCGCAACGCCTCTGCCCGTGGCATACATGACACCAAGATTGAATTGGGCCGGGGCGTACCCTTGCTCCGCTGCCTTGCGATACCAGGCCAGCGCTTCCTCCTCATTTTTTGCAATTCCCCTGCCTCTGGCATACATGACGCCGAGCTTGAATTGCGCTCTTACATTTCCCTGCTCGGCGGCCTTGAAATACCAGGATGCGGCCTGCTGGCTGTCCTGGGCGATACCTTGCCCATTCGCATAGGCTACCCCGAGGTTGTATTGGGCGTCCGTATTCCCTTGCTCAGCGGCTTTCATATACCATGAGGCGGCCTCGCGATCGCTTTGTGCCACCCCCCGGCCTTTCGCATAGAGCACGCCAAGCGCATATTGGGCATCCACATATCCCTGGTCCGCGGCCTTGAGATACCAGGACGCGGCTTGCTGGTCATCCTGTGCAACCGCTTGGCCCTTGAGATACATAAATCCTAAAATGGCCTGTGCCGGAGCATGTCCCAGTTCTGCGGCCTTGAGATACCAGGACATTGCCTGTTGATAGTCCAGAGTAACTCCCTGTCCCTTTGCGTACATGACACCCAGATTGTACAGCGCCACGGGATAGTCTTTTTCCGCGGCTTTAAGATACCATGTCCTGGCTTGCTGATAGTCTTGCGTGACGCCTTGTCCTTTCAGGTGCATGAAGCCCAGGATGGATTGCGCCGGCGCATCGCCCTGATCCGCGGCCTTGCGATACCAGACTACCGCCTGCTGATAATCCTGGGGAACACCGCGGCCTTTGGCGTACATGACACCCAGATTGAATTGCGCATCCACATTTCCCGCTTCCGCGGCCTTTCTGAAAGATACTACCGCTTTGGCATAGTCCTTACTGAGAACGAACTTCATGCCGTCCTCGAAGTCTCCGGCAAAAGCCCGGGAAGCCAGCAGCACCAGTACCAGCCCGGCTATTCGTAGCAACTGCATAATCTGTCCTTCATCATCCTGCGAAACGTGCACCCCGTCAAAAACCGGGACTTTAACCTGAAATATCGAATAAATATACGGCAAGTGAATCTTGAACGCCGCCATTCTATCGTTGGAAATTGCCAAAAAACATGCTGCCATAGGTCGCGCCAAAAATTTATCCGGTCTTGCAACAAGTGAACGAAGCGCATTCCGAAACTCGCTGCCGCGTGATAGGTGGCTGCCTATGCGTGGGACATCCTGCGAGGTGTGCTGGCGCCGGGCGCTTGCGCGATCAGAACAGGGGGCCGGATTTTCAGAGGGAGTATGAACAAGCCCTCGTTTCCTTCAACAACCGTCCGCGCAAAATTATTCGGAAGTGCCTTGAAAAGAAGATGAGCATGCTTTCAGGGCCTCCCAAGCTATGTTGCCTTCGTATTCATTTCCTTTCAGGGTGGCAAGTACCGATTCATTGTCGGTCCTTTTTATCATCAAAAGAAACGAATAATTAGGACCTGTATAGGTACTCCCCGCATACGCCATAACTTTTGGCACCGGGTCTGCATAAATCCCGACGGCGTCAGGGTTCGTCGGCCAGTTGCGCGCATACATGCCCGGCGTCAAGCCTATCGGATAGGCATAGACCTCGGTCGCTCTGATGTCAGGATATCTTCGCACGGCATATCCCAGGCCGTTGATTACCCATCGGGTATCCGATCGCAGCGTATTTATGACGCAACGGGCAAGGGAAACGTGGTCGCCCGTGAATTTGCCCGCATAAAGTTGAGGCTTGGGTTGGAAAGTGCCGAGGCTTGCGCATGCCGGCAATAGCAGGACCGCAACAATCACAATTAACCTGTACATGGTCTATCCTTCAACCTGGCTTTAGCCTCAATTCCCGCTGCCGCCAGTGAAATACGATTGCAATCAATGCACCGGTTCACGATTTTTGCTTTAACAACTATAGTGAAGCGTCCAATTATAGCCAGTGATAAGCTTAATGGTAGCCCAATTGTGCTATCGCGCAGGCATAATCTTTCAAGGATGTGGACGCATGCATGGATTTTCCAAATGGCGCAGCCAGGGCGCGTCAGGCATTCAATTGAGCGAGCAAGGCGGCGTACGCGCACTGCATCTCGGTAACAGCATGGTGCAAAGCGCCATGCGGCTTGCTGCGCCCAACGATCTCGAGCTGACCTATACACGATGCATGATGGCATTTATGCTGTTCCACCCCAGCCCGAAAAATATCCTGATGATTGGCTTGGGGGGCGGGTCGTTGGCTAAATTCGTATATCACCGGCTTCCGCTCATACAAACCATCGCAATTGAAATCGATCCGCATGTTGTTGCGGCGGCAAGAAATCATTTCTACCTGCCAGCCAATGGCGAACGGCTGCAAGTGGTAATCGCCGAGGGAGGCGAATATGTCGCCAATCACCCTCGGAGCGCGGATGTGCTGATGATTGACGGCTTCGACTGCGGCTGCCAGGTTCCCTCGCTATGCAACCAGGATTTCTATGACCATGCCAGGGAAGTATTGAAAAGAAAGGGTGTGCTGGTGGTTAATCTGCTCAGCAGGGATAAAAGGCTCCAGGATTATTTGAGACGCATCGAGCATAGCTTCCCCGGGCGCGTTTTAACGCTGGCGGCCGAGGTGCATGGTAATTTGATTGCTTTTGCTTTCAAACACAGCGGCAAGCCGGATTGGGCGAAACTCAACGAGCGTGCCAGGAAACTCGAAGCGGATTTCGCCCTGCCATTTTCGGAGTACGTCAAGAAATTACGCACGGGTAAACTTTGCTGAATCATTTCCATACGATTTCAGGGGCAGATTACGATGCTTTATCCATCACATAAGCTAATCCGATGCGGGCAAACGCCGATTATGGTAAAGTTTCAGGGTTTGCCATGATGAGGAATCAGACCATGAAACCGTACGAATCCGACCATACTAAATTCATGCGTGAATTGTTCGAGAAAAATCCGAAACTGGCGGAGGATCAGAAGGAAGCGCGTGCCATCTGGTGGGATAAGAAACTGGACAGGGATGAACGCAAGCGCTTCAGGGAATCGAATGTACCCCAGAAAGGGTACGTCTATTTTGGACAAAATAACGGAGAAAAAAAGGAGCCGGACTGGGGAGGGCCAGACTGAGAGCGGGAAGGTTGCGCGGAGCCTGTCTCCACGGCGCTGCCTCGGGCCTCCGCTAATCACAGGGCTTCAAATATGCCCGCAGCGCCCATGCCGGTGCCCACGCACATGGTGACCATGCCGTATTTCTGATGGTGTCGACGCAGGCCATGCAGCAGTGTGGCGACGCGAATGGCACCCGTCGCGCCCAGTGGATGGCCCAGCGCAATCGCACCCCCTAGGGGGTTGACCTTGGCACGATCCAGCCCGAGGTCGTTGATTACCGCAAGACTCTGGGCCGCGAAGGCTTCGTTCAATTCAATCCAGTCGAGATCGTCCTGTTTCAAGCCCGTCTGTTTCAGCACTTTCGGTATCGCCTTGATGGGCCCTATGCCCATGATCTCCGGGGGTACTCCCGCTACGGCAAACCCAATGAAGCGTCCGATGGGGGTGAGATTGAAGCGCTTCAACGCCGCTTCGCTTACGACTATTACCGCCGCCGCTCCATCGGACATTTGCGAACTGTTGCCTGCCGTTACCGATCCGTCGGCCGCAAATACGGGTTTCAGCTTGGCAAGCGTTTGCGGATTGGTACCCGGACGCGGGCCTTCGTCGGTATCTCTGACGACGGATATGTCGCGGATTTCGTGCGAGGCAAGATCGGGCCGCTTTTCCTCGACGACATAGGGCGTAATTTCCTGCTGAAATTCCCCCGCCTCGATAGCTTTGAGCGCCCTGGCATGGCTTGTGACCGCGAATTGATCCTGGGATTCGCGGCTCACCTGCCACCGTTGCGCGACTTTTTCTCCCGTTATGCCCATCCCGTAGGCGATGGCTACGTTCTCATCTCGCGCAAATATCGCCGGATCCAGCGACATCTTGTTACCCGTCATCGGCACCATGCTCATGCTTTCCGTGCCTGATGCGATAATCACGTCGGACTCTCCCAAGCGGATGCGGTCCGCTGCAAGCGCTACCGCCTGCAAGCCCGACGCGCAAAAACGGTTGATGGTCATGCCCGGCACGCTATTGGGCAGCCCTGCCAGCAATAACGCAATACGGGCCACATTGATTCCCTGCTCCGCCTCCGGCATGGCGCAGCCCGTAACCACGTCGTCAATGGCTGCGGGATCAAGTCCGTCGCATTGCTTTACCACGGCTTTCAACACATGCGCCAGCATGTCGTCGGGGCGTACGGTTTTGAACATTCCACGCGGTGCCTTTCCCACAGGCGTGCGCAAGGCAGCGACGATATAGGCATCCTGAGCTTGTTTGATCACAGCGCTTCTCCTTTACTTAGTTCCTCAGCGGCTTCCCGGTCTTCAGCGTATGTTCAACGCGCGCTTGTGTCTTCTCGGTTGCCAGCAACTCTATAAACGCAGCTCGCTCCAGTTCCAGGAACCAGTCCTCATCGACCAGGCTGCCGGGAGTCAGGTCGCCCCCGCACATGACATGGGCGATCTTGGTGCCGATCAGGTAATCATGCTCGGAAATGAAATTGCCTTCCCGCATGTTGACAAGCATGCCCTTGATTGTAGCAATGCCTGTCGAGCCGGCTACGGAAATATCGTGGGCTTTTAAAGGCGGCCGATAGCCCGCCTCAGCCAAAGCCAGCGCCTGCGCCTTTGCGACATACAGTAATTCAAACCGGTTCATGACAATCTGGTCGGCACGGCGCAGATACCCCAGTTCTTTTGCCTGCTCGGCGCTTTTCCCTAATTGCGCCATCGCGACATTTTGAAAATAATTCTTCAGTATCGGGAACGGATCGCCATCTTTTGCATTCTGGGATGCTCTCAGGGCGAGTTCTTTGCAACCTCCCCCCGCGGGCAATAATCCTACGCCGGCTTCTACCAGGCCAATGTAGCTTTCCATTGTGGCTACCGCCCGGTCGCAGTGCATCACGAATTCGCACCCGCCGCCCAAGGCAAGCCCATCCACCGCCGCGACGGTGGGGACCATCGAATACCTGAGATCTTGCGAAGTTTGCTGGAACTGGGCAACCATTGCTTCGACCTCCGCCAGCTTTCCCGCCATCAAGGCATCGGCGAGATTAAGGCTGCGTGCCGCCTTGAGCACCGCTGACTGCGCCGTTTTCCTGAGTTTCTTTGCCAGCACGCTCAGGGCAGAAGGCGGCTCGTCGCTCTTCAGCCGTTCCGTGGCTTTTTGCAGGTTTGCACCGGCGGAAAACGGGGGTTCGGTCTGCCAGATTACCATTGCGCGCCAATTGCGCTCGGCTTCATCGATGGCGTGCTGTATTCCATCCAGCACATCACTCCCTACCGTGTGCATTTTGCTCTTGAAGCTGAGAATGGCTATTCCGTCATCGCCAGTACTGTCAATGGTATGCCACATCCGTACTGAATCAGTCTCGAATATCGTTCTGCCGTATTGCACCTCCTCGCCCAGGAGTCGGTCCGGAAACAACTGCCGCCGATATACAGGCAGCACTGAACGCGGACGGAAGATATTCGCTGCCGGTGCATAGGAGCCATGAATCCTGTGCACGCCCTGTACCTCATGGTTCACGGTCTGATTGACGCCTGCTCCCATCTCCTCCACCCAGCCAGGCAGCGGGGTTGCATTCATGCTTTTGCCGGCGGCAATATCCTCTTTGATCCATGCGGCAATCTCGCCCCACCCTGCCGCCTGCCAGATTTCAAAAGGCCCCTGATTCCAGCCGAACCCCCAGCGTATAGCAAAGTCAAGATCGCGCGCATTGTCGGCAATCTCCGCGAGATGGACTGCGCAATAATGAAAGAGATCGCGAAATATGGCCCACAGGAATTGCGCTTGCGGATCCCCGCTTGTCCGCAGCGCGGCAAATCTATCGGCAGGACTTTTACGCTTGAGCAATTCTTTCAGGTCGTTGTCGACGGCAACCTTGGATAGGCTGTATGTCTGGGTGACGGGATCGAGCACATGGATTTCCTTGCCTGCTTTCTGGTACACCCCGCGTTTGCTTTTCTGTCCGAGTGCGCCGCCCGCTATCAGCGCTTGCAGCCATTCCGGCGCGGCGTAGTACGGATGCCATGGATCGTCCGGCAGCGAATCGCGCATGGTATTGACCACATGCGCAAGGACGTCCAGCCCCACCACATCGGCAGTTCGGAACGTAGCGCTTTTTGGACGGCCAATGAGGGGACCGGTTAACGCATCCACCAGATCGAACGCCAGACCGAATTCCCTGGCATGATGCATGGTAGCGAGCATGGAAAACACGCCTATCCGATTGGCTATGAAATTGGGCGTATCCTTTGCACGGATTACTCCCTTGCCCAGATAGGTGACCAGGAATTTCTCCAGGTCGTCAAGCATCGTACTATCGCTTTCCTTGCAGGCGATCAGTTCAACCAGATGCATATAGCGCGGCGGATTGAAAAAGTGGATCCCGCAAAAACGGTGCTGCAGATTCTTCGGGAATGCCTGCGCCAACTGATTGATGGAAAGCCCCGACGTGTTGCTGGCAAAAATCGTATTCTCACCGAGATAAGGCGCTATCTTTTTGTATAGCGCTGTCTTCCAGTCCACGCGCTCGGCGATGGCTTCAATTACGATATCGCAGTCCTTCAGCGACTCAAGATGCTGGTCATAATTCGCGGCCTGGATGAAAGCTGCTTTAGCCGGAAGCGACAGCGGCGCGGGCTCCTGCTTTTTCAGATTCTCTACCGCTTTGGTCACATTGGAGTTGGGATCCCCCTGCCCGGCGGGAAGCTCGAACAAAAGCGTTTCAATATTGGCATTGATCAGATACGCCGCGATCTGGGCGCCCATCACTCCAGCACCCAGGACGGCGGCCTTGCGCACGATGAATTTACTGTTAGTCAATGTCGCCTCCAGTTCGATCTGTTTTTTTCATCCGGCAAGAATCCGGATTTTGTCACAATATTTCGTTGCGCCCAAAACACTTCCCATCTAATGAATAGGGCGTCGACATCTCTTGTGAACGTCGTATTTCGCCCTCCGAGTTGCCAGCTCAGTTGCCAGCTGAGTCGCCCACCAAGCCGGTAAATGTGGATTTTGACCCGGCGTCACATTATTTCGGCGGGACAATTCGCGGCCTTCGATTCTCATCCACCGCCACGTAAGTCAACACGGCCTCTGTCACCTTGATGCATATTTCATCGCTGCCCTGGCGCAGCCCTCGCTGCGCATAGACGGCAACATCCACCGTAATGGAAGTACGCCCCACCTTGACAATGTCGGCGTAAAAGCTCACCACATCGCCGACGAACACAGGTTGTTTGAAAACAAATGAATTTACCGCCACCGTCGCCACGCGCCCGCGGGCACGACGGATCGCCGGAAGGCTGCCCGCAATGTCCACCTGTGCCATGATCCAGCCGCCGAATACATCGCCCGCATAGTTCGTGTCCGTGGGCATCGGCACCAGGCGCAAAATCGGATCGCATCCTGCCGGCAGCGGTGTGTGGATTTCTGATTCGCTATTCATTTTTCCCCACTGCTGTTTAAGACATTGTCAATTCCGCAATGTTGCAAGTTCCAGAAGCGGACGACAAGATCGTTTTTCCCGGTTTTCTGCATGCTTTGCGGCACATCGTTGCGTGTGAATCCGGATTTAGTGCCCCTCGTAGAGCCGGGCGACTTCGGTTTGATACCGGTCAAGTACCCGTGCTCGCCGCAGCTTCAAGGTGGGGGTGAGCATATCATTCTCGATAGTCCAGGGTTCCGACATCAGGGCCACCCGATATACTTTCGCATAGCCAGGGAATTCGCGTATCTGATGCGTGATCCTGGCCAGCAGGATTTCTTCAAGCTTCTGGTTCAGCAACAAGTGCTGCCAGTCGCGATCAAGATCGTATTGCCGCGATACGCTTTCCCAATGGCTGGAATTCAGAACCACCAGCACACCCAGATATGAACGCCCTTCGCCAACCAGCATGACCTGTTCGAACAGAGAATCCCGCAAAATTGCCGCTTCCATGTCCACCGGTGAAACTTTCTCACCGGTGGACATCACAATAATTTCCTTCAGGCGCCCGGTGATGGTTATCCGGCCGTGTTCATCAATACGCGCGATATCGCCGGAATTAAGCCAGCCGTCAGGTGCCAGCACTGCGTGGGTGGCTTCCGGATCATTCCAGTAACCAAGCATTACATTGGGGCCGCGAATCAGCAATGCACTATTTTCGCCGAGTTTCACGTCCACACCCGGAATGGGCCGGCCCACGCTCGACGGGACATTGTCCTCGAAGGTATTGCTGCTTACCACAGGACTGCTTTCCGTCATGCCGTAGCCCTGCAGGATGGGCAGCCCAAGGCCGATGAATACGCGCGAAACCTCGGCCGACAATGCCGCCCCGCCGCTCATCGCACCGCGAAGCCGCCCGCCCAGCTTGACCATTACCTTCCTCGCCACCAGCATTTCCAATAGCGGCCACAACAAGTGAGACAGGCGCCAAGTACCTCGCCCCTGCTGATATTCGAAGCGGCTGTAGCCTGTTTCGACCGCCAAGGCAAATAGCTTGCGGTTTAAAGTGGGTCCTTCCGCAAGCTTGGCTCGTATACCGGCGTAAACGCGCTCGTAGATTCTTGGTACCGAAACCAGAATAGTGGGGCGAATGATCAGCAGGTCTTCCTGCAGCTGCTGAATCGAACGTGCATAGGCAACAGTGGCCCCGCACATCATGGGAACGTAATAACCGGCTGTACGCTCGAAGGTATGCGAAAGCGGCAGAAATGAAAGGAGGAGATCGTCTCGCCAAACCGGAACGCCTTGCGAGCAGCCATGGGCATTGGTAAGCATATTGTGATGGCTCAGCATCACTCCTTTCGGCCGGCCCAAGGTGCCGGAGGTGTATATGATGGTGGCCAGCTGATGCGGGTCGTGGTTGACATATTGTACCGCTTCAGCTTTTTCCGGCAGCCAGTCATGCATCGCAAGCACGAGACCGTCATCGATTTTTTCCGGGCGGCTCTGAATCGTAATGACACGCACCAGGGCGCCGATAGGGTTGCACGCTTCGGAAAACGCCTGCCACTGCGCCAGCTCTTCCAGCAATAACACCTTGACTCCGGCATCGCGCAGGATATAAGCCGCATTCTCGGCGCGATCCGCTGTGTAAAGCGGTACGACCACGAGCCCCAACCGCAGTGCAGCGTGCTCGAACATTACCCATTCCGGGCAGTTTCTCAACATCAGTGCCACCCGGTCGCCAGCAGAAAGGCCCTCCCGGGAAAGCGCTGCTTGCCAGCGCGCGACGCCCTCATCCATCTGCTCCCACGTCAGGTCGCGCCATTTGCCGCTGGACCGGTCGTAATCCCGGTAGGCGATCATTCGGGGCGAGCGGCGTACTCGCTCGCGGAACAGGCCATCGAGCGTTCCAGCTATTTCTGTCGGGATAACATCTGTCGAGCCGCGTTGGGGCGCCTGCATGATTACCTACCCCCGCCTACCGCTTTTGCCGGATTTAACGGACTCAATGACCTCATCGGTCTCATCGGCCGCAACTTCAGTCTCGGGTTGCTCCGCGTTGTGCCTTCCCTTTGCCGGTTCGGCTTCAACCGACAGTCCTTTGCCAAAATCCGGCGGGAAATCGTCGACCATGATGACGCGGCGGCGCAGGGAATCCATTTTTCCCAAGAGTTCCAGCTCGCTGTTCGTAATGACCCTCTGCTTGAGGGCAGCCGCGATTTTTTCGTCATGTTGTGCGGGAATCCGGGCCGCTTTGACTGCCGCACGCAGCTTGTTTTCCACTGTTTCGTTCACGACGGCGCACTGTAGCGCCTGTTCCAGAACGCCCAGCGGTTCGTCGGCGGATGTCGGTATGTAAATACCCGCAGTCAGGCGATCCCGCGCCTCCCCAGGTGTCAGCATCAGCTTGGCCACCTTGTGGCCCAATTCATCCGACGGCGGCGAGAACGATCGGCCCAAAGGAAAGACGAGAAGGCGAAGCAGCCGTCTCCCGACAGCGCTTCCGGGAAAGTTATGCAGCAGGCTGTCGAATGCCTGCTGCATGCGATACAGCGCATCCTGCATCGACCAATGCAGCAATGGCAAATCCGCTGCAGGGCGATCATCGTCCTTGAAGCGCTTGAGCGCCGCCGAGCACAAATAAAGCATGCTGAGGATGTCCCCCAGCCGGGCGGATAGCCTTTCCTTGCGTTTCAACGATCCACCCAGAACAAGAAGCGATACATCGGCAAGCAGCGCGAAAGCGGCGGAGAAGCGCGTTAGCTGGCTATAGTAACCGTGCACCTCGGGGCCGACACTGCCGGGAGCGCTGGCAAGATAGCCGCCGGTCAGTCCATGCAGAAAGGATCTCATGCCATTGCCGATACTGAAAACAACGTGTCCCATCAATGCGCGGTCAAATTCCACCTCGGCATTGTCGCTATTTGCCGCGCGAATCTCCTTTAGCACATAGGGATGGCAGCGTATTGCTCCTTGCCCGAAAATAATCATGTTGCGAGTAAGGATATTGGCACCCTCCACCGTGATGCTGACGGGAATATGCTGATAACTGCGCCCCAGGTAGTTGCTGGGGCCAAGGCAGATGCCCTTGCCGCCATGTACATCCATCGCGTCGTTAATCGCCTGGCGTCCGCGTTCGGTGAGATGATATTTGACGATGGCCGAGATGACCGAAGGCTTCTCGCCCAAATCCACTGCGCCTGCGGTCATTACCCGCGCCGCATCCATCATGTACGTATTACCGCCAATCCGGGCCAGGGCTTCTTCCACGCCCTCAAAGCGCCCGATTGGCGTTTTGAACTGGACGCGCACTCTGCTATATGCACCGCTGGTGCGCGCCGCGAGTTTGGCCCCTCCCGTGCTGGTCGCGGGCAGGGAAATCGATCGCCCGGTGGCAAGGCAGTTCATCAGCATGCGCCAGCCGCATCCCACTCCTTCGAGCCCGCCGATCACCCATTCCATGGGAATGAATACATCCTTACCCGAATTGGGGCCGTTCTGAAAGGCTGCATCGAGAGGGAAATGGCGGCGGCCGATATTGACGCCCGGCGTATGGGTGGGGATGAGGGCAAGCGTGATGCCAAGATCTTTTTTGCCGCCGAGCAGCTCATCGGGGTCATGCAGCCTGAATGCAAGCCCCAGTAGCGTCGCTACCGGGCCCAAAGTGATGTAGCGCTTTTCCCAGGTGACTCGCATGCCCAGCACATTTTCCTCACCATTGAATTCGCCATGGCAGACGATGCCAAAATCCGGGATCGACCCCGCATCCGACCCCGCATCCGGTCCGGTGAGAGCAAAACAAGGCACCTCCTTTCCTTTTGCCAGGCGGGGAAGGTAGTAATTCTTTTGTTCTTCCGTGCCGTAATTCAATAGCAGTTCTGCCGGACCGAGCGAATTCGGCACCATTACCGATACGGCTGCGGTACCGCTGCGCGAGCCGACTTTCATCACCACTTCGGAATGTGCCAGCGCCGAAAAACCATGTCCCCCATATTGCTTGGGAATAATCATGCCAAAAAACCCGTTGTCCTTGATGAATTGCCAGACATGGGGTGGTAAATCATTCAGTTCGCGTGTAATGTGCCATTCATCCAGCATTGCGCACAACTCTTCCGTCGGGCCGGCAAGAAATGCTTTTTCCTCTGTGCTCAGCCTGGGCTTGGGATAAGCCAGTAATTTATTCCAGTCCGGTTTGCCGCTGAACAGATCTCCATCCCACCATACGGTTCCCGCATCCAGGGCTTCCTGTTCCGTTTGCGAAACCTGAGGCAGGATTTTGCGGAAAACCTTCAGCAGCCGATTCGAAATGAATGCCCGCCGCACCGGCGGAACGCCCAGGATAACGCCGAGAATTACAGCCAGCGTCAGGAGCAAAGAAGTGATCAAGGTATTTTTCCTGCGTAAATTTGGAACAGCTACATCATAATCCCTTATGGGAATCTGGACGAGATCAATTGCTTACGGCGGCCCCACCACTTTTCAGGCTCATTTTGTTGTCCACTTTCTTGATTCCCTCGGCCATCCAGGCGAACATGATAACGCGGTCCATCTCGGCCTGATTATCCACAAATCCGCTCAGCATAACTTCGCCATTATGCGCTTCAATTTTCACATCCAGATTCTTGACGTCGGGGTCGGCCAGCAACGCGGCTCTTATTGTGCTGGCAAGCGTGTTATCGTCCACTGCCTCTCCGGCAGGAGGCGTAACCCAGGACTCATGCACCCTGTCTTCGGGTTTTGTGCAACCGCTCACGGAAAGGGAAAGGATGCCGATCAAGGTTGCGGTCAGGAGAACTCGTTTGCATTTATCATCATTCATACTGTTTTTTCCCCGGTTAGAGTTGATTTGAAACTGGCAACCGGATCTGGCATTGGCAAGCGTGAATGAACATGATTATGAAGCCGCCGCGGTTTCCAGACCCGCTTCAAGCAGATGCTTGCGTACCTGTTCCGGCAGATTTTCCGACAGGCAGTCGAACTCTTTTACTCCTTTCAATGGACGCAGCCAGGTGAGCTGCCGCTTCGCCAGCTGGCGGGTGGCGGCAAGCGCCATTTCGCGCATTGTCCCCAGGCTGATTGCGTCGTCAAGGTACATCGATACCTGCCGGTAACCGACACAGCGCATTGAAGGACTGCGGTCATCCAGATGAAATTTATCACGGATTGCGCAAACTTCATCGATCAACCCCAGCTCAAGCATTTTCCCGAAGCGTTGAGCGATGCGCTGATGCAGCACCTCTCGGTTACTGGGTATCAAGGCCATCCGGATCGCATCGAAGGGAAGGTAAGCCTGCCTTGGCTTCTTTAAAATTTCCGACATGGGTTTATCAGTGAGATAGCATATTTCCAGCGCGCGCTGGATGCGCTGGCTGTCGTCAGGCTGTATCCGTGCCGCGCTGACTGGATCGAGCCGGAGCAACTCGTCGTGCAGCGCGGGCCATCCGCTGTCCCGGGCCCTGGCTTCAATGAGCGTACGTATGCCGATGTTTGCGGAGGGAAGCTCGGAAAGACCCTCCAGCAACGCCCGAAAATAAAGCATGGTACCGCCAACCAGTAGCGGAATATTATTGCGTTCCGTGATCTCGCGCATTGCAACAAGCGCATCACTCACAAATTGCGCAGCGGAATAGCGTTCGTGAGGCGCAATCAGATTGATGAGATGATGGGGCACCGCTGCCATGGATTCCGCATCGGGTTTGGCGGTACCGATATTCATATGCTGATAGACTTGGGCCGAATCCACGCTGACGATTTCGACCGGAAAGTGCCTGGCGATTTCCAGTGCAATGCCGCTTTTCCCGCTTGCTGTAGGCCCCATCAGGAAAATTGCGGGTGGAGCGGCAGGAAAATCGTGAGTCTGGTATTTCAAGTTTTGTTCTGTCATGGGATAAACAAGGTAATGAGTTTGCCCGGTTTTATTTTGATCGCATGACTACTCCTTGTCTTTCAGCAAGGTTTGGAGATTCGCAAATGGATGGTACGTTGCCTGGGTTTCCCGCCCGCTGTCCGGTAATTTATCGCCTCCGGCGTTATCCAGGTATCGGGCGTGCTCATTTTCGTGACAGTATATGCATAGCAATTCCCAGTTGCTGCCGTCGATAGGATTGTTGTCGTGGTTGTGGTCTCTGTGATGCACCGTCAGCAACTGGACATTCGCGTGCGTGAATTCGCGTGCGCATCGTCCGCAGATCCATGGATAGATCCTGAGCGCTCGTTCGCGGTAGGTCATATTCCGTTGTTCACTGTTGCGCCGTGCTTCGGCGACAACGCGATCCAGCTTGCTGCTGTTCGGTGGAATGGTTCTGGCTGCCATCGAGTTCGTATGGAGTGTGAACAAAGTAGCAAAAAATCCAAGTGGAGTGAAGTCCGTTCCGGCATGGTAAAGTTATTAAACGACATATTTGATTGCATGGCAAGCATCGGTTTTTTCGGTTAGAATTCAATTTTTGCGCCGCGCTATCGCGGCCGCCCACATCCGATACTATTCCCATGATTCTTGTCCTGAGCCCGGATACGCGGGCTGACAGCTCCGAATACAAGCAGTTGTTGGTACACCTTGCGAATTTGCCGGGTATCTCCACACGTGTGCACAGTGAAATCGGTGTCGAGCAGACGCTCACTGAGGTGTATCTGATCGGCAATACCAAGGCGCTGCCCATTGAAGACATGCAGTGCCTGCCATGCGTCGAGCAGGTGGTCCGGATTTCCGAGGAGTACCGCGTTCTCGGACGGCACAAGGACGATCACAGGCCTACTCACTTCGACTATAACGGTGTGCGCTTCGGTCAGGATACGCTTAATGTATTCGCCGGACTATGCGCGGTGGATACGCTGGAGCATGTCGAATTAATGATGCAGGCGCTGCGCGACCATGGACAGGTATGTACTCGCATGGGTGCGTATAAGCCGCGCACCAGCCCGTATTCCTTTCAGGGCCATGGCAAAGCCTGTCTGCCTTATGTGTTCGAACTGGCCGGGAAATATGGCATAAGGGTGATCGCCATGGAAATCACCCATGAATCCCATGTGGAAGAAATTTGCGAGGCGCTCTACCGGACGGGAAATGCCACCGGTGTCATGTTTCAGATCGGCACACGCAACACCCAGAACTTTGAGCTTTTGAAAATTGTCGGGCGCCAGCAGGATTTTCCGGTATTAATCAAGCGCGGCTTCGGCATTACTCTGGACGAATCGCTTAATGCTGCGGAATATCTGGCTTCCGAGGGCAACCGCAAAGTCGTTTTTGGACTGCGCGGGATGAAAACCAACATGGCGGATCCCCACCGGAATTTTGTGGATTTTGCCCACGTACCGGTGGTCAAGCGGCTGACACGTATGCCGGTTTGCATCGATCCTTCGCATTCGGTCGGTGCGCGCGCGTCTTCCCCGGATGGAATACTGGATATCATGCATGCCACGGCCCAAGGCGTGATCGCGGGCGCCAACATGGTGCTGGTGGATTTTCATCCGGTACCGAACAAGGCGCTTGTAGACGGACCGCAGGCGTTGCTGATCAAGGAGTTGCCATTTTTTCTGGAAGATGTCCGCATTGCGCGGCAAGCCTACGAGCAACGCGTGGCCTTGGCTGGCCGGTATCAGGATGCAGGCGCATAATCGCTGAACGGTCCAGGAAGTGGGGATCTGCGGGTTCCTTTTCGTGGATTTTCTGTCTATTCATCGCACGCATGGAATTGCAGGGCTGACTGCATAGATTTATTTCCGGTTCGATCATAAATTTTCCAAGATTATAGAGGTGCCTTTAACAAGGTGTGGCATGGTGTTTTAGCGCTGCTGCTTGTATTGCCGATGTCCCTGCTGATCTCTTTTGACGGCGGGTGCGCAGAAGATATTGCCGAGGATGCCCCGCCTTTTAGCATAACCGATGATCGCGGACGCGGCATCCGTTTGGACCATTTTGCCAAGCGTATCGTCTCACTTTCCCCTCATATCACCGAATTGATTTTTGCTGCGGGCGCGGGCAATAAACTTGTGGGTGTCGATCGCTATAGCGATTATCCTGAAGCCGCCAAATGGATTCCAAGCATCGGGGATTCGTCCAGTCTCGATCTGGAGAGGATGCTCGCACTTAAGCCTGACCTGGTGATTGCCTGGCGCAGCGGCAATAGCATCCGGGATATCGAGAAACTTGAAAAACTGGGCCTGACGGTTTTTGCCGCTGAGGCAACCAGGCTGGAAGATGTGTCACGGTTATTGCGGATGATGGGAAAGCTGACAGGAATGTCATCACGAGCAGAGCCTGCGGCGAGGTCGTATGAGGAGGACTTGCGGCAAATCACACGCCGCGATGGCGCCCGCCGGCAAATCAGGGTATTCCAGCTAATCTGGGATCAGCCGCTCATGACGGTGAATGGGAATCATATTATGAGCGATATCATCAATATTTGTGGCGGCATCAATGTGTTTGCTTCCGCACCTGCCCTGACTCCCGTGATATCCGCGGAAAACTTGCTGGAAGCCGATCCTCAGGCGATCATAAGCAACATCTCGCAAAATGGGGCGGCAGATCGGTTGCGGCAGTTGTCGCACATCAGCGCGGTCCGGAACGAGCATTGGTTTTTTGTGCACCCCGATCTTATGCACCGGCCGACGCCGCGCATGCTCCAGGCAGTAAAATCAGTTTGTGCGCAATTGGAAAAGGTTAGATCGAGCGAAGAAAAGAAAGTAGTAGTCCCGCAAACATCTATTCATGAATCATACCGATAAGCTTCCATGTTGCATTAGTCAGGCCCGGCATTTTCCAGAAAAGTTTTTTTAAAGAAGATGAGTGCAATCAGCTGGGAAAATCGAGACGAGAAATGACGGATAAGGGTGGCTTCCGGGAATTCTGAAAGCCGATGATTGTGTTTAATGGGAGGAAAAGAGAGGAATATGGCCAGCCCGGATGCTTTTGCAGCCGGTTTTCTTTAAGTCAGACAGGGTCAGGCAGGGCGCTAGTATAATGATTCCTCAGCTTTTGTCATGAATTAAGGGTACACTATTGCACATGTGAGAGGGAGTGCGCGCGAGGAAACCGGTATCGGTCCTTAAACGAAAATAGTTTTTATGGAGAACCATCAATGATCAAAGTATTGCTTGCAAATCCCAGGGGTTTCTGTGCTGGCGTGGATCGCGCTATCGAGATTGTCGAGCGGGCGCTGACCATGCATGGCGCACCGATTTACGTTCGCCACGAAGTAGTGCATAACCGCTTCGTAGTAGAAAATCTGGAAAAAAAAGGAGCCGTATTTGTTGAGAATCTCGACGAAGTACCGGTAGGCAGCATCCTGATCTTCAGTGCTCACGGTGTTTCCCATGAAGTGCGGCGCGAAGCCGAGGCGCAACAGTTCAAGGTATTCGATGCCACTTGCCCATTGGTAACCAAAGTTCATATTGAAGTGGCAAAAATGCGGGAGCAGGGCAGGGAAATCATCATGATCGGTCACCAGGGCCACCCGGAAGTGGAAGGCACCATGGGGCAGGCCGAGGGGGATGGCCCTTGCATGTACCTGGTGGAAACAGAAGAGGATGTTGACAATCTGCAGGTTAAAGATCCGACTCATCTGGCTTATGTTACTCAAACCACGTTATCGGTTGACGATGCAACACGGGTGATCAAGGCATTGAAAAAGCGCTTCCCGAAAATTACCGGGCCGAAAAAGGACGATATATGCTATGCCACGCAAAATCGCCAGGATGCAGTCAAAATGATGGTCAAGCAGTGTGATCTGGTAATCGTGGTCGGCTCACCCAATAGTTCCAATTCCAACCGCTTGTGTGAAGTTGCAAGAAACGCCGGCGTAGACGCGTACATGATAGATCGTGCCGAGCAATTACAGGAAGCATGGTTGGAGGAAAAAGACCGGATCGGCATCACTGCCGGGGCGTCCGCGCCGGAAGTGCTGGTGCAGGAAGTCATATCGCGGCTCAGACAGATCGGAGCAGGGCAAGCGGGAAGAGAGGTGGTGGTGGAGGAATTAAGCGGCGTAGTTGAGTCGGTAGTATTTCCGTTGCCTAAAAATTGACCCACTCGGCAATTTGCTTTTTATCTCTATGGAGCTGAATCGGAATCATCGGCTTCGCTCCAGCAATGCCACGAGACCTGCGTCTATTTGCAGGAAAAACATTCTCTGCCG
This sequence comes from Nitrosospira sp., assembly GCA_039922995.1. Lineage (GTDB taxonomy): Bacteria > Pseudomonadota > Gammaproteobacteria > Burkholderiales > Nitrosomonadaceae > Nitrosospira. The sequence continues at coordinate 30,775 of JBDTDT010000130.1, read as the reverse complement.
GGGGCATGCCTGCTTCGCCAAAACCGCCGTTTCCTTCGTCTGATGGGAGTGCCAAATAGCCGCTGGACCAGTTAAACCGGCATTCCTGGCCTGAGAGTTAAGGCTGCGGTGCCACTTCTGCCCGTGACCGGCGAAGGGTTGTCTCCTTTCTTTTGGCCGTTTTCCCGTAGCCGGCATTTCACAATGCCGGCAAGATAGCAATCTCTGCCTTTGCCGACATGGAGGTATGTTTGGGACAACTATGTTTCTGATATAATTTACAGCCTTATACGATGCCGGAACCTCAGCCGGGTGTCCGTGAACTGAATTAAGCCAAACCCTGTACTAACCATGTTTTCGATGCCTGGTACTGCGCTATTAGCCAGGACATGTCTGGCAAAGCCCTTACTGAGTATCTTTCCCTGTCTCTGTTCCAGCCACAGGATGGTGGGCGAATGGTTCGTCACGATATGGACAGGCAGCGGCAGCACGGCTGGCGGCAAAGCCAGCGCGGATCCGGGACAGAATAAGCATCAACCCGTAACAGTGGCAGACGCATGGTCAGTACCCGGCCACTAAAACTCCTGGCGATTGACTATTGGCATTATCGGGAATATCGATGCAAAGCATACTGGAAAAGGCGAAAAAGATCCGTGCGGTTATCTTCGATGTGGACGGAGTGCTTACCGATGGAAGTCTCTACCTTACGGATGGCGGGGAGGAAATCAAGGCGTTTAATAGTCAAGATGGCCACGGCATAAAAATGCTCAGGGCGAGCGGTATCAAGGTTGCTATCATTACCGGCAGGGAGTCTCGATGCGTCGACTTGAAAGCGAAAGATTGGGGCATTACACTCGTTTATCAAGGCGCGAAAAACAAGTTGCCCGCATTCGAAGCGCTGCTGAAGAAACTGGAGCTGGAGGCTTCCGCCTGTGCTTATGTGGGGGATGATCTGATAGATTTACCGGTGATATTGCGCTGCGGTCTCGCGATTTGTGTGCCTGCCGCGCCTGCCCTGGTAAAAAAGCATGTGGATTATGTTACCCGCCTGGAAGGCGGACGCGGCGCGGCACGCGAGATCTGTGAAATGATAATGCACGCGCAGGACACGCTAGACGCTCAATTGGCAATATATCTCAAATGATCCGCCGCCTGTTTTCCAGGCTTCCCCTTATTCTGCTTGCCTTGCTGGCGATATTGGCATTCTGGCTGAATCAGTCGGTGCGGGTTTCCTCGCCAGCGCAGGAGAACGGCTTGGGCCGCACTCCCGACTATATGATGGAAAACTTTTCGGCCGTTCGTATGGATCATGATGGTATGACGCGTCATGTACTTTCCGCAAAAAAAATGCTGCACTATCCGGACGACGATACCACTGATATGGAACAACCCCGTTTTATCAATACCGCACCGGGCAAACCGGCAATGCAAGTGGATGCGGACGAGGCGAAAATGTCGGGCAACGGTGAGGATATTTATCTAACGGGCAACGTCAAGGTACAACGGAGCGCGGATAAAAGCCGTAGCGAGACAATCATGACTACCAGCTTTTTGCACCTTATTCCAGATGATGGGATCGCCAAAACCGATAAGCCTGTCGTTATTACCGAAGCAAATTCCGTTATCCACGCGGTGGGCATGGAAGTTAGCGATCGCACCCAGGTCACCCGCTTATTGTCGCAAGTGAGAGTTGTCCATAAGAAAACACGTTAATGCAGTACATTTTAAAAACGACTGCATGCGGATACAAAAAACTGGAAGCCGTATTTTCAGGCTTCACCCTATTTCCGTCATTTACTAACCTCCACTAGACAGGCATGAAATCGCTTTTCGTCGCATTTCTTGTAGGCATACTGTTTGCGGTACCTGCACTGGCTGAGCGTGCAGATCGCGATAAACCCGTTCATATCGAGGCTGACCGGGCTACTGTCCAGGATCCCGACAAGCTCGCTACATTTATCGGCAACGTGGTACTTACCCAAGGTACACTAATTATTCGCGCTGACAAGATGACGATGAAAGAAGACGCCAGTGGTTTTCAGTATGCGACTGCTTTCGGTAATCTCGCCAGTTTCCGGCAAAAGCGCGACGGTATGGATGAATACGTCGAGGGCTGGAGCGAGCGGATGGAATATGATAGCAAGGCTGACAAACTGCAGCTTTTCAAGAAGGCAAGATTGAAACAAGGACAGGATGAGGTGCATGGAGACTATATTGCCTACGATGCAATCAATGAATTTTTCCAGGTAACCAGCAACAACAATGGGGCAAGCACTCAAGCCCATTCCGACGGGAGAGTGCGTGTAGTGATTCAGCCAAAGAAAAAGGAGCAGAAACCGAAGGATGAGAGTCAGTAACGCGGTATGCTGTTCTCGCGGGTTCCGAATTAAGAAATGAGTGAGTTGAAAGCGGATAGATTAAAAAAGCGGTACAAGGCTCGGACCGTTGTGAAGGACGTATCGCTTTCTGTCGCTAGCGGTGAAGTCGTCGGTCTGCTGGGTCCCAATGGTGCGGGTAAGACTACCTGTTTTTACATGATGGTAGGATTGGTGCCACTGGATTATGGCAGCATATGTCTGGACGAGCAGGATTTAAGTCAGACGCCGATTCACCAGCGTGCACGCCTGGGCTTAAGCTACCTGCCTCAGGAGGCTTCCATTTTCAGGAGACTTTCCGTCGCCGACAATATTCGTGCGGTGCTGGAATTGAAGGATTATACAGCCGATGAGATGCAGCAGCATCTTGATGACCTGCTCCACGACTTGCATATCAGTCATATCCGCACCAACCAGGGTATCAGCTTGTCCGGCGGCGAGCGCCGCCGCGTGGAAATTGCCCGGGCACTGGCCACGCAGCCACGTTTTATTCTGCTGGATGAGCCATTTGCGGGGGTCGACCCCATTGCGGTGCTGGATATCCAGAAAATTATCCAATTCCTCAAGGCACGTAACATCGGTGTCCTGATTACCGATCACAATGTCAGGGAAACATTGGGTATTTGCGACCGCGCCTACATTATTAGCGATGGTATGGTGCTGGCTAACGGTAAGCCTGATGAAATCATCTATAATGAAGATGTGAGAAAAGTATACTTGGGAGAACACTTCCGGCTGTGAAAACAGGGATTCGATCTGAAGGAATCCGTTTTTGCTGTTATTTCTTCATATTATGAAGCCTACTCTCCAGTTCAAGCTGTCGCAGCACTTGACGCTTACCCCGCAACTGCAGCAATCCATACGGTTGCTGCAGCTTTCCACGGTCGAACTGAGTCAGGAAATAGAGCGTATCGTGCAGGAAAATCCCCTGCTGGAACTGGATGACAGCATGGCCAATGAAAGTGCTGACTATCGGGTTACCCTGCCGGATGGTCCGTCGGAGCCGCTAATCGCCGATTTGAGCGAGGTTACGGATGAGACCTCTCTGGAGATGGCCGTTCCCGAGGGTGATCCCGGCACAAAGAACACCTTGGCCGATGAATCGGAATGGTTTGAAGATGACGGCAATTTTCGAAATACGCGTGATGATGACGAACGTGATTTTCCGCAACAGGCGGCGGAGCCTCCCAGTTTACGGGAGTATCTTAACTCGCAACTCAGCCTTAGCCAGATCAATGAGCGCGATAGAAGAATCGTTGGTTTACTGATTGACAGCTTGAATGATGACGGCTATCTTGCTCAGGATCTGGAAGAACTTGTTAGTTTATTGCCGCCCGAGCTCGAAATAAGTATTGATGATTTGCATGTCGCGCTCGAATATTTGCAGCATCTGGATCCGCCGGGTGTCGGTGCCCGGAATTTGCAGGAATGTCTGAGTATGCAGTTGCATGCGCTGCCAGAAGATGTCCCCCACCGTGACCGCGCGTTGCTTCTGGTAAAAAACCATCTTGAAAGCCTGGCGTCGCGTGATTTTTGCACAATCAAAAAGCTGTTGCATTGCGACGACGAATGCCTGCGGTCAATCCAGCATCTTATTACTCACTTGAATCCGCGGCCGGGTATGGCGTTTAATTCCGCAGTCGCGCGTTATATCATTCCCGACGTGATTGTGACAAAGATCAATGGATCATGGACAGCCAGCCTTAATCCAGAGGCAATGCCACGTCTCAAGATCAATCGTCTCTACGCCGATATCCTTAAACGCTGTCACGATGATTCTACGCGGCGGCTTGCCAGCCAGCTAAATGAGGCCAAATGGCTCATCAAGAATGTGCATCAGCGTTTCGGTACCATTCTGAGGGTGTCCGCTGCCGTCGTCGAACGCCAGCGCCAGTTCTTTGAGTACGGCGCGGTCGCCATGCGCCCTTTGGTATTGCGGGAAATCGCGGAAGCGCTCGATTTGCATGAATCTACAATTTCGCGTGTGACGACACAGAAGTTTATGCGTACTCCACGTGGTATATTTGAACTAAAGTATTTTTTTGGCAGTCATGTTGCAACGGATACGGGTGGGGCCTGTTCCGCTACTGCAATTCGCGCGCTGATCAAGCAAATGGTCAGTGCTGAAAATGTAAAAAAACCGCTGAGTGATAGTCAGATTTCAGAAATCCTGGGACAGCAGGGCATTGTAGTTGCACGTCGTACCGTCGCAAAATATCGGGAGTCCATTCAAATTCCTCCCGTTAATCTTCGTAAATCGTTTTAACCCTAGCTTAGGAGGCATGATGAACCTCAATCTTACCGGGCACCACGTGGAAATCACTCCGGCCCTGCGTGATTATGTTACTTCGAAAGTAAACAAGATTACGCGCCATTTCGACCATGTTATTGATGTCAGCGTGATCCTCTCGGTGGAAAAACTCAGACAGAAGGCTGAAGCCAACGTACATGTGCGTGGTAAGGATATCTTTGTGGAGACTGATAGTGCCGATATGTATGCTTCCATAGACAGCCTGGTGGACAAGCTTGATCGGCAGATACTCAAGCATAAGGAGAAGAATACGAATCGTCGCAATAATGGCGCGTTAAAGAATCAGGAAACGGAAGTGCCCGAGTAGCTGGAGTTGATTCGGCCATAACCCGAATAAATATGATATGGATAGGAGGAAGCTCTGCTCTCTGGCGCATAAACTTCAAAAGATAATTTATCGCTCCAGCCCGGTATTTTTCAATGAGCTGTGGCGAATCGAGTGCATACCCTGCCCATGAATCTTATTGCCCGGCTATTGCCGCTATCGAATGTCGTGGTGGAACTGGACGCCGACAGCAAGAAATCCGTATTTGAACAGGCTGGACTGCTCTTCGAGAATGATTTACATATTGCTCGAAGTCAGGTGTTTGATAGTTTGTTCATTCGTGAAAAATTGGGTTCCACCGGTCTGGGTTATGGCGTGGCGATCCCTCACGGCAGAATCGAAGGACTGCGCAAAGCCGCTGCTGCGCTAATCCGTATGAAAAGGCCTATTCCATTTGATGCACCGGATGGTAAGCCGGTTTGCCTTCTGTGCGTGTTGCTGATACCTGAGAAAGCCACCAACGAACACCTGCAAATTCTAAGTGAGTTGGCACAGATGTTCAGCGATAAATATTTCCGTGAGAGTCTGCTGACAAGCAGGGACACGGCAGAGATGTATCAACTTGTTTGCAACTGGGTGCCGAATGTCCCGCATTAGCGTCTCCCAGCTATTTGAGGACAAGCACCAAAAGCTGGATCTGGTCTGGGAGGGCGGCAGGGAGGGCGGCCAGAATGAGCTCGACGATGATGCCATCGCCCAGTCGACGCAGGGGGTGATTGGCCACCTCAATTTCATTCATCCTAACTGGATACAAGTACTCAGCAATACCGAGGCGGAGTATCTCAACCGGCTCGATCCCCATTCCCTGCAACAGAATATGCAACGGCTTGCGAAAAGCAGCATTTGGTGCATCATTGTTGCGGGTGGCGCTTCCGCGCCCACCTCAATAAAGGCGTTTGCGGATTCCACGCATACCCCTCTCCTCTGTTCTCCATACTCCAGCCTGGAGGTAATCTGGTTGCTGCGCCCTTATCTCGGGCGTGCCCTGGCTCCTTCCAGCAGCCGGCACGGCGTTCTGTTGGATGTTCTCGGAATGGGAGTAATGATTACCGGCGAGAGTGGTGTCGGCAAAAGCGAATTGGCTCTGGAACTGGTGAGCCGCGGCCACGGGCTGGTCGCGGACGATATCGTGGATCTGTATCGCATTGCGCCGGAAACCCTCGAGGGACGTTGCCCACCCATGCTGCGCGATTTTCTGGAGGTACGTGGACTGGGTATGCTCAATATCCGCACAATTTTCGGCGAGACTGCGGTACGTCGGAAAAAGAATATGAAACTCATCGTGCACTTGCAAAAACCCAGCAGCGCAGATTTTAATTCTCTGGAACGACTGCCGATCAATGACGTTACCGAAAGTATTCTGGAGGTCAATATCCGGAAGGTTATCATTCCGGTTGCCGCAGGGCGTAATCTGGCCGTGCTGGTGGAAGCGGCGGTGCGTAATTATGTTCTTCAGCTGCGCGGTATCGATAGTGCCAAAGAATTTTTCGCAAGGCACCAGCAGGAAATGGAGAATGGGAAGCCGGACTAAGCTGCTAGAGTTCAAAAAAATGAACAACAGGAGGTGATCTTTTGAAATGCCCTCATTTCTATACCTTCAGCGCAAATGCAGCTGATCGTTATTAGTGGCCTTGCGGGCTCTGGAAAGAGTATTGCGCTTACCGTTCTGGAGGATAGCGGCTATTATTGCGTCGACAATCTTCCAGCAAACCTTTTGCAAGAGGTTACGCTTTATTTAAAAGAATCCGGACACCAACATGTAGCCGTCAGCATCGATGCCCGAAGCCGCGAGACCTTGCATCTGCTGCCGCAGCAACTGGCTGATTTAAGGCGGCAGGAAATGGACGTGCGCCTGCTGTTCCTCGAGGCCAAAACCGAGGCACTCGTGAAGCGTTTTTCGGAAACTCGCCGCCGCCATCCGCTCAGTGATAATCGTTTGACTTTGCCCGAATGCATACAGCTGGAGCGCGAAATGCTGGGAGAGATACACGATCTTGCAAATCGCATAGATACCAGCGAATTGAGTGCCAGCTCATTGCGCGCATGGGTCAGGGATTTCATCGGTCTCGATCATGCATGCCTGACGCTCCTGTTCCAGTCGTTCGGCTTCAAGCACGGTATTCCGCTGGATTCCGACATGGTATTCGATATTCGCTGCCTTCCCAACCCGCATTATGAAGCGCTTCTGCGGCCTCTTACGGGAAAGGATACCCCGGTGATAGCGTATCTCGATGCGGACAATAATGTTAATCGCATGTTTGATGACATCAGGCATTTTGTGGATGATTGGCTGCCGTGCTTTATTCGCGATAATCGCAGTTATCTGACGGTGGCTATTGGCTGTACCGGCGGACGTCATCGTTCCGTGTATTTCGTGGAACGGCTGGCGCGGTACTTCGAAGGAAACAATCAGGTTCTGGTGCGGCACAGGGAGCTGGATTCATAGCCTGCATTCGCTGGCACTCCGTTATTTCAAGGCATTCTCCAGCGCGCATTCCCGGGTAGGAATCAAAACCAGACCGGTTGACGTTACTCGATAAATCCCGGCCTCGGTCACAATGAAATCCATTGGAATGTCATGTGGCTGGGGGTGGACGCTATCCAGGCGCAGATTCTCAAACGACGTGCCAATCACCACGGGATGCGGATCCATTGCTGTCAGTGTACGATCGAAATAACCGCCGCCGTATCCAAGCCGGAAACCCAGTTGGTCGAAGCCGACCATGGGTATCAAAACCGCGTCGAGCGTCATCAGTTCAGTGTGATCGGGGACCGGGATATCATAAATACCCATTTTCATCGGCGCCCCCCGCCACCACTTGCGAAAGCGCAGCGCCTCATGTTTATTGACTATCTCCGGCAGGGCGAGACTTGCACCATGTTCATGGAAATAGTCCATTGCAGGACGGGGGTCATATTCACCCCGATGGGGCCAGTAAAAACCTACTACGCTTTTTTGCAGTGACGGAAAACCCTGTTCGAGCAAGCGTGTGATAGCCGAACTCCAGCAGCGATGCTCCGCCTCACTGACCCGCTCCCTGCGCATCGTCAGTTCCGTACGCTGATGCTTCCTCCATTCCTGCCAGTTATGCATTATTCTTACTAGGTTATCGTAAGGAATAGGCCGGAATCATGTTGCTTTTTCGAAACATAATTGACCCGATTGCGGACAGCCATACTGCACGAGCAACTTTCTGACCGGGGTGGGAATAGCGGCTTTTAGGGCGTTGCCGGGCGATACCCAGATTACGCCGTCCTGTTTCCCTGTCTCAGCCATTTTTGCCGTGGGGAGAAAGGAGACGACTTCCAGTGGCTGCGGATGAATTCGCAGCCTGAAGTGGGTGAAGGTATGATCCAACGGGGGCATATGTGCCAGGGGTACGACTTTCATTCTGAAGCGCTGGGTGCAATATGCGATAGCATTTTCACTTGGGGGCATTTCCGGTAAACACCAGAGCCCGCCCCAAATTCCTGTGACGGGACGTTTTTCCAGAAGAACCTTGCCTTGCCGCATCAACATCAACAGAACGGTTTCCCTTTTCGGCAACTGCCTGCTCGGCCTGGGAACAGGAAGCTTGTCCACCCGTTTGTCTTGAAATGCGATGCAATCCCGTTGCAGCGGACACACCCCGCACTTGGGCTTGCCGCGTGTGCAAACCGTTGCACCCAGATCCATCAACGCCTGGGTATAAGTCTCAATTTTTTCCGGTTCGCTTTCCTCCGGGAGCAGCGCTTCAGCTTTCTCCCACAGTAACATTTCGTTTTTCCTCTCGCCGGGGTAACCCTCCATCCCAAAGCATCGGGCAAAGACACGTTTGACGTTGCCGTCGAGTATCGCGCACCGTGTCCCATACGCAAACGCTGCAATGGCGGCCGCCGTAGAACGTCCGATGCCGGGAAGCTGCTGAATGGCTTCAACGTCGTGCGGAAATATGCCCCCTTGATCCTTTGCGATCAGGCATGCCGCCCGATGCAGATTTCTTCCCCGCGAGTAGTAACCCAAGCCGCTCCATAGTGCCAGCACTTCGTCGACAGAACCTGAGGAAAGGCTTTCGATATCGGGAAAGCGTTGCAAAAACCGCAAGTAATAAGGGATGACAGTAGTCACCTGTGTTTGCTGCAACATAATCTCAGAAATCCAGATAGCATATGGGTCGCGCGTGCTCTGCCAGGGAAGATTGCTGCGCCCGTGGAGTTTTTGCCAACGGATCAGTTTGGCGACAAAAGTTGGCATGCTATGGGAAATAAGAGAAGCATAGTGTAGGATTTCTGCCCTTGCAGTCGTGGTGCTGAGATCGATCAGCAGTATTGCAACAGTAAATGCGATTGAAATACAGGTTCATGGTAGGGGTGGTGGAGCGGGTGAAGGGAATCGAACCCTCGTCGTAAGCTTGGGAAGCTTCTGCTCTGCCATTGAGCTACACCCGCTATGGATCACAATTATACGATGGAAACAACTTTATAGCTGCAGCCCGGCAAGAGGAAGTTTGCTTTGAGAATTTGCGGAATAACATGGGCTCATGGCGGAAGAGAAACAGACGCGTTGCAGCCGACACTACCTTCGCCATGTGCTTCATATGTTAAAATCAAGCTATATCTTTATAAAAGTGATCCCGAGTCCAGCCAGGTTCCTGAAAAATGATACAACTCATCATTAACGGCCAGCCCCGGAACTTTTCCGTATCCAACCAAACCCGGATACAAAAGAGCGATCACGATGGCGTGTCGCTGAATATCACCCAGCTACTGGAACATATGGCGCTGCAAGGCAAGCGCATCGCTGTCGAACGCAACGGAGAAATTGTTCCGCGTAGCCGCTTCGACGAGCAGGTGCTGACCAATGGGGATCGCCTGGAAATCGTGGTTGCCGTGGGCGGAGGGTAGGTTTATGGACAATCTCATCATCGCTGGCAAGGCTTATTCTTCGCGGCTTCTGGTAGGTACCGGCAAATACAGGGATTTTTCCGAAACCCGCACAGCGATTGAGGCCAGCGGTGCAGAAATCATCACGGTAGCGATCCGCCGCACCAACCTCGGCCAGAATCCGGATGAGCCAAATCTGCTGGACGTGCTGCCTCCATCGCAATATACGCTATTACCCAATACCGCTGGCTGCTACACGGTGGACGATGCGGTGCGCACGCTGCGCCTCGCGCGTGAATTGCTGGACGGCCACAGCTTGGTGAAGCTGGAAGTTCTGGGTGACCCGAAGACACTCTACCCCAACATGATAGAGACCCTCAAGGCTGCGGAAATCCTGATAAAGGAAGGTTTCCAGGTCATGGTTTATACTTGCGATGATCCCATTGCAGCCAGGCAGCTGGAAGAGATCGGCTGTGTCGCGGTGATGCCGCTGGCTTCGCTGATCGGTTCCGGTATGGGAATTCTCAATCCGTGGAATTTACAGATCATCATCGACAACGCGACTGTTCCGGTAATCGTGGATGCAGGAGTCGGCACCGCTTCGGATGCGGCGATCGCCATGGAACTGGGCTGCGACGGCGTGTTGATGAATACCGCCATTGCCGCCGCGCAAAATCCGGTATTGATGGCATCTGCCATGAAAAAAGCGGTGGAAGCCGGGCGCGAAGCCTATCTGGCGGGACGCATGGCGAAAAAGCTTTATAGTGCAAGCCCTAGTTCGCCTGTCAGCGGCACTATTGCCAGCGGCAAAGACAAAGCTTCCTAGCAGCCTGTCGGACTTGAAGGAAATCGGCTACAAAAGTGTCTGGCTGGTCTATATTTCGCCGCTTTCTTGCTCACATAGGCCAATAGAACAACTATTGGCCTTCAAAATCGCCAAAATCCATTCTCACCCCGTCACATTCTCGCTTCGATTCTTCAAGTCCGACAGATTGCTAGCCGGTTCTCCGTTTTCCCCTCTCCTCCTCCTCCCCTAAATGGCAGAGCACCGTCCCATCCGCAGCTTTGTCCTTCGCCAGGGGCGCGTTTCAAATGCCCAGCGCCGCGCACACGAGACCCTCATGCCGAAATACGGTATCCCATTTGCGGACAATCCGCTTGATCTTGACCCGATTTTTTGCCGGAACGCGCCAAAATTTCTGGAGATCGGGTTCGGCATGGGCGAGACCACGGTGGCTATCGCCAGGGTTCATCCCCAGTATGACTATCTCGCCATCGACGTTCATACGCCTGGTGTTGGCAGCCTGCTGAAGCAGCTCGACGAGTCCGGGTTGGCGAATGTGCGCATTGTCCAGCATGACGCAGTGGAGGTGTTGCAACGGATGCTGCCGTCCGATTGTCTCGATGGCGTGCACATTTTTTTTCCCGATCCCTGGCCCAAAGCGCGACACCACAAGCGACGGCTGATACAGCCGGAATTTATCGCGCTGGTGTGCCGGTGTCTGAAGTGCGGCGGCTATATTCATATAGCGACCGACTGGGAAAATTATGCCGGACAAATACTGGAGGTGTTGCGCAGCGAACCGCAGCTTGCCGATACCGCTATCGAAGAGGTCCCGCGTGCGGAATACCGGCCATTAACCAAATTCGAGCAGCGTGGCTTGCGGCTGGGGCATGGCGTGTGGGATCTGGTATTCCGAAAAAAATAGAAAGGGTACAAAGAAGCGGATCAGGGATTTCTTTATCCCGGCAGGAAAATCTGCAGCAAATCATTCAAAAATCGCCTGCCGATGAGCGTGGGCACGATACGATGATCATCCTGCGTGATCAGTTGCCGCCGCTCTGCCTCATCAAGCTGCGGTTGCATACTGTCGATGGGCAGACCGGTACGTTCCCTGAACATTTCCGTTGCAAAGCCACCTGTAAGGCGCAGCGCATTCATCATGAATTCGAAGCCCAGGTCATTTCGCGCTACCTGATGCTGTTCCATGATGGGCGAATCAGAAGCGGCAAGGCCCGGTAAGGTTTTGGCAAGGTAATCCCTGGGTTGCTTATGGCGCATTTGGCGCACTATCCGGTCAGCGAAGCTAATTTTACTGTGCGCACCCGCACCAATACCAAGGTAGTCGCCAAACGTCCAGTAATTCATATTGTGGCGCGACTCCCGTCCGGATCGGGCAAAAGCCGAGGTCTCGTAGTGGTCATAACCGCGCTGAGCAAGCGTTTGCTCGATCATGAGCTGCATATCCGCAGACAAATCATCGTCCGGCAACAGTGGCGGATAGCGATGAAACAATGTATTTGGCTCCAAGGTGAGATGGTAAGCGGAAATATGCGAGACACCGTAGGCGATCGCGGCCTCGATATCTTTCCGGGCCTCCTCCATTGTCTGATGCGGGAGCGCATACATCAGATCAAGATTTATATTGTCAAAATTCTCCTGGGCAATTTCGATCGCGCGACGCGCCTCGCTGCCGTCGTGTATTCTTCCCAGCGACTGAAGATGCCCAGGGTTGAAACTTTGAATGCCTATGGACAGGCGATTGATTCCCGCAGCACGAAAATCGGTAAACTTTCCCGCCTCGAATGTTCCGGGATTGGCTTCCAGCGTGACTTCGGCGAAATGCTCCAGCGGCAGCAAAGCCCTTACCGCGGTGAGGATCGCATCGATGGATCTTGCACTAAACAGGCTGGGTGTGCCACCACCGAAGAATAGGGTCGCCACTTTGCGCCCCCAGACCTGCGGTAACGCTGCTTCGAGATCGCGGATCAGGGCAGCGGCATATTCAGCCTCAGGTACATCGCCATTTCGGCCAGGAGTTTCGTGGGAATTGAAATCGCAATAGGGGCATTTCTTCATGCACCAGGGAATATGGATGTAGAGACTCAGCGGCGGCAGCGAGGCAAGCCTGGGAGATCGGGAATCCAATATGGATACGGGAGAAATGACTGATGTCATATTCAACTCGAGAGACAGCAAATGGAAGGAGAGGGCAGGGGCTCAGCTACTGCCGCAGCGGCTTTCTTTTTCCACCCGGTCCGCAAATTCGTTCAAATTATCTCTTCCCTGATGCTTTCGACGAGCCGCATCAGCGCCTTGCCGCGATGGCTGATTCGATTCTTCTGTTCCATCGGAAGTTCTGCAGCAGTCTTGTCCAGGTGCGGCAGGAAAAAATAAGGATCGTAGCCGAATCCTCCTTCGCCGCGGGGTTCCAGGATGATTTCGCCGTGCCAGACGCCGTCGGCAAGGATGGGCTGCGGGTCATCGGCATGGCGTACCAGCACCATGACGCAGTAGTAGTGGGCCCTGCGATCGGTCTGATCTCTTAATATGTCAACCAGCTTCTTATTATTTCGGTCATCCGATCTGGGTTCTCCCGCATAGCGCGCCGAATAAACGCCCGGCCTGCCGCTCAAGGCGTTCACGCAAATACCGGAATCGTCCGCCAGCGTCGGTAGCCCAGACGATTTACTGGCATGGCGCGCTTTGGCGAGTGCATTTTCGAGGAATGTGCAATAAGGCTCTTCAACTTCTGGAATGCTTAAAGCGGATTGCGGCAATACCTCAATACCCAAGGGTTCAAGCAAATGGCGGATTTCCCGCAGTTTGCCGGCGTTGCCGCTGGCGATAACAAGTTTCTGTATTGTTGTGCTCATTGTGCTGCCAATGCCGCTTTTTGAATCTTGACCAAGTCCCGTATTCCCTGTTGTGCCAGATCCAGCATGGCGTTCAGCTCCTGCCGGCTGAAAGCGGCCCCCTCAGCGGTGCCCTGCACTTCCACCAAGCCAAAATCTCCGGTCATCACGACATTCATGTCCGTATCGCAACAGGAGTCTTCGAGATAATCCAGATCAAGCACGGGCACTCCCTCATAGATACCGACAGAAATGGCGGCGACATGCGTGAGTATCGGCGTGGTTTGTATCAGTTGTCGGTGCAACAGTTTTTCCACCGCGTCATACAAGGCCACAAACGCACCGGTAATGCTCGCGGTACGGGTGCCACCGTCGGCCTGGATTACATCGCAGTCAATCTGGATAGTACGCTCGCCAAGCTTCGTCAGATCCATTACCGAGCGCAATGCGCGTCCGATCAGGCGCTGGATTTCCATGGTGCGTCCGGATTGCTTACCCTTGGCTGCTTCACGCTGCATTCGCTCATGCGTGGAGCGCGGCAGCATGCCGTATTCAGCGGTTAGCCACCCTTGGCCTTTACCCCTGAGAAAAGGCGGTACTTTTTCGTCCAGGCTTGCGGTACACAATACTTTGGTGTCGCCACACTCGATCAGCACTGCACCTTCAGCATGCCGGGTGTAATGTCGCGTGATTTGAACGGAACGAAGCTGAGTTGAAGCGCGATTGCTGGGGCGCATGGGCAAAATAAATCGTTAGAGTAATATAATCGGCCGAGTCTTCGCCGATGGCGCATGGAGCGGAAATTTTTCGGTGTCGTCAGTAAGGATTGTCAGGGCGCAAGCGCGTTATGGCATAATCCGCGATCCCGATGCGGCATAATGTGCCACATCGTTATTTTAACTTATTAAGGGCTTGTCCGTGGTCAAGTTAGCATGATCTACAGCATGACCGGCTACGCGGTGGTGACTAAGGGCGTACCGCGCGGTTCACTGAATCTGGAGCTGCGCTCAGTCAATAATCGTTATCTTGATATCCAGTTCCGCCTTCCTGATGAGCTCCGTTTGCTGGAGGCACCCATGCGCGAGTTTCTGGCAGCGAGATTGAACCGCGGGAAAGTCGAGTGCCGCTTAAGCTTTTTTCAGCTCATGGGTGCGGCAGAGCCGCTCCCTATCAATGCCAGCTTGTTGCAAAAGCTGCTGGAACTGGACCGTACGGTGAGGGGGGCCCAGCCGGATGCAAGAGGCCTCGAAGTGGTGGATATTCTTCGCTGGCCCGGAATCTTGGGTGCCGATTCCCCGTCGGCGGAGGATTTGTGCGAACCTTGCATGCAGTTGCTGCATGCTGCCCTGGATGAGTTTGCAGCGGCACGCGCCCGCGAAGGTGAAAAGCTTAAAACCATACTGCTTGAGCGCCTTGGCAAGATGCGGCGCCTGACAGCCGACGTATCGCCACGTATTCCTGCATTGCTTGAGGCTTTTCAGGAAAAGATCAGGTCCCGGTTACAAGAAGCCATGATCAATCATGATGACGACCGCATCCGGCAGGAACTATTGCTGTTTACCAGCAAGATTGATGTAGATGAGGAACTGTCCCGTTTGCAAACCCATCTGGATGAAGTGGAGCGAGTGCTGTCCAGTGGGGGTGCAATTGGTAAACGCCTGGATTTTTTGATGCAGGAGCTCAATCGCGAAGCCAACACCATCGGTTCAAAATCGGTGGACGCGGAGGTATCGAAGATTTCCCTTGAACTCAAAGTGCTGATTGAGCAGATGCGCGAACAGGTGCAGAACATCGAATAGTCTTTCACGAAAAATCAGACCCTCTCAGTATTTTATAAAAGCCGCTAAACAGCTAACCATGCGGCTTTTTCATTTCAAACAGAACCGATCGAGCTTCGACTTGGAGCAGCTTGATCTCCACGCCATGTAAAGTGTGGAGATGGAGATAAGGTATCCCCGAATCATTCTTGTCATTGGTAATGCAATAATCGGCTATTGAACTTGGCAGATGCATGACTTAAGCAGTAAGCCGTGAGTGCTTCAAACCCAACAGTCAGTAGCGAAATCCTTTTTGTCGCGCCACAGGTAGCAAAAAATGTGTGGGAGTTCTTCGCCTGAAGGTTTTTCCCTGGTCCGCAACTTCCTTGATGCTTTAGTTTTTAGCGGTATCATGATAGTCAGGGTTAATAAGGAGATACCGATGCGTGAATACAAAGTTACTTTTATCCCGATTAATCCGGCTGAGGCTCCGGTCGGCCCCATAATTGTTACGGCCTCTTCGCTGGATGAAGCCTGTCACAAAGCGGTAGAGAGATTGAGGAGTGAGCATCCCAGCCGCCCATATGATGCGAAGGATTACAAGCCGTTCCCTCAAATTAGCTGGCGGGAGCTGCCAGAATAAGCCGTTGATTTAATAGCCGTTCTAGATATAAGCTCGAAGACCCCTTGTCACTTTTCTCCCATTGATGTATCTGAGTTCAATGGTCAAATGCCCAAAAACATAGAGAAGTCCAATGCAATAAAAAAATTAAAGAGAAAGACTGTACTGCCGTAAATGCTTTCAAGGCAATTGAGTAGCCTGGGGCACGTTGAACGCTATGAAAGGAGGCAAAAATGGCAACGATTACGGTAATGTACTACGACAGCTATAGCAAAGCGGCGGACGATATGATCAGGTCAAGGAGGCCAGCTACACTTGAGGCAATCATTGAACACGTTAAGGGAATTCCAATACCTGAAACAGAGCTAAAAGTTGATGATGGCTGGTTGGATAGAGATGGATTTCTCAAACACGATTATCTTTAAGGCCGGATGAGGCGCATCCGTGTAATAACGGGAAATATTTGACAGTCGCCAACCCCACAGTTAGATCAGAGAATCAGACCATCTCGCCATATAGGTAAAAGCCGCTAACCATGTGGCTTTTCATGTCACATTGTTGCAAGAAGTACGATGGACTTTGCCCAGTCTAGTGGGTAGGCTTCGATTAGAGCTACCGGCAAGTATTCCATAAGCCTCTGGATTGCGTGGTAATAACCACGATGTCCAATTGGCGCCCCAGCCAGCCCCCGTCAATAAATGCTAACCCAGACACTTTCTCCATTACGTAGCTCATTTCTAAGAGGGAAGAGTGACGAGCCTTATCCCATAAGAGAGCCTCTCGAAAAAGGATGCGCCCGAGCACGGCATTCTTGGCGCTGCTCATCATTAAATTGACCAGTGGCAGCAATAAACTGGTCGGTGTTATCCGTTAGTGATATGTGGAGGTTTCTTCAACTGCTGCATAGTATTTCGCTGACTCCGAACTTGAAATGGCTGCTGATGTGAAAAATGGAAATCTTGACTCTGCATGAAGTGTGCTGGATGTGTCCGATTCAAGACGGAAAAGCAATGCATCCACCTGATCGCTATTTGAGGAGTCATCATCCAGGCCGAATAAATCTATGAGTTTTGTCATCACTTTATCCTTCTACATATTTACATATTCGTTAGGGCGACTTGGGATGTACTTCGTCAGCGGAACTCAATGATGATTAAACGCTTACGAATATTCTCACGTTGCTAATACAAAATACTGTGCGCTTTCTAACATAAGGGGCTTCAAAGCTGGCGTTCTGCAAATATCTCTTTGAAGCCGGCAGGAGCTAAACGCAGGTTCGTCATGGCGTTTTCCTCTATATGGCTGCTTTCTACAGCGTGACTGAACGGCTGATCTGACTGAGGAAGACGCTGCGCGTGTCAGTCTGAATGAGCGTTTCCGAATACCGGCTTGGTTTCTCCCTGCAATCCCCTAAGGATTTCGGGGCACAGGAAAAGCTTGGTGCTCGGAAGGGTAAAACATGGGGTAGAATCTTTTACTTGCCATTAGACAAAAAAATCTCATGAGCGATTCCTTGCATCTTGTCTGCCCGCACTGCCATGCAGTCAACCGTGTGCCTGCGGCGAGGCTCGGCCAGAAACCCAATTGCGGACAGTGCCACCAGCCATTGTTCACCAGTCAGCCGGTGGAGTTGACCGCTGTCACCTTTGTCAAACACCTCGAGCGCAGCGATATCCCGATACTGATAGATTTCTGGGCGCCATGGTGTGGGCCCTGCAAAATCATGGGACCGGCCTTTGCACAAGCAGCGGGCATGCTGGAGCCGCAAGTTCGCCTGGCCAAGGTGAATACCGAGGCTGAGCCGGCGTTAGGCGCACAATACAGCATCCGCAGCATTCCCACCCTCGCACTATTCAGAGAGGGGCGTGAAGTGGCGCGACAGGCTGGGGTCATGACGGCCCAGGATATTATGCGATGGGTTCGATCCCGTTAGGTGAACTGCACGTCAATTGCTGCACTTTGGAAAAACGACTACAAAATGATGCCGGGTAATTTATTTATCATCAGCGCTCCGTCAGGCACCGGGAAAACCAGCCTGGTCAAGGCGCTGCTTAAAACCGGCATCGACCTCCACCTGTCCATTTCATACACATCCCGCCCAGCGCGCCCCGAAGAAGTAGACGGGCGCGATTACCATTTCGTGAGCCGGGAAATTTTTGAACAGCGGCGGGAACAGGGGGAATTTCTGGAAAGTGCACAGCTTTATGGAAATTTCTATGGTACATCACAGAAATGGATAAATGAAACCATAGCGTCAGGGCACGATATTCTTCTGGAAATTGACAGCCAGGGCGCCCAGCAGGTATGTAGCAACTTTCCCGCGGCGGTGGGAATTTTTGTTCTGCCGCCCTCGCTGGAGGTACTGGAAACGCGCTTGAGGAGCCGGGGGCAGGATAGCACGGAGGCGATCACGCGGCGTCTGGCTGCTGCGCGCGAGGAGATGGGGCATGTGAGCGAATATGATTATGTTATTATCAATGAAAAGCTGGATCGGGCGTTACGGGATTTAAAATGCATCATGCAAGCCGAGCGCTTGAGGATGCCGAGACAACTTGCCCGTCATCATGATCTGGTAACGCAGCTCGGAAAAACACCCGTTGCGCGGTAATCGCCGCACAGGTTTGACAGGATCCGATAAGCTTGGGTTGCGGGTTGCATCGGTTGCTATTTCATCAGACATCTTATACTACTGTTTCTGGCACATCACTGGGAGTAATAATTATGGCACGAATTACCGTTGACGATTGCTTGAAAAGAATTCCCAACCGTTTCGATATGACCTTGGTCGCAACCATTCGGGCAAGGCAGCTCTCGATCGGCGGTTCGCCCATGGTGGAGCCCGCCCGGGATAAGCCCACCGTAATCGCGTTGCGTGAATTGGCTCAGGGGAAGGTCGGCGTCGAAATCCTTACGATGGGCCCCCTTTGATTTTACGTAAAGCGTCCCTATCTAGTAATCCTGTTAAAGAATTCGATTAAATTCGTCGCCAGCCGAGATGTCCGGGAATCTGGATTTGGAGTCTGTCATGAGGGCGTTGCCTTATTGAGAAGCCCGCACAACAGGGTTTTTCATGGAAATAAAGGAAAATTATCATGCGAGCACGAGGTCTGCCGGATTCCTCTGCTACCTTACCCGAGGCGGATTTCCTATTTAGTGAATTATCCGGCTACCTTAAGCCAGAAGATGTTTCTGAGCTTCAGAACGCTTATCTTTTCAGCCAAAGCGCCCATTCGGGACAATTCCGGAAATCCGGCGAACCTTACATTTCCCATCCGCTGGCGGTAGCCGGCATCCTGGGCAAATTACGCCTGGACCCGCAGACGCTGACCGCTGCGCTGCTGCACGATGTGATGGAAGATACGCACATTTCCAAGGCCGAGATAAGCAACAGATTCGGCAAGCCGGTAGCGGAACTGGTGGATGGCGTGTCGAAGCTCGACAAGATCGAGTTCCAGACCCAGGCGGACGCCCAGGCGGAGAATTTCCGCAAAATGCTGCTGGCGATGGCGCGCGATGTGCGCGTCATACTCATCAAATTGGCCGACCGGCTGCACAATATGCGTACGCTGGAAGCGATGCGGCCCGAGAAACGGCGCCGCATCGCCCGAGAAACCATGGAAATCTATGCCCCTATCGCCAATCGGCTGGGGCTTAACAACATCTACCAGGAGTTGCAGGAACTCAGCTTTCGCTATCTTTTTCCGACACGCTACAGAGTCCTGGCCAATGCCACCAAGGCGGCACGTGGAAATCGCCGCGAAGTGGTCACTAAAATCCTTGATGCCATCAAGCAGCGTCTGCAGACAGCCGGACTGGATGCGGAAGTAACCGGACGTGAAAAGCAGCTTTACAGCATCTATAAGAAAATGGCGGAGAAGCACCTTACGTTTTCTGAAGTGCTCGATATTTACGGTTTCCGCGTTATCGTCAAGGATGTGCCTTCATGCTACATCGCGCTGGGCGCATTGCACAGCCTGTACAATCCCATTCCCGGAAAATTCAAGGACTATATCGCCATTCCCAAGGCAAACGGCTATCAGTCGTTGCACAACACGTTGTGGGGGCCTTATGGCACGCCCATGGAAGTGCAGATTCGCACCACCGACATGCATCGAATCGCCGAGGCCGGGGTCGCTTCGCATTGGCTCTACAAGAGCACGGATGCCGATATCAACGACCTGCATATGAAAACCCATCAGTGGCTACAGAGCCTGCTGGAGACCTTGAGCGATTCCACCGATTCCCTGGAATTCCTGGAACATCTCAAAGTTGACCTGTTTCCTGGAGAAGTCTACGTATTTACGCCCCAGGGCAAGATATTAGCGCTGCCCAAAGAATCTACCGCAGTGGATTTTGCCTATGCGGTGCATACAGACATCGGTGACTGTTGCGTGGCTGCGAAAATAAACGGCGAGAATGCGCCGCTGCGCACCAGTCTCAGGAGCGGCGACCGCGTGGAAATCGTTACCGCATCCCATGCGAAACCCAATCCCGCGTGGCTTAATTACGTAGTGACCGGCAAGGCGCGCTCTCACATCCGCCGTTTTCTCAAAACCATGCAATATGAAGAATCGGCCAGGCTGGGGGAACGTTTGCTGAATCAGGCTTTGCTCTCGCTCAAGGTCGATCCGCAGGTGATCAGTGCGGCGCAGTGGGAGAAACTGGCGCGCGAGAGCGGCGCCAAGTCCAAAAAAGATTTGCTGGCGGATATGGGGCTAGGCAAGCATCTCCCGGCGGTCATCGCAAGGCGGCTGGCTTCACCCGGAGAGTCCGCTTCCGGAATAAACGGGACTGGTGATGTCATTACTATCCTCGGCACCGAAGGCATGGCGGTGCAATTTGCCAAATGCTGCCGCCCGATTCCAGGGGATTCCATCGTCGGTTTCATCAAGAAAGACCAGGGATTGGTGATTCATATCCATGATTGCCCGATAATCTCCAAAAATCGAGGAGGTTCGGACAATTGGCTGGACGTGGCATGGGGGAAAGGGATTGCCCGGCATTTTGAGGTCAACATCAAAACAGTGGTCGCCAATGAGCGTGGCGTATTGGCAAGGGTGGCGGCGGCAATCGCCGGCGCCGGTTCCAACATTGACAACGTTGCCATGGAAGGAGAAGGTGCCTATACGACCATGAATTTCATGTTGCAGGTCCGCAACCGCTACCATCTTGCACAGGTTATGCGCGGTTTGAGGCATATTCCGGAAGTGGCAAAAATCAGCCGCATGAGGGGCTGATACCATCGCATTCGCTTTTACCGTTGCCTCGGAATCGTTCGTCTGCTTATCTGCAGCAATGGCATGTTTACTTACTATTTCATGTATTTGCTATCGCTCATATGCCAATACGGGCGCCAGCCATTTTTCGGTCTCCTCCAGCGTCCAGCCTTTGCGCTTCGCATAATCTTCCACCTGATCCCTATTGATTTTTCCCACGGCAAAATAATCCGCCTCGGGGTGGGAAAAATAGAAGCCCGATACCGCCGCGGTGGGCACCATGGCGTACGATTCGGTCACGATAATGCCAGCATTTTCCGGTGCTTTCAGCATTTCGAACAGCGACCCTTTCTCGGTGTGGTCGGGACAGGCCGGGTAGCCCGGCGCGGGACGGATGCCGCGATATTCCTCATTGACGAGCTGCTCGTTGCTCAGGTTTTCATCTTTGACAAAACCCCAGAATTCGCGCCGTACCCGCCAGTGCATGTGTTCGGCAAAAGCTTCCGCGAGGCGGTCGGCCAATGCTTTCAAAATAATTGCGCTGTAATCGTCATGCGCGTCCTCGAAAGCTTTTACGCGTGCGTCTATGCCGAGCCCGGCCGTCACCGCAAACGCACCGATCGCGTCCCGAATCCCTGTTTCCTTGGGTGCAACGAAGTCCGCCAGGCATAAATTCGGACGTCCGGCCGGCTTCGTGGTCTGTTGCCGCAGATTGTGGAAGGTCATTGCCAGCCTGGTGCGGCTCTTGTCGGCATAGATTTCGACGTCGTCGCTGTTCACGGTATTCGCGGGAAACAGTCCCACGACGGCATTGGCGCCCAACCATTTCTGTTCGACGATTTTCTTGAGCATGGCTTGGGCATCACGGAACAGCGTGGTGGCTGCCTCGCCCACCACTTCGTCTTGCAGAATCGCCGGATAGCGTCCCGAGAGCTCCCACGCCTGAAAAAATGGCGTCCAATCTATATGAGGGACTATTTTTTCCAGCGGATAATTTCTTAAGGACCGGATGCCGATGAAATTCGGTTCAGGCGGCGTGTAGCTCATCCAATCGGTCTTAAAGGCGTTATTTCGGGCTTCCGCAAGGGTCAGCATCGGTGACGGACCCTTTTTGTTCTTATGCTGGGTGCGGACCTTTTCGTATTCCGCCTGTAGTCCATTCACGTAGTCCGCCCGCAAATCCTCCGACAGTAAATTGCTGCATACGCCTACGGCGCGGCTCGCATCCGGCACCCACACGGTAACCCCTTTGTAATGAGGCGCTACCTTCACTGCGGTGTGCACCCGCGAAGTGGTTGCGCCACCAATCAATAGCGGAATGGTAAACCCCTCACGCTGCATTTCTTTCGCCACATGCGCCATTTCTTCCAGGGAAGGTGTGATCAGGCCCGACAGGCCAATCATGTCGGCATTCTCGCGCCGCGCCATTTCCAGGATCTGTGCACAAGGCACCATGACACCCATGTTCACGACCTCATAGTTATTGCACTGAAGCACCACCGTAACGATGTTTTTGCCGATATCATGGACATCGCCCTTGACGGTGGCGATGACGATCTTGCCCTTCGCCCTGGAATCTCCCGACAGCTTCTTTTCCGCTTCGATGAAGGGTAGGAGGTGAGCTACCGCCTGTTTCATGACGCGTGCCGACTTCACAACCTGCGGTAAAAACATCTTGCCCGAGCCGAACAAGTCGCCCACTACATTCATGCCATTCATGAGCGGACCTTCGATCACCTGGATCGGCCGCCCGCCCTGGTTGCTGATCTCGAGCCGTGCCGCTTCGGTATCTTCCACGATGTATGTGGTGATGCCGCGGACCAGCGCGTGAGTCAGGCGCTCCTGGACCGGCTGCTCGCGCCATGAAAGATCTTCGACGTTTTCCTTGCTTTTTCCCTTGAAGCTCTCGGCAAATTCAACCAGCCGCTCGGTGGGCGTAACCTCTCCTTCGACCGGACGATTGAGCAGCACATCTTCGACTCGTTCCAGCAAGTCCTTGGGAATGTCGGAATAAACGCCTAGTTGCCCGGCATTGACGATGCCCATGGTCATGCCGGCTTGAGCCGCATGGTAGAGGAATGCGGTATGAATCGCCTCCCGCACCGGTTCGTTGCCGCGGAAAGAGAACGATACGTTCGATACGCCTCCGCTCACTTTTGCATAAGGAAGGGTTTGCTTGATGATGCGCGTGGCTTCGATGAAATCAACGCCGTAATTGTTGTGCTCCTCGATGCCGGTGGCGACCGCAAAAATATTCGGATCAAAAATGATGTCTTCAGGCGGGAACCCTACCTGGTCAACAAGTATGCGGTAGCAACGCTTGCAGATTTCCACCTTGCGTTCTTTCGTGTCGGCCTGGCCTGATTCATCGAAAGCCATCACAATGACCGCGGCACCATAGCGGCGGGCAAGTTTTGCGTGTTCGATAAACTCTGCTTCGCCTTCCTTCATGCTGATCGAGTTGATAATGGCCTTGCCCTGCACGCATTTGAGCCCTGCTTCGATCACTGACCACTTGCTCGAATCGATCATGACCGGGACGCGGCTGATGTCGGGTTCGGCGGCGATGAGATTCAGGAACGTCACCATCGCCTTCTGCGAATCGAGCATCGCTTCATCCATATTGATGTCGATGATCTGCGCACCGCTTTCCACCTGGTTGCGCGCAACGCTCAACGCCTCCGCATAATTGTTGCCCAGTATCAGCCGGGCAAAGGCTTTCGAGCCGGTGACATTGGTTCGCTCGCCTACGTTCACGAATAGTGAGTCATCACCGATGCTAAGCGGCTCCAGGCCTGATAGCCGCAGTTTTTTGGGGACGTCGGGAACGGCGCGCGGTGCGATATCGCTCACGGCATCGGCAATCGCCTTGATATGTGCGGGCGTCGTACCGCAGCAGCCGCCGACGATATTGACAAAGCCCGATTGCGCAAAGTCCTTGATCAGGCCCGCGGTATAGTCGGGCGACTCGTCATAGCCGGTTTCCGCCAGCGGATTGGGCAGGCCGGCATTGGGATGTGCACTGACATATACCCCCGCAACCCGCGATAGCTCCTCAATATAAGGACGCATCAATTCCGCTCCCAGGGCGCAGTTGAGCCCCACAGATAATGGACGCGCGTTACTGACGGAATTCCAGAAGGCTTCAGGTGTCTGGCCGGAAAGCGTGCGGCCGGAAGCATCGGTAATGGTTGCCGAGATCATGATGGGCACGCGTATGCCGTGATTCTCAAAGTATTGATCGACGGCAAACAGCGCGGCCTTGGCATTGAGGGTATCGAAAATGGTTTCCACCAGGAGAATATCGGCACCGCCGTCAAGCAGGCCGCTAATGGAGACCGAATAATCCGCCACCAGTTGATCGAAGGTGATGCCGCGAAAACCGGGGTCGTTCACATCGGGCGAAATCGATGCAGTTTTGGTGGTCGGCCCAAGCACCCCGGCGACGAAGCGGGGTTTATCAGGCGTTTTTATTTCCATGGCCCGTACTGCTTCCTTCGCCAATTTGGCGCCGGCAAAATTCAGCTCATATACCAAGTCCTCCATGTGGTAATCCGACATTGAGGCGGAGGTGGAATTGAAGGTATTGGTCTCGACGATATCCGCCCCGGCCTCGAGGTAGTCGGTATGGATGGCGCGGATGATCTGCGGCTGAGTGAGGGTCAAAAGGTCGTTATTACCCTTGAGGTCGTGCGGAAAATCGGCGAAACGCGTGCCGCGATAATCCGCCTCGTTGAGCTTGTAGCTCTGGATCATCGTGCCCATGGCTCCATCCAGCATCAGGATGCGGCGGGGCAGGATGTCTTGCAGTATCGCGGTGCGGGAATGTTCGTTCATGGCTAGGCTACGTTTTCGGTAGAGGCTGGATTCTATCATGCCCCTATCAGTATTTTGCCCGGCCCCGCCGGAATAGCAGAGTTTCCGGTTCAGCGGGTGAATTTTGCCTGTTTTTCAATGCTGCGCAGCACGCGGCTTGCGGATCGCAGAGAACCTTCGATGAAACCCTGGTAGTCGGAAAATGCTTCGCCGCAGACGTGGATATTCTTTACTCCAGAGGTATCCTGGTTCAACGAAAATGCCTCGAGGAATTCGATATGCTTCCAGGCCATCACGCCGGGCAGCCATCCATGGGCTGCCGCGCCAAAAGGCTTCTTGCCCCAGTCGCGCATGCCGCAGGCCAGCAGGCGGTCCTGGGTAAAATCATGGTGCTCGTAGTCCCTCGCAAACTGAACAAAACGCTCCCACAATCGGGAATAGCCCGGCTTTTTAGCAATGATCCGGTTTTCCTGGGGCGCGCCTGGCTTGAACGGTTCCTTTTTTAGCGTCAGGAACCAGGTCCTGGCTATTTCCTGGCTCTCAAGCTGAGGGTCTTCGGTTGGCTCTTGATCGGGCTGATAGGGATCGGATTCCAGCGTTCGCAGATAATCGGACCAGAATGTGATGGCTGGGCGGTCCGTGTAGATCATGATGAGCCCTTTTGTCCGGTCGTTGCTTTTTACATAGAGCAACTCCCGCGTAGGCAAATCCGCGGCGTTGCGATTGAGGGGCCTGTTATCTTCCCACCAAGGTCTTTCGATTACGAAAAAGCACTTTAGCAGTGGAAGGCAAGCGACCGCGTTCAGGGCTTCCCTGAGCTTTTTTTGCGGCGGTTTTCCATTCCAGCACATTTCTTCGAGCGGGCGCTTGGGCAAAGCGAGAATCACCCTTCGTGCCCGAAGGGCTTCCGTCTCGTTTTCGATGATGACATTCACTCCGTCACCGTCGGATTGAAGGCCCGATACCTTCCGGCCTTTCTGGATGCATAGCGAAGGATTATTTTCCCGTTCTTTATAAAGCGCTTCCAGAAGCTTCCAGATGATCCGGCTCATTCCTCCGCGGATGCCGCGCAGCGATCCCGAGCTTCGAATTGCCCTAAGCCAGAAAATAATCCATTCCGCGGCATTCAAATTTTCATGTACGAAGTGGTAGTAACTCCCCCAGTCTCTTATCTTGACTACGGCGTAATGGCTTAACACATCGCTGAGCACGTTCCAGAAGCCCAGATTCCAAAGAGGCTGACTTCTGAAGCGGGCGGTTTTTCTGATGATTTCCAGATCCTCGTCCGTAATATTGTGAATCCATTCAAGCAGCTCACCTTTCCAGTAGTGGCGGTAAAAGAATTTCTCGTTCTTCAGGTTTTGCCACTGTTCGTTGGCTGCGTCGGTCTTCCATGGCGTTTTTATATTGTTGAGATCGACGAGTTCGAAGATGCGCCTGAGCGCCAATATCATCAGGTCAAAAGGGGTTTTTTGCTTAGCCTCTTCTTCGTGAAGGGTAAATTGAGGCTCCATCGGGTCTTCTGACGCGTAGGAAGAGAATGGCACCAGATCATCCAGGCTTTCCGCTGCGCCGGAAACGGGTTCCCTGATACCCAGTTCGTCAAGCAACGTCTGCAATAAAGGCTGGTGGCGGGGCTCGATTCTCATGGGCCCAAATTCCGCGCGAAAATATTCGTTCCTGGATAGCTCCTCGGCATCGGTGCCGTCGCTGTTTTTATTCAGCCGCCTTTCCGTGGGCGTTCTATAGGGAGATTCCTTGCCGCCTTGCGGCTCAAGCGCATCAGGCTTCCCGCTCGTGAAATCCCAATTGCACGGGTCCCACGTATCGTCAAATCCAATGGCCTCTCCATTCTTCTCGTCGCTTCTCCGCAAAGACCAGGTTTCGATGCGGCCTCCAAACCGGTCTGAAGCTTCAAGAAGGAGAATGCTGTTGATTTTTAGCAATTCGCGTTGCCTGACCAGTTCGCGGCAACAATACAGGCCCGCGATACCCCCACCCACAATCACAACGTCATAGGCGGCGGCGGCCTGCTTGCCGGTTTTATGGTTTGGCATGTCTTTCTCCCAAAAAGATTGGATAGACCGCAGGGGACTGAAAAGCTTGTTATGCCCCCTGTTAAATGCTTCGCACTAATTCCTGTCCAGCTTCCGGTACTGCACTGCTTCCGCGATATGCATACTGGTTATGCCGTCGCTTGCCGCCAGATCGGCAATGGTGCGCGCTACTTTCAGGACGCGATGATAGGCTCGCGCGGAAAGGTTCAGGCGGCTGATGGCTTGCTTGAGCAGGCTTTCTCCTGGAGCATCCGGCACGCAGTATTTGTCGATCTCCCTGACCATTAGATAAGCGTTGGCCTTGCCCTGCCTTGCCAATTGGCGCTGATATGCCCTTTCGACACGCTGCCTGACAGCATCGCTTGATTCACCCTCGGCCTGGCGCATCAAGTCTTCCTGCGGCACGGCGGGCACTTCGATCTGCAGGTCAATGCGATCGAGCAGAGGGCCAGAAATTTTACCGCGGTAGCGTGCCACCTGGTCGGGCGTACAGCGGCATTTTCCGCTGTAATGCCCAAGGTAGCCGCAGGGGCAGGGATTCATCGCCGCAATCAACTGGAACCGGGCGGGGAAGTCCGCCTGGCGCGCCGCGCGCGATATGGTGATGCGTCCCGATTCCAGCGGTTCGCGCAATACTTCCAATACCTTGCGGTCAAACTCCGGCAGCTCGTCGAGAAACAGTACGCCATTCATTGCCAGCGAAATCTCGCCGGGGCGGGGGTTGCTGCCGCCGCCGACCAAAGCGACGCCGGAGGCGGTATGGTGAGGCGAACGATAGGGGCGGCGCTTCCAGTTGGCTACATTGAAGCCGCCGCTGCTCAAGGATTGCATGGCGGCGGACTCAAGGGCCTCTTCTTCGGTCATGGATGGCAGGATGCCGGGAAAGCGCGCTGCAAGCATCGACTTTCCCGTGCCCGGCGGACCCACCATCAACACACTATGGTTGCCCGCCGCCGCAATTTCCAGCGCACGCTTCGCATGTGCCTGGCCTTTGACTTCGTCCATGCCGGGATAATGAGGCGCAGCGTTTCCGGTATCTTCCGCCCCGACTGTTTCGCCGCTGACGTCATAACGCTGCAACGGCTCGCGTCCGGCAAGATGCGCACAAATTTGCAGCAGCGATTTCGCGGGATATACCACGGCCTCCTTGACCAGCGCGGCTTCGGCAGCATTTTGGCGCGGCAATACGAAACTGCGTCCCGAGCGCGATGCCCCGTAGGTCATCGCCAATGCACCGCGTATGGCCCGCAGTTCTCCAGTCAGGGCAAGTTCGCCTGCCCATTCGTATTGATCAAGCTTGTCGGAAGGAATCTGACCCGTCGCAGCGAGGATGCCCAATGCGATGGGCAGATCGAAGCGCCCGCTCTCCTTGGGCAAATCGGCGGGGGCGAGGTTGACCGTGATGCGCCGGGCGGGAAATTCGAATTGCGCGTTTTGCAGTGCTGCCCGTACCCGGTCCTTGCTTTCCTTGACTTCCGCTTCCGGCAGCCCGACGATGGTGAAACCCGGCAAGCCATCGGCGATATGGGCTTCCACGGTAACAAGTGGAGATTCCATGCCCGTGATAGCGCGGCTATAAAGAATCGCTAGCGGCATGCAGGAAAATTCTCAACCGGGATCAGCAGGATCAGCGTGAATACATGGGGGCGGCGTCCGGTATGTGTTGCATGGTGATAGAGCATCGGCAATTTTCATTATCCGGGCTATCCGCAAATTTCCGCGTTATTGTGTCTCAGACAGATCATCCAGCGTTTCCGCCGGAACATCCAGCGCGTCTGATTTCGTAGCGGCTTCCAGCTCCGCGATTCGTGCTTCAAGCCCCGCCAGCTTCTCGCGCGTGCGTTTCACGACTTCCTGCTGCACCTCGAATTCTTCGCGGGTCACCAGATCCAGGCGGGTAAACATTCCCGACAGCATGACCTTGAGATTTTTCTCCACATCCTTTACCGGGCTCTGTGCGAGCAGTTCGTTGACCCTGGTTACGATTTCGTCCAGTACTTTTTGGTTGAGCATAATTTCCTCCGTGATTTCTGTTCCATCATCCGACCGGATGGGGAGTAGTGCATGCGTGATAAAATCTCATACTTTGGGTAATTAGGCAATCAGTGCATGATGATGGAACGCTTGCAACTTCTGGAAAACTGGATCAAGGCGCGGTTTCCGGATAAAAGCTTTACCTTGTCGCATGCTTCCGCCGATGCGAGTTTCCGCCGTTATTTCCGCGCAGCCTTCAGCGACAGCACATTGATCGTGATGGATGCGCCGCCGCAGCAGGAAGACTGCGCGCCTTTTGTCCACGTCGCCCATTTATTCGCCGCAGCAGGTATACACGTACCCGCTATCCTGGCCGAAGATCAGGCGCAGGGTTTCCTGCTGCTCTCCGATCTCGAAAGCACCACGTATCTCCAGGCGCTGAATAACGATCCCGATAGCGCCGACCGGTTGTATGGCGATGCGGTGGCTGCGCTCCTTGAAATCCAGCTGGCGAGCCGCCCCGGCATGTTGCCGGATTATGACGAAGCGTTGCTGCTGAGGGAACTGAGCCTGTTCCCCGACTGGTACCTGGCCAGGCATTTGCGGGTTGTGCCGGATACAAACCAGAAGATGGCGCTTGATGGGGTTTTCAAGCAGATCGTGCAAAACAGCCTGGCTCAGCCTCGGGTGTACGTGCACCGCGACTACCATTCGCGTAATCTGATGGTTACGGCACCCAATCCCGGCATCCTCGATTTTCAGGATGCGGTTTACGGTCCCATCACCTACGATCTTGCATCGCTCTTCAAGGATGCCTATATCCGCTGGGAGGAGGAGCGCGTGCTGGACTGGATCATACGCTACTGGGAAAAAGCGCGAAAACTTGGGTTGCCGGTAGCCGCCGATTTCGCCGATTTTTACCGAGATTTCGAGTGGATGGGCGTACAGCGGCATGTCAAGGTGCTGGGCATATTTGCCCGCCTGTATTACCGCGATGGCAAAGATGGCTATCTGCGGGATATGCCGCTCGTAATGGAATATTTGCGCAAGGCCTGCGAGCGCTACCGCGAACTTCATCCCCTGCTGGCCCTGCTGGATGCGCTGGAAGGCAAGCAGCCGGAAACAAAAGTTGGCTATACTTTTTAAAGGCGCGCCGTCCGGGTTCAAGGCCATGATCCTGGCAGCCGGGCGCGGTGAGCGCATGCGTCCCCTGACCGACGCCCTGCCCAAGCCGTTGCTGCGCGCGGGCGGAAAGCCCCTGATTGAATATCACCTGGAGAATCTCGCGCGCGCGGGCTTTGCCGAAATCGTCATCAACCACGCCCATCTGGGACAGATGATCGAGGCTGCGCTCGGCAACGGCGAGCGTTATGGTGTCGACATTCGTTATTCGCATGAGCCGGCCGCGCTGGAAACCGCGGGCGGCATCGCCCAGGCCCTGCCCATCCTGAAGGACGAATCGAGCGGCAATCATGGGAAGCCGTTTCTCACGGTCAATGCCGATATTTATTGCGACATCGATTTTTCCACCCTGCTGCCGGTTTTGCGGCAGATGCAGCTTAATCCGGGTGGGGATCTTGCGCACCTGGTGCTGGTGGACAACCCGGACCATCATCCCGGCGGCGATTTCGTTCTCGATTCCGGCGAAGTGGCGCTCTCCGGAGAAAACAGGCTTACTTTCAGCGGAATCGGCGTCTATCAGCCGATGCTTTTCAAGGACGTCGTGCTGGGTTTGGCAGCAAAACTGGCGCCTTTGCTGCAGCAGTCCATTGCTGCAAAAAAAATCGGCGGCGAACACTACCGGGGAGACTGGATGGACGTGGGCACGCCGGAGCGCCTGCGCC
>JBDTDT010000129.1:0-47511 GCA_039922995.1 Nitrosospira sp. | reverse complement strand
TGTACATAATCTTGAAGGCGGCATAGATGCCTGGCGGCAGGCAAATTTGCCAATAGTTAAGAAGTAATGGAGATATGATGAAGGTAGTCATGTATTCGTCCGGTTTTTGTCCTTATTGCAGTAGGGCGGAACGTGTGTTGCGTGCCAGAGGGGTGGTGGAGATCGAAAAGATACGTATTGATCTGGATCCGGCCCGGCGTGCCGAGATGATGCAGAAAACCGGGCGCCGCACTGTTCCCCAAATTTATATTGGCGATACGCATGTAGGGGGCTATGACGATTTGGCGAAGCTAGACCGTGATGATGGGTTGATAAAGCTTCTGGCGGGCTGATTGCCGGCTATTACCAGGAGCAGAGCGGCGATTCCGAAGTTTCATTCGTTCGGAATTCCCGCCCGACTTTCATCGGTACATACTCTGCACTTTGCATATTCGTGGGAATGCCTTGCAATCTGGAGGCTGGATTGTTCTGGACAATTTCATCGTTGCGGCACGTTTTTTTTACGGTAACATCCCATCTTTGATTACTCCATAGGGAAACTTCCATGAGCGACCAGCAGCAACCGGTTTTTGGTATTGAAAAAATCTATGTCAAGGATCTATCCCTGGAGATTCCCAATGCGCCCAAAATTTTTCTTGAGCGCGAAACACCCGAGGTGAACATACAATTGCACTCCAAGGGTGAGCGTATCGACGAGGGCATGTATGAAGTATTGCTAACGATAACTGTCACGGCAAAGGTCAAAGACAAGACTATGTTTCTGGTTGAGGTCCGGCAGGCGGGCATTTTTCAGATTCGCAATGTGCCGGAAGCTGAAATGGATCCCGTTCTGGGGATTGCGTGCCCCAATATTCTTTTCCCCTATCTGCGCGAAACCGTTTCGGACATCGTTACCCGCGCCGGATTTCATGCAGTAATTTTAAGCCCCGTGAACTTCGAGGCGCTTTATCACCAGGGAAAGCAGCAAGCCGAGATGAATGCCATGGCGCCAGAGAAAGTGGAAGAAGCGAAGAAAACGACGCACTGAAAATGAAGCATTCCCGTGATGCGTTCGTCACCATCCTGTTCCCGCAGTGCGGGGCTCTGGTGCTATTGATTGGCGTACTATTCTGTCCGGCGCATGCCATTGCAGCATTTGATTTTTTTTCGATAACCGATAATGCCACCATTATGTATGACGCGCCGTCGCTCAAGGCTGATAAATTGTACGTGGCAAGCCGTCATCTGCCGGTAGAGGCGGTGGTGAAAGTTGAAGGCTGGGTCAAGGTGCGCGACAGCGGGGGGAGTCTTGCCTGGGTGGAAGAAAAAGCATTAAGCGAAAAACGCTATGTGATTGTTACCGCACCGCAGGCTGAGGCTTACCAGGCCGCAAATGCAAGTTCGGCACTGGTATTTCAGGCGCAGCAAAACGTGGTTATGGAACTGCTTGAGCCTGCTGCGAACGGTTGGGTCAAGGTGCGTCACCGTGGTGGACAAATTGGTTACATTAGAACGCAACAAGTCTGGGGTTCATGAGGATAGCTGTTCTCGGCGCAGGTGCGTGGGGTACTGCGCTAGCCATCAGTCTTAGCGCTAACACCCGTTTGAGCCATCAGGTGGCGTTGTGGACCCGGAATACGGATCATCTTGCCGAGCTTGTTTCACAGCGAACTAACAGGCGCTATCTCCCGGATTTTTCCTTACCCGATTCCCTGCGGTTGACATCCGCCCTCAATGCCGCCGTCGAGGGTGCGGAACTTGCCCTGATCGTTGTTTCCGTTTCCGGATTACGCGAGACATTGCGTGGAATCGTTGCTTCCGGAAAAGCGGTGCCGGTAGTGTGGGGCTGTAAGGGATTCGAAGCGCAATCCGCCAAGTTGCCTCATCAGGTGGTACAGGAGGAATACGCCGGCCTGGCGCCCTGCGGCGTGCTGTCCGGTCCCAGCTTTGCGCAGGAAGTGGCGGGAGGGCTTCCTGCTGCCTTGACACTCGCATCCCATGATGAAGGATTTTCCCGAAACGTTGCGGCACAATTGCATACTGCCCGGTTGCGGGTTTATTCGAGCAGGGATGTCGTCGGTGTGGAAACGGGCGGAGCGATCAAGAATGTCATATCGATCGCCGCGGGCATTTCCGACGGCATGGAGTTTGGTCACAATGCCCGAGCAGCCCTGATTACGCGAGGTATGGCAGAAATTACCCGGCTGGGGCTGAAACTCGGTGGCTGTATGGAAACCTTCATGGGGTTGACGGGAGTAGGTGACTTGATACTAACTTGTACCGGTGACTTGTCACGCAACCGGCGGGTAGGATTAATGTTGGCGGCGGGTCGTGCGCTTCCGGACATTCTGGGGGAGCTTGGACATACTGCGGAAGGAGTCCATACGGCTCGGGAGGTGTTGCGGCTAAGCCGGGAACTGAAAATCGAAATGCCGATTACGCAGGCAATATGCAGCATACTCCACGATGGCGTGCCGGCCAGAATGGCCGTGGAAGCGCTGCTTAACCGCGAACCGAAGACAGAAAGCTATTAGCCCTGATGTTTCATAAATTGACGCGCTCCTCGCTGGTCTTTTGTTTCTTATGGAAATTTTGTTCAGTCGGGCATATGAATAACTACGCTACTCTTTCACAAAATCCTCCTACAAGATGAAATCCTGCGCGATCATCGCGCGAATTTATGAAACATTGGGGTCAGAAAGAAATCCTCGTTTCACCGTAAAATCATATGTCTTTCATGAAACCTGTCTGCCGCCACGCTTCATAGATCACTACCGCTACCGTATTCGACAAATTGAGGCTGCGGCTGCCGGCTACCATGGGTACGCGGATCCTGCGTTGTTCGGGAAAACTCTCCAGGATCTCGGCCGGCAGTCCACGACTTTCCGCACCAAATATGAAAGCATCCCCGCTGGCATATGCAGTCAAGTCGTAGCGCTGTTTCCCCTTGGTGGAAACGGCGAAAAAACGGTGTCCTTGCAGATGCTCGGTGCATTCCCTCCAGTTCTCATGGATCATTATGCTGGCAAATTCATGATAATCCAGTCCGGCCCGTAGCAATTGCTTGTCTTCCAGGATAAAGCCCAGCGGCTTGACGAGATGGAGTTTTGCACCCGTATTGGCACATAGCCGTATGATATTACCGGTGTTAGGCGGTATTTCAGGCTGGAATAGAATGACATCGAGCATAATCTGATCGATTACCCCGAGTTTTTCAATTGTAAGGCAGCGTTCTGGCGACTACCCATCCACTCACGCAAGTAGCGCCGCTTTTCCGCAGTACCTTCGCCAATTCGTTCAGGGTTGCGCCGGTAGTCATCACATCATCCAGTATTGCGATTCGCCTGCCTGCAAGATCAGCTTTGCATGTGAATGCACCTTTAATATTTTTCTCGCGTTCTTTCCAGGGCAGGCCGGTCTGGGAGGGCGTGTTCTTGATACGTTTGCACACTGCTGGCAGTAGTGCAACACCCGTTTTCCTTGAGACGCGACGGGCAATTTCAAGCGCCTGATTGAAACCCCTTTCTCGTAATCTTGTGGAATGCAGCGGCATGGGTACGATGAAATCCGGTAACGCAGCAGCGCCCATCCTCGCTGTCAACAAATCGGCCAGGACAGGTGCCATGGTGAGATTCCCCTGGTATTTGAGAGCATGAACAAGAGCATCCACCGGAAAGGCATAGCTCAATGCCGCAATGGTGCGATCAAAAGCGGGCGGATCTGCAAGGCAGGCGCCGCAGACGCGAGACTCTGCCACGGGGAGTGCACATACCTCACAACGATGGGGCGGCAGTTCAGGCAGACTGTCCAGACACGGTTTGCACAGATCGACATCACTTGCGGCGCCGCACAGCAGACAATTCTTCTTGAATAATGTCTGCATAATATTTAATCTATTGTTCAATAATTTGGAGTAAAAATTTGACAATGATAGCGGAATCCCTGATGATTTGGGCTCAATGTATTTTCAAGAGGCGACTGGTATTGCGACGGCATTACTGTCACATTAATTGTAGC
The DNA here is from genome assembly GCA_039922995.1 of Nitrosospira sp. Lineage (GTDB taxonomy): Bacteria > Pseudomonadota > Gammaproteobacteria > Burkholderiales > Nitrosomonadaceae > Nitrosospira. The sequence goes on along the minus strand of JBDTDT010000129.1, from coordinate 43,515 downwards.
GCAGACTAATCAATTATCGCTTTAACAAAATGATATAGCGATACAGGACCTGATATGAAGCAATTTATCTCCGACACAACGGCCAGTTCCAGTATAGCTCTCGATCAAATGCAGCATCACTCGGGCAATGCAGTTGCCAAACACACTGTCAACGTGAGTGAAGCGCAACATTGGAACGTTTCCCGGATCAAGGCGCTGCTGGATCTGCCTTTCAACGATCTCATCCACCACGCGCAATTGGTTCATCGGCAGCATCACGATGCCAATGCGGTCCAGCTATCCACATTGATCTCGGTGAAGACCGGTGGTTGTCCTGAGGACTGCGGTTATTGCCCCCAGGCTGCACGCTATCACACAGGTGTCGAGAATCAGGACATGCTGTCGCTCGACGAGGTCTTGGCAACAGCCACGGCGGCGAAGACGCAAGGCGCTTCGCGCTTTTGCATGGGGGCGGCATGGCGCGGACCCAAGCAGCGCGACATCGAGAAAATGATGGAGATGGTCAGTGCCGTCAAAGCGCTGGGGCTTGAAACCTGCGCGACTCTAGGCATGCTGAAACCAGGTCAGGCAGAGCAGTTGAGACAAGCCGGGCTAGATTATTACAACCATAATCTTGACACCGCACCTGAATTTTATGGTGAAGTCATCACTACCCGCAATTATCAGGATCGGTTGGAAACTTTGGAGAAAGTTCGTGGGGCGGGGATAAACGTATGCTGCGGCGGCATCGTAGGCATGGGAGAATCACGCCATGCCCGCGCCGGCCTGATCGCACAGCTGGCAAATCTGAATCCCTATCCTGAATCCGTTCCCATCAACCATCTGGTGCAGGTTGAAGGTACGCCGCTATATGGTACGGCGGCGCTTGATCCGCTGGAGTTCGTGCGCACTATTGCAGCGGCGCGTATTACGATGCCCAGAGCGATGGTAAGGCTGTCGGCTGGCAGGCAGGAAATGCCGGACCCGGTGCAAGCGCTGTGTTTTCTTGCAGGCGCCAATTCAATTTTCTACGGCGACAAATTGCTCACTACCGGTAATCCGGAAGCTGCGCGGGACAAGGCGTTGTTTGACAAGTTGGGACTTCGTTCGATGTAGCGCGCAGGCCGCGCCACCCCATAGCCGGAATGCTCAACGATCTTACTGAACAACTACGGGAACAACTGGAGAGCCAGGAAAAGAATAAGCTGTATCGCCACCGCCTGACTCTGGAGGGTTCTCAATCAACGCATGTTTCGATGGCTGGGCGTGAATACCTCGCGTTTTGCAGCAACGATTATCTCGGCCTTGCCAGTCATCCCCAGTTGATTGCAGCGGTCTGCGAAGGCGCCAGACAATATGGCGTGGGCGCAGGGGCTTCCCATCTGATCAGTGGGCACTCATCAGCACATCATGCCCTGGAAGAGGCGCTGGCGCACTTCACCGGTTTTCCGCGAGCGTTGCTTTTCTCCACCGGATACATGGCGAATGCCGGGGTGGTGACGGCGCTGACAGATCGTGGCGACGCGATATTCGCCGATAAGCTCAATCATGCCTCCCTCAATGATGCCGCACTCGGCTCTCGGGCAAAGTTTACCCGATATCCGCATCTTGATCTGGCAACGCTGGAACAGCAGCTCGCCGTATCGCAGGCTAAACGCAAATTAGTGATGACCGACGCGGTGTTCAGCATGGATGGGGATGTGGCGCCGGCCGCCGACCTGTTGGCATTGTGCGAAAGGTATAATGCATGGTTGATGCTCGACGACGCGCACGGTTTTGGTGTACTCGGTCCGCAGGGGCGGGGAACGGTATCTCATTTCAATATCGGTTCGCCACGCATAATCTACATGGCCACGCTTGGTAAGGCGGCGGGTGTATGCGGCGCCTTTATTGCGGCACAGTCAGAGATCATCGAAACCCTGATTCAGCATGCGCGCAGCTATATTTATACTACCGCGACGCCGCCGCTGTTATCCCATGCCTTACTAAAAAGTCTGGATCTGATCGAAGGGGATGAATGGCGGCGCGAAAAGCTGGTGCAGCTTACGGCGCGGCTTAAACACGGATTGCAATCACTGCGTTGGCAGCTGCTGCCATCCGTTACGCCCATTCAGCCGTTGGTTATAGGGGGAAATGATGAAGCCCTAGAGATAGGCGAGGCATTGCGCGAAAGAGGCATTCTGGTTCCGGCCATCCGTCCCCCCACGGTTCCGCAGGGCATGGCACGGCTGCGGATTTCGTTATCCGCGGCACACGATATGGAGGACGTTATGCAGTTGGCGGCGGCGCTGAGAGACCTGGATAACGCTTCCCGATGAGGCTCCATGTTGAAACCTTCGGCGCCGGCCCCGACCTCGTTATGCTGCATGGCTGGGCCATGCACAGCGGTATCTGGGGCGGCGTGCGTGAACGGCTGGCGCAGCACTTCCGCTTGCATCTGGTAGATTTTCCGGGGCATGGATTCAGTCCGGTTTGTGAACCCGGTACGCTGGAACACCTGGTCGAGCTGGTCGCGGATATCTTGCCCGTAACGTGTATCGTTTGTGGGTGGTCGCTAGGAGGCCAGGTGGCAATCGAGCTTGCATTGCGCGAAACGGTGCGTGTCAGGAAGCTCGCCTTGATTTCAACGACACCCTGCTTTGTCAAGCGTAGAGACTGGCAATACGGAATGGAAGCGGCGACTTTGCAATTATTCATGCAGAATCTGAAGCGGGATTATGAAACTATACTAAGCAGGTTTCTTACTTTGCAGATGGACGGCAGCGCCAATACCACGGCAATGCTTGCACAGTTGCGTGAAAGTTTTTTTCAGCGTGATCAACCGGATGAAACTGCATTGCAAACGGGGTTGCAGATTCTGCTTACGACAGATCTGCGCGAAAAATTAAGAAAGGTCAATCAACCGTCATTACTGCTACATGGAGAGAACGATGTTATTTCCGACGCCGGTGCGGCAAGATGGATGAACCAGCAGCTGCCAAATTCTGAGCTGTTAATGTTGTCCCCTTGTGGTCATGCGCCTTTTTTATCTTATCCTGATCAATTTGTTGCCAGCCTGATTCAGTTATTTCACAAGCCAATCAATTGAATTACGACCATACCATCGACAAGCGCCAGGTGCGAAACGCCTTTGAGCGAGCAGCGGCGAGCTACGATCAGGCTGCGGTCCTGCAACGTGAGGTGGGCAGCCGGATGCTGTCGCGGCTCGACTACATCAAGCATACGCCCGATGTCATCCTCGACGCCGGTAGCGGCACCGGCCATGGCACGCGTCAACTGCGCCTGCGCTACCCCGGCGCGAGAATGCTGGCGGTCGATATTGCGCCAGCAATGCATTTTCAGGCGCGCCCCTCCGTTTCCTGGTGGAAGCAACTGGCAGTTCGCGGGAATCAGACCGGCTATGTGTGTGGCGACATTGAGCAGATGCCATTGAAAGATTCCTGTACCGGTCTGGTGTGGTCGAATCTGACGCTGCAATGGTGCAATGACATCAACCGTACGTTTGCCGAGGTGCATCGGGTATTGCAGGCCGGTGGTCTGTTCATGTTCAGTACTTTCGGCCCGGATACTTTGAAGGAATTGCGCCAGGCTTTCCGTAGCGCAGACAATTACAGCCATATCAATCGTTTCACAGACATGCACGACATTGGCGACATGCTGGTGCATAACGGCTTCGCTACACCTGTTATGGATATGGAATATATCGTGCTGACCTATGATGACGTAACTAGCGTGATGCGGGATCTCAAGGCCATCGGTGCTCACAATGTCACCCAGGGTAGACGGCGTGGTTTAACCGGAAAGAACTCATGGCAAAAAGGGATAAATCAGTATGAGACGCTACGGATAGAAGGAAAATTACCGGCGACCTTTGAAGTAATTTATGGCCATGCCTGGAAGCTGCAGCCGCGAAAAACGATTCTTACTCCCGAAACAAGACGCAAAATCGGTCTTGCATGACGCTTGACTTATTATGACAAACGGATATTTTGTCACAGGAACCGATACAGGCGTGGGTAAGACCTTTGTCAGTTGCGCGCTTCTGCATGCTTTTGCGGCGCGAGGCGAGAGCACTGTGGGCATGAAGCCGGTGGCAGCGGGCTGCGAAAACGGAAAATGGGAAGATGTGGAATCACTCGTCGCCGCTAGTACTGTGGCTGCTCCGCGTGCACTGGTGAATCCCTATGCGCTGTCTCCACCGATTGCGCCGCATATTGCGGCAAGACAATCGGGCATCAATATCGACATAGCAATTATTTGTAAGGCGTTCCTTGAACTTCAAAAAATTGCCGATATAGTAATCGTTGAGGGCATCGGTGGTTTTCTCGTACCGCTTGACGAGTACCAAGACGGCGCGGTCATGGCGCAGACTCTGGATTTGCCCATAGTCCTGGTGGTGGGGATGCGGTTAGGGTGTCTTAATCATGCATTGTTGACCGCACATGCGATACGAACAACCGGGTTGCGGCTCGCTGGATGGGTAGCGAACCGCATTGAACCGCAAATGATCGCATTCGACGAGAATGTACTTACCCTGTCGCAGAGGCTGGGTTGCCCATTGCTGGGAATATTGCCATTCGAACAAAACGCTGATGCAAAGAAGTTGTCTATATTGCTGAATACTGCGAAGATGAAATCAGATTGGAGGTAAGTATTATTAAAGATAAAGCGCATATCGTGCTATATCTCGGACATCAGATGAGAACCCCCTGGTTTGCAGGAATCTCTATCGAATAATCATCTGATGGGAATATCAACGTTCCCACTATCAAGCTGAGAAGGGTTACGACAATGCTTGCAAAGAATGCTGTCCAGAATCCGGAAATCCTGAATCCTGGAACAAGCACCGATACCAGAAGCATCATGAGTGCATTAATGACCAGCAAGAAAAGTCCGAAAGTAATTAACGTTAACGGTATTGTCAGAACAATGATGATCGGTCTGATGACTGCATTGGTAAAACCCAATAATAACGCTGCTATAAATAGGGATTTTTTACTGGAAAATGAAATACCGTAAAAGATAAAACTTGTAAGCCATAGCGAGAGCGCGGTTATTCCCCAATGCGCCAGGAATTCAATTATGTTTTGTGACATCCGGGGCCTTAGTATGAGACATCACGAATTTTCCACTTGAGGAAGGGTTAGTTTGCCACCACGCGCACGTTGTTCGGGCCGCATGAGTAACTATTTGGCTTCTTGACGCCAGTCCTGTCATTCCAACATTCCGTTCCTGACTTGTTAAATCTGTTTTGCAATGATGTTTCTGGCACTACGCTGCTTTATCAATTTTCATTGATACGGCACAATTACTGTTGAATCATGGGATCAAAAAGTAGGTGTCAGTTTATCATCTTATTTTATTATTTTCCCTTGATGGTTTTGTACCATCTGGAGCCTTGGGAAGATCCTGCGAAATGGGAATGTCATCTGCGACGTTCGCCGGTTCATCGGTAAATTTTACATGATGTTCTAAGCTCTTCTTCCGACGGGCCCAGCAAATGTTTGAATACAGTGTATTAGAATAGCTGGTACGAATCCTGCTTATAAATCTAAAACAGATTGGAATAAAAGACTATTGCAGGGTCTATCGCGTTTACTATCTGAACCCATAAAAATGAACGAATCGGATGGTGCGCTATGTCAGAGAAAAGCAGATAGCAAATGATGGAAATTTCGGCAACTGAAGTACGGCGATTAATGTGATAACTTCTTCCGCTATTCTAAACGCCAAGATCCTTATCGTGGATGATATGGTTGCTAATGTCGATCTGCTTCACCGTCTGTTGCGGTCAGCCGGGTATACTTCGGTCGTATCGACAAATAATCCGCTCGAGGTCTGCAATCTGCATCGCGCAAATCAATACGATCTCATCCTGCTCGATCTCATGATGCCCGGAATGGACGGATTTCAGGTAATGGAAGGTCTGAAGAAAATCGAGCTGGAGGGTTATCTCCCGGTGCTTGTCATTACGGGCCAGGTGGAACTGAAATTGCGTGCGCTACAATCAGGGGCAAAGGATGTTATCAGCAAGCCATTTGAAAAAGTTGAGATACTTGCGCGCATTTGCAATATGCTGGAAATACGCTTGCTGAACAGAGAGGCAACAAACCAGAGCAAAATCCTGGAACAATTAGTGCAGGATCTTCAAAAGCAAATAATTACTGATCCATTGACAAATCTTTTTAACCGGCGCTTTCTGCAGGAGTACCTGCCTCGGGAAGTTGCAAAAGCCAAACGTGTTGCGGGTTCTTTTGCAGTGCTTATGATTGATCTCGATTTTTTTAAACGGATCAACGACATCTTTGGACATGAAGCCGGGGACATTGTTTTGAAGAACGTTGCTATTTTGCTGAAGAATAGTATTCGTGAGAGCGATGTCGCATGCCGATACGGCGGTGAGGAGTTCGTGCTTGTTCTGTCAGAGGTCTCAACAGACGGAGCAGGCAAGAAAGCTGAAGGTATCCGCAAAGCAGTGATGGATCTGGCGCTCGCCATACGTCAGAAATCGCTGGGAAGGGTAAGCACGTCGATTGGTGTAGCTGTCTACCCGGATCATGGAGTCGATATGGATTCATTACTGCGTGCAGCGGATGAGGCGCTCTACGAAGCAAAGGAAAATGGCCGTAATTGTGTGGTGATGAGTGAAGCAGGAAATATCGGGTATGGATGACGTTAAGTATCGCGAGAAAGCTGAACGGTGGCTATCGCAATTTTCTCATTATGATACGCTTACCGGCCTTCCCAACCGGACGCTATTTTGTGAGTCGCTTCGGAAAATTATCAAGCAAGCGGGGACTGGCGATCGGATTATTTCGGTTTTGGTTCTTGGTATCGATAACTTCAAAGATGTTAATGACACGTTGGGAGATACGCTCGGGGATGAATTGCTGCGTCAGTTCAGCTTGCGCTTGCTGGAATGCTTGCGTATCAGGGACCTAATCGCGCGCCTGAGCGGAGATGAGTTCGGATGTATTTTGGCTATCCCCGACAGTTCGGACGCCCGAATCGTCGCAAGCAAGATCAGAGAAGCATTACGCCAGCCTTTTGAGTTGCAGGCTCACCAGATCACAGTCACAGCAAGTATTGGAATCAGCGTATATCCAATAGATTCGCTTGATGCGGATACGTTGATTAAAAACGGTGATACTGCCATGTATCGGTCGAAAAAGGCAGGCGGAGATAGCTATTGCTTCTTCATGGCGGAAATGAATGCAACAGCGATGAGGAAGCTGGATCAGGAAAACGCCTTGCGAAAGGCGCTCTATCAGAATGAATTCGTTTTATATTACCAGCCGAAAATGGAACTTTCCAGCGGGCGAATCACGGGGGTAGAAGCCCTGATAAGATGGAATCGTCCCGGACATGGGGTCGTCGCGCCTTTGGAATTCATATCCGCCCTTGAACAAACCGGGTTAATCAATCAGGTGGGAGCCTGGGTTATCGATAGTGCATGCAAACAGATCGCCGAATGGAGGCATGCGGGAATAGGAGAAATCCCAATATCGGTCAATGTATCCGGCAGGCAATTTTCGCAATGCAACCTGAATCAGGATGTTTTGCGAGCTATGCGGGAGAATGATGTCGATCCTGAATTACTTGAAGTCGAATTACAAACGGAAAGAGCCTTGAGAGAACATGGTATCGATTTTGATTTGCTGGAATTGGAGTTGACAGAAACCTCTCTGATGACACACGCAAAAAAAACAATTGGTATACTTGAGAAGCTGAAAGCATTGGGGATCAGAATTTCGATCGATGACTTCGGAACCGGCTACTCAAGATTAGCCTACCTGAAACGATTTCCCGTCGATGTGCTGAAAATAGATCGTTCTTTTATCATGGATGTCACTACAAATCCTGCAGACGCTGCAATTACAACGGCAATCATCGGCATGGCGCATAGTCTTGGTGTTACGGTAGTAGCCGAAGGCGTAGAAACCATCGAGCAGCTGGATTTTCTGCGCATGTACGGCTGCGATGAAATCCAAGGTTACTATCTGTCAAGGCCCCTTCCTGCAATTGAGATATTCAGACTACTTTTGAGCGACAAAAAGCTTCTCCAGCCAGCACAATCTCTTGTCTCGTAATGAACGGTAAGCCATTTTTACTTTCCACAATAAATAGGGCTTCGTTATTTTGTTGTGATAATCAGAGCTGTCAGTCCTCGAAGATAAAGCATGCAGATAACAAGCCGGGGGAGCGAATCTCCCCCGATCAGGCAGGTGCAGATAGCATGTATCCTCAAACGCTCTGTAATAGCGCCTTTTCCGGAATCCTTCTTTCTTGCCAAGTATGCGCTTTGCTTGCTTAGGTAGCGGTTCCAGGGGAAATGGTCTTGTGGTCGAGGTGGCGGGTACCAGATTATTGCTGGATTGCGGTTTTACGTTCAAGGAAACCATTGCCCGCCTTTCACGACTCGGTCTCGAGCCCGGCATGATAGACGGAATTGTGGTGACTCACGAGCACGATGACCATATCAGTGGCGTAGCGCGCTTTGCGCGCAAATTCGATATTCCGGTATGGCTAACCCATGGCACGCTGCGTGTCGTCGAGAGGACATTCGGGTCGCTGCCAACGATTAACATTATCGATGGCTACCAGCGTTTCTCCATTAATGATATCGAGGTCGAGCCCTATCCGGTTCCGCATGATGCCGAGGAACCGGCGCAATTTGTTTTCAGCAATGGCTCGCTGCGGTTAGGCATACTAACGGATGCTGGCAGTTCGACGCCGCATATTGAGGCAATCTTGAACCACTGCCACGCACTGGTGCTGGAATGTAATCATAATGCGCAAATGCTTGCAAAGAGCGATTACCCGCCGAGTCTCAAGCAGCGCATTGGCGGCCGTTTTGGTCATCTCGAAAATGGTGTTGCGGCGCAGCTTCTGGCAAGTCTTGATTGCACTCGCCTGCAACATGTTATTGCAGCGCACCTGAGTGAAAAAAACAATACCCCGCTGCTTGCGCAAACCATGCTGAGCAGTGTCCTGAATTGTGAGGCGGACTGGATCGGGGTGGCTTGCCAGAGCGAGGGTTTCGGCTGGCGTCAACTGGTATGATTTTAATTTCTCTCGACACAACACTGAGAGTGAGCTTTGACACCGCCACCAGGTAAATATTCCAGGCAATAAAAAGCCGCCCCAAGTGGCGGCTCCTGTCGGCGCAATAGTGATTATTTCTTCAATGCATCTAGAGCGTCTTTTTTCGCATCTGCTGCGGTTTCTTTCACGGCGTCCGCACTTGCACTCGCTTTCTCGCTCACACTGTCTTTAATATCCCTCGCTTTTTCCTTGGTGGCGTCAATCGTGTCTGCTACTTTGTCTTTAGTGGCATCGTATGTTTCTGCCACCTTATCCTTTGCAGCATCATATGTTTCCGTTGTCTTGTCCTTTGCAGCATCATATGTTTCCGCCACCTTGGCTTTGCCCGTATCAATGGTTGAGGAAGTGCTGCTCGTGTCTGCGGAGGCTGCGCCACTGGCATCGGGCGCCGGGGCAGCTGAAGTGGCCGGCTGGGAGATAATTTTATCGAAGTTTTTCTTTTCCTGTTCGGGTAGTGCCTGATTCGGTTTGCCACAGGCGGTCATTGTCAATGCCGCCAAGGTTGCAGCCAGGAGCGTGAGTCTCATCATTTAATTCTCTATAAAATAGTGGGTAAAAGAAGCAGCGGGTTGACAGGCTGAAATTGTATAGCAAACCCCCAGTTCTCACGCCGGACGCGTAGGCGAAGCGGCGAGATAGGAATTCAAGAAGTGTCGAAGTAGCGGGAAGACCGTGCTGCTGTTAAGGGAATTAATTCCAGGCAATAAAAAGGCCATCCTACGGACGGCCTTTTGGGCTTGCCCACTATCTATTAGTGGCCAGCGGGAATAGTGCTTTGGCCTTCCCTTATGGGGTTGCCATTACCATCAAGCGCGTGTCCGGGGAGAACGGCCTTGCCTGAGTATTCATCCTCATCACTTGGAGCTGCGGCGGATGTGTCTGCTTTTGGCGTACCGGCGGCGGCACGTTCTTGATCCATCGTGGTGCCTTCTTCCGTTCTAGTTCCGTATGTAGTCGAATTTTCAGGCGCCGCCTGTTTGGGTCTGTCGCATGCAGTCAAGGTCAGTGCCACTAAAGCGGCGGCAAGGAGTGAAAGTTTCATTAGCTGGCTTCCTTAATAAAATTTAAATAGGTTGTGACGGGTATATTATATAGCAAAATACTCCGATCCAATCGGATTTAAGATACTGATTATTGCATCTGCTCATTTGCGGTGTAAACTTCATCAATAATTAGATCTTTCCAAAGGGAAAGGTCTTCTATCCCTGTTACTTATGTGGTTCTTCTTTATTGGCCTTGGCATCCGTACCGCCAGTGGCATTTTGAGCGCCAGCAGTTCCCTCGGGCGAAGGCTTATCAAGTTCGTCAAAGTTCGGAGCGGAGTCACGTTGAACCGAAGCGGAAGGGGGAGGCTTGTCCATAGGATGTTTTTTACCATCACAAGCGGTCAATAACAATGCCGCCAGGGCAACAGCGAGGAACGAGTATTTCATTGTTAAATATCCTACAGTTCATTACAGGGAGTCACAGTATAACAAAATAACAAAAGGTTTGGGTCATCCAAACCGCAAGCAGCTTTGATTTTCCCTTCCTGAAGCAGCTTCCAGAAAAAAAGCCGTCCTTCAGGACGGCTTTTTTTACTTGTCTCTTATTGTGATAATAACTAATATTAATCAGCCTTTTTGCCACTGACATCATATTCCGGCTTCGGAGTATCAACGGAGCTTTTTGCAGCAGCGTCGTCAACCTTCTGGGCCGCTTCAATTTCGGCATCACTTACCTGCCCTTCACGTTTCTCCCAAAGGCTCGGGGGATATTGTCCGGGTTTCCCTTCCCCAGGCGTTTTCTGTCTCAGTTGGTCACATCCGGTTAGTATTAGTACCACGGCGGCAGCGAGGAGCGAGTACTTCATTTTTTTAATCTCCTTTATATGGTTATAACGAATCACGGGTAAATTATAAAAGCGTTCGGCCATTCAAATCTGAAAAGACCACTATCTTAATAGCAGAATTCAGAAATATTGTCCAGTCGTTTTATGGTCCATCCCATAGCCACAGGTAGTAGTTGTAATGCCCAATAGGCAAGGCTTTCAGTAATTTGCCACAACGATGGCTCATCATTTTCCGTCTTTCGCAGGATTGAAAAATAACTTGGTTTACCACTGTATCTCGAACCTAGGCAGGTTAAATAAATAACAATTAAATTATGTTTGCAAACTGCCAGACGGACCTAGTGTTTCAATATAACCATAAAGATACCATTGGTAGCACAGAGTAAGTGCCTCATCACCAAAATCTTGCGCGCTTGGCAGTACAAGAGAATCTGCCAGCCTTTCCAATGATCGGAAGGCCGCCATGCTCACCGTGTACCCGTCACCATTGAAAAAAATGGTTTTTCCTCTGCACAGCATACGACTTTTCAGATCCAGTTGTAACCCATTTTTTTTGACCTGATACGAAAATTTCTTTCGGGTTAAGGGATCCCGGGGTGCGGGGAAAAAAACATGGGATTTTGGCTCCGTGAGATATATTCCAATAAAGCGTTCTATATCAGTAAGATTCCATTTGATTTTATCGAACACCTCGCCCGCTTGGCGAACCAAGGCTGAACTAATGTGCGCCGGATGGAATTGTAAGCGGATGTCGGGATCGTGATACATGCCTTCGATCGCCGTATGATCCTGTAGGTAAACGAGAAACTGGGTGACAAGTTCCTGATAGCTCGGGGCACGAAAGCCAATCGAATATGTCATGCAGTTGTCCTTTGCTACGCCATTATGAGCGTATCCGGGAGGCAAATAAAGCATATCACCCGGTTCCAGCATCCATTCCTGTTCAGGTTCGAATTCCTGCAGGATTTTTATCGGCGCATCCACAATCAGGCTCTTGTCCCGCTGGGCGGATATCTGCCAGTGCCTGCGCCCCATGCCCTGCAGCAGGAAGACGTCATAAGAATCAAAATGAGGCCCGACTCCGCCGCCATCAGGCGCAAAACTGACCATCAGGTCGTCGAACCGCGAGTGGGGAATAAAATTGAACTTGAGCAATAACTCACGAGCCGCCGGGAGAAAGTGATTGACATCCTGTACCAGCAGCGTCCAGTTTTTTTTGGGCAGGTGCGAGAAAAAGCGGGGTACGAAAGGACCCTGTCTGAGTCGCCATCCGCCATTCCTCTGTGTAATCAGACGTGATTGGGCATCATCTCGGCAGGCAAGCTCGATAAGATCGTGGCAAGTCAGCAGACCTTGAAAGCCTGGAAGAGCCCCACGCACCAGCAAGGGTTTCTTCTGCCAGTAATCGCGGAGGAAAATTTTGCGCGAGAGGGTACCCAGCACCCCGGTCTTCATCACTGCGCTGTGGTCTTGAAAAATCCCATAAAAGCCTCCGAAACTTTACAAAAGGAAAAAACTCTATATGCAGTTTTTATAATATGACAGATGAGCGGGAGTGGCCGGTTGCCCGAAACCCTGTTTATCTGCCCCGCATGAACATTTTGTCGAGATCGGCAAGACTGATTTCATACCATGTCGGTCTGCCGTGATTGCATTGGCCTGAGCGTTCGGTCTCCTCCATCTCGCGCAGTAGCGCGTTCATTTCCGGAATGGCCAGCATACGGTTGGCACGTACCGCACCGTGGCAGGCCATGGTTGAGAGAAGCTCGTTACGTCTGCTGGTCAATGCTTGAGTGGCGCCAAATTCCCGGATCTCGTTTAATACGTCTTGCGCCAGCTTTACCACGTCGGCGTTCTTAAGCGCGGCAGGCACCGCCCGTATCACTAGCAGGGTTGGCGAGAATGCGGACATTTCGAACCCTAGTTCGCGCAGGGCGGCGCTGTTTTCTTCGACTGCCGCGATATCTAGGCCGTTCGCATGGATTGTCACCGGGATCAGCAATGGTTGCATCGAGAGCTTGTGGTTATCCAGCGCTGATTTGAGCTTTTCATATATTATCCGTTCGTGCGCTGCGTGCATGTCCACGATTATTAGGCCCCGATCATTCTGAGACAGAATATAGATTCCGAGGAGTTGCCCCACGGCAAATCCCAATGGCGGGACCACCGCTTCCTCTTCACGGATCCCTGCTGAATCATTCGCGGTTTTTGGATCGCTGCCAAAAAGGGCCTGATAAAACGCTTGTGATTGGGCCGCCCCCACCGGCGGCGCAAGCGGCATTGCGCTCTGCCGTGCATAGGAGAGGGGCTCGGCAGTCTCCCATCTTCCCGCTTCCGGCCTTTGGTCTCCGGTCGATATGGAGGTTGTCGACATCGGTTGCGGCGACGCCAGCGCCTTGTGGATCGTATGAAAAATGAATTGATGCAGTGCACGCGAATCGCGGAATTTTACCTCGGTTTTGGTGGGATGTACGTTCACATCCACGCCTTCGGCATTCATCTCCAGAAACAGCGCAAAAGCTGGGTGGCGGTCCAGATGAAGCACGTCGCGATAGGCTTCGCGCAGTGCGTGGGCAATCAATTTGTCCCGCACGAAGCGGCCGTTGACAAAAAAATACTGGGCGTCGCGGGAAGATCGCGAATACCGAGGTAATGCCGCTGCGCCCCATAGCCGCAAATCCGCTGCCTGTTCATCGACGTATACCGAGGTCTGGTTGAATTCATCGCCGAGTATCGCTGCGACGCGGAGTCTTGCATCCGCAGCGCGCAAATGCCTGCGTACAGTTCCGTTGTGCTGCAACGTAAAGCCAATATCCGCATGCGACAGTGCAATGTACTTGAACGCCTCTTCGCAATGAGCAAACTCAGTGGCTTCTGTCTTCAGGAATTTACGTCGTGCGGGGGTGTTGAAATACAGGTCATGCATTTCCACCGTGGTGCCCGCGACAAGTGCGGCGGGTTCAGGCTGTGAGAGATGGGCTCCTTTCGATTGTATCCGCCAGGCGTATTTTTCGCCCCTTCTACGGCTTGCAAGCGTCAAGTGTGAAACCGCTGCGATGCTGGCTAACGCTTCGCCACGGAATCCCAGGCTTGCTATGTTCTGCAGGTCTTCCAGCGTCTGGATCTTGCTGGTTGCGTGGCGGGCAAGTGCAAGGGGCAGATCATCCTTCGAGATCCCGATCCCGTCGTCAGCCACCCGGATCAACCGGGCTCCGCCCTGATGGAGTTGTACCGTTATTTCAGTTGCTTTTGCGTCCACACTATTTTCCAGCATTTCCTTGAGTGCGGAGGAGGGGCGCCCAATAACCTCACCGGCGGAAATCTGGCTGATAAGCAAATCGGGAAGAAGCTTGATCGCATTCATGAGCGAGGAGTGACAAAATCGTGTTGCCATTATACTTCGTGGAAATACTCTGCAAAAGTCGATGACGGACGGCTTGTTAGGCGTCTCCTGTTTCTGGAATGTCATGCCTCACAAACAGAAAAGCAGAGGGGTGATCGCTGTCCATCCAACGTTATGGGGCTGCTCTCATCAAGAATGCTTGTCCATCGCGGTCTTGACTACCGCATGTTTAAGGTGAGGAGCAAAGATCTCAATAAAGTCGAATACATAACTACGCAAGTAGCTATCCCGGCTTATGCCGATGCGGGTCGTGCTTGACTCGAACAGATGGCTTGCGTCAATGGATCTCAGATGTTTGTCGCGCTTGGGCTCAAATGCCATCTGTGCCAGAATGCCAATGCCCAATCCCAATTCGACATAGGTCTTGATCACATCCGCATCTATTGCAGTAAGCACTACGTTGGGAATCAGTCCTTTCGCGTCGAATGCCTGATTAATTTTGGAGCGGCCCGTGAAAGCAAAATCATAAGTAATGATCGGATACTGAGCGATAGCCTCCAATGTCAATTTTTCAAGTTTAAGCAGTGGATGTCTTGGCGGGACGATGATGCAACGATTCCATTGGTAGCACGGCAGCATCACGAGTTCGTGAAACAGCTCGATAGCCTCGGTGGCGATGGCGATGTCTGCTTCTCCCGAGGTGACCAGCTCCGCTATCTGGGTTGGATTACCCTGACGCAAAATTAATTTCACCTTGGGATAGCGTGCGGTAAAATGCTTGATTGCAGTGGGTAGTGCATAGCGTGCCTGAGTATGGGTCGTGGCGATTGTGAGAGAACCGGTGGCTTCGTTGGCAAATTCCTGTCCGACCTGTTTCAGGTTTTTTGCGTCTCTCAGCATTCTTTCGGCAATTTCGAGGATAGCCCGTCCTGGCGGGGTGACTTTAACCACGCGTTTGCCATTGCGCACAAAAATATCTATTTCAAGCTCGTTTTCCAAGAGGCGAATCTGCTTACTGATTCCGGGTTGCGAGGTATGGAGGACTTCGGCGGCCTTGGACAAATTCAGACCCTGATGGGCGACTTCACATAAGTAACGCAACTGCTGCAATTTCATGATTTTCCGCTCTAAATAATGTTCGGTTATAATAAACTAACATAATATTCTTTTGTGATATATATGTCCGTTGCTATTATGGCATTTTCGCGGCACCATATACGGTTACCCCGGCACGATTACCTGGCAACCGAGGGATGGAGGTTAACAGGGTCGAGGTTTGTTTTGAGCGAAACGGTAAATTGGGCTTGTTTGGCACTCGATCCGGACCGAGTGCCCGCGTACAATGTCGACGGAACCCGTTTTCGGGACTGAGATATTGCGAATGATACCGGCGGTCGGGATGGCGTCTTGCCGGTATCAGGTTGATATAGCCATAAATGTGGAGGATTTTTAGATGAGTCACTTAAATTACCTTGCTGACGATAAGGAAATTAATTCGTTCGATCAGGCGCTGCAGGACTATCAGGGTTTGCGTATGGATGTCGATCGTTTTACCGCTACCCGCTTGCAAATGGGTATCTATGGCCAGCGGCAGGAAGGTGTCAACATGGTGCGCATCAAGCTTCCGGGCGGACGCCTGAATGCGCCCCAGCTGAACGTGATCGCCGATATGCTGGAGAAGTATGCGCGCCATGATGTCGTACATATCACGACACGCCAGGACATTCAGATGCACTACGTTCCGCTTGAGCATACGCCGGCGGTGCTTCGCCATCTAGCCACGGCCGGGTTGACCACTCGCGAAGCCTGTGGCAACACCATACGCAATGTCACCGTCTGTCCGCTATCCGGCGTGTGTCCCCGTCAGCATGTCGACGTCACGAAGCACCTTGATGGTGCGGTCCAGCATTTTCTGCGTAATCCGTTGACGCAGCAGATGCCGCGTAAATTCAAGATCAGCTTTTCGGCCTGCGAATCGGATTGTGCCCAGGGCATGATGCACGATTTGGGAGTCGTCGCGGTACGCGATGGCACACGCTTCGGTTTTAAGGTCGTTGCCGGGGGCGGTCTCGGGCATAAGCCGCATGAGGCAATTGTCATTGAAGAATTCATTGAAGAAAAGGATTTGCTGCTCGTGATGGAGGCTGTTATTTCGTTGCATAACCGCTATTCCGATCGCGTTAAGCGTGCCAAGGCGCGGATTAAATTTCTGGTGGATAAATTCGGCCCCGAAGGGTTTGTCGAGAAGTATCGTGAAGAACTAGTCCGCACTAAAGCGGCATTGGCAACCCAGGATTACCCAAAAGGCGAATGGAGCGGGGGTGCGGATAGCGAAGCCCCCGGTATCGGTGCGCCACGTCATGTGTTCGAGCAGAAACAGCCGGGTCATTACGTATTTCCAATCAGCGTACCGATGGGAAATTTGAACGTGGAGCAATTGCGCGGCCTCGCTCAAATTGCCGAGACCCACGAGTTGCATGAAATTCGGGTGACGCAGGATCAGAACATGTTTCTGGCAAATGTAACGAAAGCCAAAATCGATCCCCTGCGTGCGGCTTTGGCCGCGTTAGGCCTGCATGAGCCTCAGGCAGGTGATGATGTGGTGGCTTGTCCCGGCACTTCGACCTGCCGTTTAGGAATCACTTCAAGTACGATCATCGGCCCCAAACTAAGTGGTGGCAAGCATGATCTGAAAATCCGCGTTTCGGGATGCCATAACGGCTGTGCCCAGCCGGAGACCGGCGACATCGGCATTTACGGTGAAGGCAAGCGCATGCATGGCAAACTCGTGCCGCATTACCAGATGTATTTCGGTGGTAATGGCATGGGGCGCGGCGCTCTGGCAGTCAAAGGCCCATCGATCCCTTCAGCACGTATCGAGATGGCGGTGGAACGCGTGAAATCGGCTTATGCGTCCAGCCACGACGCGGACGAAACATTTTTTTCCTGGACGCGGCGTGTGGGCAAGGTCTATTTTACCGATCTGCTGGCAGATCTCGGAGAGGTAAAGACGGAAGAACTCGCGTCGGTCCTGCGCGACCATGGCAAGGATGGCGATTTCAAGGTGTTGCAGCTAGGAGGGGGCGAATGTGCGGGCGTAAGCCAGGTGAAGATCGGTTCAAGTTTTTTTGAAGCGGCCCATGAGCGAAATTATCGGGATGCCCTCAAGTTTCAACGAAAATTCGAAGATTCGGTCAAGTGTGCCGAAGAGATTGCCCGATTAATCGGCCAAGGCGTTACTGAATTGCTCAGTGGCCAAAAGCATGAGGATCTGGCGGAACAGGCGGAAGAACTGCGCCGGGTACTGCCTACCAAACCGCGTCTGTCCAGGCAGTTGGCCAAGTTCGCGGAGGATTTCGCACGCCCGGCCGACGAGCTGAATGATAGCCGGCTGACCGAATGGTTTGCTGAACTGGATGCGTGGACAATGGAGGCCGCTGACTTTTGTCTCGGTTTCGACCGCCAGCTTGATCTGGCTGGCGCGTTGCCGCTGACGGCTTCAGCCAAATCAATCCTTCAACGACCCCAGACATCAGTCATCTTGTAACAAATTTTGCAGCCTAATTAGTATCGGCGATATGAATCTGGATTATAAAATTGCGAAAGTGCGGACACTGCTGGATAGGGTGCAGTCAGATTATGTTCCGGTAGTTTTTGCCAACAGTTTCGGTGCCGAGGATATGGTGCTGACGGATATTATTGCGCGGTATTATCCCGATATCGAAATGTTTACGCTGGATACCGGCCGCTTGCCGGAGGAAACCTATAATCTAATGAGGGAAGTGGCGGAACGCTATAGTATTCTTGTCCCGGTATATTTTCCCGAGTCTGCCGCAGTGGAGGCGTATGTTGCGCAGCATGGTCCCAACGGGTTTTATGACAGCGTGGATTTACGTAAAACATGTTGCCATATTCGCAAGGTGGAGCCGCTGAAACGCGCTTTGCGCGGTAAGCGTGCATGGATCACCGGCCTGCGTCGTGATCAGGCACCTACCAGAAAGGATCTGGCTGAATCGGAATTTGATGGCGGCAACGGCTTGCAAAAAATCAGTCCGCTGCTCGATTGGAGTATATCCGATGTATGGGCTTACCTTGAGCAATTCGATGTCCCCTATAACGCGCTGCACGACAAAGGTTACACAAGTATTGGCTGCGCACCCTGTACGCGCGCCATTACTCCCGGTGAGGATGTTCGTGCCGGACGCTGGTGGTGGGAAAACCCCGAGATCAAGGAGTGTGGTCTGCATCCAGATAAACGGCATAAGACCGTAATGGCTTCCCGTTTGGCAGCGGATCCGTCTGTTTCGGATCAAACTCACGGTGTGGAAAAGAAAGAGCATGGTCAGGCTCCGATAAAGTACCGTGTTTCGTGAGAGCTATCAGGATTGAGCGATGGATACCCTATTGAGCGATGTGCAAGAACTTATTACCCCTGTTCTGGATTCAGCAATGAAAAGTGAGCCGGCGGTCCTTAAATCGCGTGTTACACGGCAGCTGGGCCACCTGGATGCGCTGGAAAGTGAAGCTATCCATATTCTGCGAGAGGTAGCAGCCGAATGTGCGAATCCAGCGCTACTGTTCTCGGGCGGAAAAGACTCGATCGTGCTGCTGCGATTGGCGGAAAAGGCCTTTCGTCCAGGGCGTTTTCCGTTTCCGCTGCTGCATGTCGATACCGGTCATAATTTCCCCGAAGTGATTGAGTTTCGTGACCGTCGTGCCAGGCAATTAGGCGAACGTTTGATCGTGCGCAGTATGGAGGACTCAATCCGGCAAGGGAGAGTAGTGCTGCGTTCTGAATATCAGAGCCGTAATGCTTTCCAGTCGGTGACTCTGCTGGACGCCATTGCCGAATTCCGTTTCGATGCTTGCATCGGCGGTGCGCGCCGCGATGAAGAGAAAGCGCGGGCCAAGGAACGTATATTTTCCTTCCGCGACGAATTCGGTCAGTGGGATCCGAAGAACCAGCGTCCCGAGCTATGGGATATCTATAATACAAGGGTCCATCCAGGTGAAAATATCCGCGTGTTTCCCATCAGCAATTGGACCGAACTTGATGTCTGGGAATATATTGCCCGTGAGGCGCTGGAGGTGCCCCATATTTATTTCGCCCATACACGTGAAGTGATCAGGCGGGGCAACGGTCTTTTACCCGTATCCCGTCTGGTACAGCTCCAGGAGGGGGAACAGGCGGAAAATCTCATGGTGCGCTTTCGCACGGTGGGAGATATGAGTTGTACCTGTCCGGTGGAATCCACCGCAATCAGTGTCGAGGAGATCATTGCCGAAACTGCGGTCACACGGATAACCGAACGTGGCGCTACGCGCATGGACGATCAGACTTCGGACGCATCCATGGAGCTGCGCAAAAAGGAAGGGTATTTCTGAAGTGCATCTTTTTTAATCAAACATCGGGATAGGATATAACGTTGCTCCGGAATTTCTCTCCTATATCCTGATTGTATGGGTATTCCAAATCTTTCCGATCTGTGCCGCCAGAATAAGTGCGTTACCGAAAGTCGTAGTAATTATTTAGTTGCGGAAATGAATTAAGGAAAACTCCACGATAAAAACATTTTCAGAAGGGTTGTAAATGTCAGCTGTTGAAGGTATTTCGTTTGATCATGCCGAGTTGTTGCGCTTTATTACCGCTGGTAGTGTAGACGATGGGAAGAGCACACTCATCGGACGCCTGCTGCACGACTCGAAATCCATTTTTGAGGATCAGCTGAGTGCCATTACCTACACGACGCGTAGACGCGGGATGGAAGGCGTCGATCTGTCGCTGCTTACCGACGGTCTACAGGCGGAGCGTGAGCAAGGCATCACTATCGACGTGGCCTATCGTTACTTTGCGACGCCCAAGCGCAAATTTATCATCGCCGATACGCCCGGCCACGAGCAGTACACGCGGAATATGGTTACGGGGGCTTCCACCGCCAATCTGGCTATTATCCTGATTGATGCACGTAAAGGAGTGCTCACCCAATCGCGCCGGCATGCCTATCTGGCTAGCCTGGTGGGTATTCCTCACTTGGTAGTAGCGGTCAACAAGATGGATCTGGTAGGTTACTCCCGCGAGATTTTCGAGCGGATCTGCAAGGACTTTGCGGCCTTTGCCGAGGGACTCAGGCTGGGAAATATCGCCTATATTCCCATGTCTGCGCTGAATGGAGATATGGTGGTGGAGCGTGGAGACAAGCTTGGCTGGTATGAGGGCGTGACGCTGCTGGAGCTACTGGAGAATGTTCCCATCGATCACGACATCAATCTGGAAGATTTCCGGTTTCCGATACAATTGGTGTGCCGCCCGCAAACCGAGGAATTGCATGACTTTCGAGGCTATATGGGGCGCATCGAGTCTGGCTTCATTGGGGTCGGCGATGCGGTGAAATTGCTGCCCTCTGGCTTGACTTCACGCATCAAGGAAATCGTAACCTACGATGGTTCGGTCGATCATGCGGTTGCGCCGCAGTCGGTAACGTTGACTATTGAGGACCACCTGGATATTTCTCGCGGTGATATGCTGGTAAAAACCGGGGGGGAACCACCACGCGTTACGAAGGAATTCGAGGCGATGCTATGCTGGTTGTCAGAGCAAAGTCTCGATCCTCGCCGAAAATATCTCATAAAGCACACCACGCGTATCGTAAAGGCGCTCGTGGCACGGATAGATTATCGCGTGGATGTCAATACGCTCAATCATGAGGCGGCGAATACTCTAAAAATGAATGACATAGGGCGGGTAGCCCTGAAAATGCACCAGCCGGTGGCGTGCGACCCCTATCAGCATAACCATGCTACGGGCAGCTTTATTGTCATTGATGAAGCCAATAATAATACCGTTGCCGCAGGCATGATTTGTCCGACCAGCGATTAACCTGATCATCGCTATTTTCTTGAGTGATTTGGTGCAAGGATGTTGGGATGGTGGAGCAACGCGGTAAGGGCGGACAATGCGGAGAGGCGGCTTTGCCGCTTTTATATTTTTTGGCGAGAGAAAGCATAACCTGAACAGGGATATATCACTTTGATCGCAATTACGTTCTAATAAAAATAGCGATAATATTTACGGTTCTTTTTTTGATACATTTACTATCGATGACCTTATCATGACAAGTTTACAATCGGCGCTTCATTCCATGCCGGCAACTGCCCTAACTTCTCCCTTTCTTGGATTTGGCATGGCTTTTGCTGATCTGTATCGCCGCGAAGGGCTGGTAAAACTGGATCAGGCATTTCTCGATTTTCTGCATGAAGGGGAAGCCGGGCTGCGCGTCCGCCTGGATCATGCCCGTGCTTATCCCAATAGTCTTGATCGTAAAGACGAGTCAGCGCTGCTGATCGAAATTGCCCCATGGATGGAAGATTTCATTGCCAGGCTATTCGGTATCGAAGAAGAAGCCAGCGCCTTGGCCGCTCGACATCATCGGCTTGCTCCACTTTATTCATGCAAAAGACAGTTTGTGCAGCGTCGGGCCATAAGCAAGGTGAGCGAGGCAGAAGCAGTCGCAGCGGATGGAATTGCATTGGAAGAAAAACTAGCCGCCGATTTCGAGGCGCCTTTTTCCGAATTGGCCTTTGCAACCGCAGTCACAAAATGGCTGCTGGATGAGAGTGCGAATGAAGAGCGGCTTAAGGCAGCTTTACTCTATGCAGCCTGGGCGCTGAAAACACCGGCAGGGCGAGAGCGCAACCAGGACGGGGTATTGTTCAAGGCCCCCGCCAAGCTTGATTACTTGCATCTCCTGTCAACGGATACCGACAACATCGCGGGTTATACCGTTCACCGGCTTCATCATATACGCCGCCGGGAGGGTTTCGCGCTTACCGATCCGGGCACCGATCTGGTAGGCGCACTGGATGAGGCGAATTATTGCATCTGGTGTCATGAACAAGGAAAAGATTCGTGTTCAAAAGGACTCAAGGAAAAACCCAAGGCGCCTGGAGAGGCCGCATCTTTCAAAAAGAGCCAGTTGGGTGCGCTTCTCGCGGGATGCCCGCTGGAAGAGCGCATTTCCGAATTTCACAAGCTCAAGACTCAAGGGGTATCCGTCGGCGCCCTGGCGATGATTGTGCTGGACAATCCCATGTGTGCCGGTACGGGTCACCGGATTTGCAACGACTGCATGAAATCCTGCATTTACCAGAAACAGGAGCCGGTCGATATCCCCCAGGCTGAAACGCGCACGCTCAAGGATGTACTCGAATTACCCTGGGGTTTTGAAATCTATAGCCTTCTTACCCGGTGGAATCCGCTTGATCTGCACCGGCCGGTACCAAAGCCGCCGACCGGCCGCAAGGTGCTGGTCGTGGGCATGGGGCCCGCGGGATACACACTGGCGCATCACCTGATGAACGACGGCCATGCGGTGGTGGGCATTGATGGTCTCAAGATCGAGCCATTGACCCCGGATCTTTCCGGAGTGAACCAGAAAGGGGAGCATGTTCCGTTCAGGGCTATCAAGGATGCTGGCGAACTCGATGAGAACCTGGATGAACGCATGCCAGGGGGGTTTGGCGGCGTCGCCGAATACGGTATCACCGTGCGCTGGAATAAAAATTTTCTCAAGCTGCTCCGGTTGCTGCTGGAGCGGCGAGAAGATTTTGCTCTTTTTGGCGGAGTCCGCTTCGGTGGCACGCTCACCGCCGATGACGCGCTGGCCATGGGGTTCGACCATGTGGCGGTGGCCGCGGGTGCCGGACGCCCCACCGTGCTCGATATGCCCAATGGTCTGGCGCGAGGCGTTCGTGCCGCATCCGATTTTCTGATGGCACTCCAGTTATCCGGTGCGGCCCAGGCTAATTCCGTTGCCAATATGCAGCTGCGCTTGCCCGTGGTAGTGATCGGAGGGGGGTTGACTGCGATAGATACGGCAACCGAGGCGCTAGCTTATTACCCGGTGCAAGTGGATAAATTTCTTCGCCGTTATGAAATTCTCACATCTGTGCAAGGGGAAGTTGCCATCCGGGGAGCATGGGATGAGGAAGAGCGAGAAATTGCAGAGGAGTTTCTCAGTCACGCCCGCGCCATCCGCGCAGAGCGCAAGGAAGCGGAAAGGGAAGGGCGTGCTCCGCATATACTGGAACTGCTTCAATCGTGGGGCGGGGCCACTATCGCTTACCGGAAACGGCTCATCGATAGCCCTTCCTACACGCTCAATCATGAGGAAGTCGAGAAAGCCTTGGAGGAAGGAATCTGGTTCGCCGAGGGGCTTACGCCGGTACGAGTGGAGACCGACAAGTGGGAACACGCAAGGGCTGTGAAGTTCTCGGTACAAGTCCTCGATGAAACAGGCTCATGGCACAAAACCGGGCAAGCTGAATTATCGGCCCGCGCTGTCCTGGTTGCGGCAGGAACTCAGCCGAATACGGTACTTGCCAGGGAAGACGAAAAAAACTTCAAATTGAACGGACGTTATTTTGCGGCCTGCGATGAAAACGGCGAGCCGGTCAGCCCGCCTCGTGCCAACCCCAAGCCGGATACTTCGATGGTGCTGCTGAGCCGTTGTGAAGACGGACGTTTCATCAGTTTCTTCGGTGACCTGCATCCTTCTTACTCGGGCAATGTGGTCAAAGCCATGTCCAGTGCAAAACAGGGATATCCGGTGGTAAGCCGGATGCTCGGACGCGTGGCGCCCGCATCCGCGAAACCTACTGGGCATTTTTTTGCCGAAATAAACGGGCAACTACGTGCCACGGTGTATAAGGTGGAGCGACTGACGCCTAATATTATCGAGGTGGTAGTGCATGCGCCGATGGCGGTGGAGCGTTTTCATCCGGGTCAATTCTACCGTTTTCAGAATTTTGCCACTCTCGCTACCACTGCGGGCGATACAAAACTGGCGATGGAAGGTATCGCGCTAACGGGTGCCTCGGTTGATGTTCCGCGTGGATTGGTATCGCTGATCGCCCTGGAGATGGGCGGCTCGGCGGATCTGTGCGCTAAACTCAATCCGGGCGATCCCGTGGTTTTGATGGGTCCGACCGGTACCCCCACGGAGATTCTGCCGGATGAAACAGTGGTACTGGTAGGCGGAGGATTGGGCAATGCCGTATTGTTTTCCATTGGTGCGGCGGCACGCGCCGCAGGGTCGAAAATTTTGTATTTTGCCGGCTACAAGAAGCTGATTGACCGCTATAAGGTCGCGGAAATAGAAGCGGCAGCGGATGTCGTGGTATGGTGTTGCGATGAATCTCCCGGCTTTGAACCCTCCCGACCGGACGATCTTAGCTACGTCGGCAATATCGTGGAGGCGATGGCTGCTTACGGCAGCGGCGCGCTGGGCCCGCAGAAAATTCCACTGGTGGATGCCGACCGTATCATTGCCATTGGATCCGACCGCATGATGGCGGCGGTGGGTGCCGCCCGTCATAGCAGGCTCCAGCCCTATCTGAAGACAGATCACTTTGCAATCGGCTCCATCAATTCGCCCATGCAGTGCATGATGAAGGAAATCTGCGCGCAGTGCCTGCAACCCCACAAAAACCCGGAGACGGGCGAGATTACTTATGTGTTTTCATGCTTCAATCAGGATCAACCTCTTGATCAGGTTGATTTCGGTGGGTTGGCGTCGCGTTTGCGACAGAATAGTGTCCAGGAAAAGCTTACCACCCGGTGGATTAGCCATTGCCTGAAGGAATCTGACCGGGCTGAGGCGTAAACGAGCTACTTTCGTCAATCCGGATAATTCATCCTGTTCAGGTTCATTTATAATTGACGCTTTGCCCTGAACAAAATGGATATCGGAAATTTCCGACAGTTGGCCCCAAAAATTGGGAATACTCTGGAATCAGGTTATTTTTAAGATCTGAAGACCAAACCGGGTAGACCGGTGGTTGGTGAGGCCGGGTACTCGCAATTTTAATTTTTAAATTACCCATAAAGGGAGATCATCAATGCAGATAGGCATACCCGCAGAGATTCGCGGGGGTGAGAGCCGTGTAGCGGCCACGCCGGAGACGGTGAAGAAGTTCACAGCCAAAGGGTTTCATGCTGTTCTGGTGCAGTCCGGTGCGGGAGCCGGTGCGAGCATACCCGACGAGGCCTACGAAGCTGCCGGTGCAAAAATCGCCACCAATGCGGTGGAGCTTTATGGTCAATCCCGAATCGTGCTCAAGGTGCGCGGGCCGGAGCCCGGTGAATTGGCAATGATGGGCAAAGATACCGTACTGCTAGGTCTGCTTTCGCCGCATCAGGCGGATGGCATTGAAGCGCTCGCCCGTCATGGCCTGACCGCATTCGCGATGGAAAAGCTGCCACGAATTTCCCGCGCCCAGAGCATGGACGTGCTGTCGTCCCAGGCGAATATTGCCGGCTATAAAGCGGTGTTGATGGCGGCCAATGTCTACCAGAAATTCTTCCCCATGCTGATGACCGCGGCGGGTACGGTAAAAGCGGCACGGGTATTGGTGCTCGGCGCGGGAGTGGCGGGCCTTCAGGCTATCGCCACGGCAAAACGGCTGGGTGCAGTGATTGAAGCGTTCGACGTCAGGCCGGTGGCAAAAGAGCAGGTGGAAAGTCTCGGCGCCAAATTCGTCGAGGTACCGCTGAGCGAGGAAGAAAAGGCGCAGGCGGAGACCGCCGGCGGTTATGCCCGAGAAATGTCGGATGATTACAAGCGGCGTCAGGGCGAACTGGTGCATCAGCGTGCGGCAGCGGCTGACATCATTATCACCACGGCGCTGATTCCTGGACGTCCGGCTCCTGTCCTGATCGGAGAGGAAACCGTCCGCGCCATGAAACCCGGATCAGTGATCGTGGATATGGCGGTAGAGGCCGGCGGCAACTGCCCATTGTCGGAATTGGACAAGATTGTGGTGAAACATGGCGTGCATCTTATTGGCATCGCCAATCTGCCCGGGCTGGTGGCGGCGGATTCCAGTGCGCTTTACGCACGTAATCTGATGAATTTTATCAATCTGATGCTTGATGCGAATAGCGGGGAATTCAAGATGAATCGTGAAGACGAAATCATCGCAGGAACGCTTGTCTGCGCGGATGGGGAAATTATCAGGAAAACCTGAAAGCCATAGGCGGCAAATGGAAGCGAACGGTGCGCTTTCTCATCGCTGCGATGCTGAAGCTCAAATTCATATTTTAACGGATTAGAAGGGAGTAATCATGACTGGCGGAGTTGATCCAACCATCATTAATCTTACCGTATTCGTGCTGGCGGTATTTGTGGGCTATCACGTGGTGTGGAACGTAACGCCCGCCTTGCACACGCCGCTCATGTCCGTGACCAATGCGATCTCCGGCATCATCCTGGTAGGTGCCATGCTGGCAGCAGGCCCGGCGGAGACCGACTGGGGCGTATGGCTGGGCGCAGTAGCGGTAACGCTGGCCGCTATTAATGTATTCGGTGGTTTTCTTGTTACCCAGCGGATGCTGGAAATGTTCAGAAAAAAAGATAAAAAAGGAAGCTAGTCAATGTCCGCAAATTCGGTCGCACTTGCGTATCTGATCGCATCGGTTTTTTTCATTCTGGCGCTCAAAGGCCTAAGCTCGCCGCTTACGGCTCGCCGTGGCAACTTGTTCGGTATGGTGGGGATGGCAATTGCTGTCGTCACCACGCTTACGGTTACCAAGAACTGGGCGCTGATACTCATTTGCATCGCGCTTGGCGGTACCATCGGTGCCGTTGTTGCACGGCGTGTGCAAATGACGGCGATGCCGGAGCTAGTCGCATTCATGCACTCGCTGGTAGGCCTGGCAGCGGTATTTATCGCTATCGCCGCTGTCAATAATCCGGTTTCGTTTGGCTTGCCTGCGATATTGCCGATGGGCAGCAAACTGGAGCTGTTCCTCGGTACATTCATTGGCGCAATGACCTGGTCGGGTTCAGTGATCGCATTCCTGAAGCTTTCGGGCCGCATGAGCGGAGCACCGATCACCTTTGGCGGACAGCACATGGTCAATCTTATCCTGGCCATCGTGATGGTCGGCTTTGGCCTGTGGTTTTTCTTTAGCGAGACCACCAACTGGACAGCCTTTGCCACAATGACCGCAATCGCCTTCGTGCTTGGTTTTCTCATCATCGTTCCAATTGGGGGGGCGGATATGCCCGTGGTGATTTCCATGCTTAACTCATATTCCGGCTGGGCAGCAGCAGGAATTGGCTTCTCGTTAGGTAATCCCATGCTCATCATTGCCGGATCGCTGGTGGGAAGTTCCGGGGCCATTCTGTCCTATATCATGTGCAAGGCCATGAACCGCCCATTTCTCTCGGTCATACTTGGCGGCTTCGGCAGCGAGGGTGGGACTGCCGCGGTAAGTGACGGGACGCAGAAAACCCATCGCAGCGGTAGTGCGGATGATGCGGCATTCCTGATGGGTAATGCCGATAGCGTGATTATCGTACCCGGTTACGGCCTGGCAGTGGCGAGGGCACAGCATTCAGTCAAGGAATTGGCAGAAAAATTACACCAAAAAGGTGTCAATGTGCGTTTTGCGATCCACCCTGTGGCGGGACGCATGCCGGGGCACATGAACGTATTGCTGGCGGAAGCAGAGATTCCCTATGAGCAGGTGCTGGAGATGGACGAGATCAACAGCGATTTTTCCGACACCGACGTGGTGCTGGTGCTGGGTGCGAACGACGTGGTAAATCCCGCGGCGAATGTCCCCGGCAGCCCGATATATGGCATGCCTATACTGGATGCCCACAAGGCGCGCACGGTGATGGTGGTCAAGCGCAGCATGGCGGCGGGTTATGCCGGCCTTGATAATGACCTGTTCTATATGGACAAGACCATGATGGTGTTCGGCGATGCCAAGAAGGTTGTTGAAGATATGGTCAAGGCACTATAAATGGATTTGTATGCTTTGAAGCGTGCTGAAGCCTGAGTAACGCCTCATAGCGGGAGACATCGCTCAGCATATCCACCTCCCGTTCGCTCGCTCAAGCTTCCGGTCATTAAGCGCGAGGGCAGTCTATAAGGACAGCCTCACGTACCGTACCACAAGCTCCATGGGGAATCTGCCTGTCCCGGTTTAAGCGCTATCGGCAATATGTGTTACACAATTTTTTCATGATAGTGCGGAGGCAGTCCTCCTTGCACCGATGGTTGCGCAGGGCTTCCTTTCGATTGGCATATCCGGAAAGATCATTCAACACTCGCAACGGTTGCCGGATAGCGCTCAACCGAGGGTTGGTACACAAGAGTTGGTACTTCAGCCCTTGCGCGCAGGCAGCGACCCGATTCGAACAAGTAAGAAGTAAGAATTCTTATGAATATTGCGAGACACTCAGGCAGAATACTAATTTTCAGCAATCTCGAACTCCGGGCTATTCAGCCGGCGAAGGCTGGGATGCACTATTCATATTGATATTGCGGGCATGCTGGCCGGCATTTTGATTAACGTTATTTTTGTACTGGATTTTATTATCGATAGTCAAGGCATAAAACGATGCGGATCGGATTACCTAAAGAAACCAAGGATCACGAGTATCGAGTCGGACTGACACCCAGTACCGTCAAGACATTGACGCGGCATGGACATCAGGTACTCGTTGAGAGCGGAGCGGGCGAAGGCAGCTTCCTTTCGGATGCGGAATATCGGTTAGCCGGGGCCATGATAGTTCCTCAGGCTGAAGATGCCTGGGCCGCACAAATGGTGGTCAAGGTCAAAGAGCCTATCGCGGCTGAGTATCGCTATCTGCGCCAGGATTTGATTCTGTTTACATATCTTCATCTGGCTTCGGATAAGGCTCTTACCAGCGCTCTGCTGGAAAGTGGCGCTACAGCCATAGCCTATGAAACGGTCCAGACTGAAGGAGATAAATTACCTTTGTTAACGCCCATGAGCGAGGTGGCGGGCCGTATGGCCACCCAGATTGGCGCAACCTATCTGCAACGAACGCATGGCGGCCGCGGGGTATTGATGGGTGGCGTTCCCGGCGTAGCATCGGCAAACGTCGCAATTCTGGGCGCCGGTATTGTCGGCACGAATGCCGCACGTGTAGCGGTTGGCTCCGGTGCGCAGGTCACAGTCCTAGACGTTAATCATGACCGCCTGAAATATCTGGATGACATTTATCAGGGGCAATTGCAGACGCGCATCAGCGACGAATACAATATCGAAGAGATGGTCTGCAGCGCTGATCTAGTAATCGGGGCCGTTCTGATCCCAGGTGGACGGGCACCCTGGTTGATAACAACCGAGATGTTGCCGAATATGCGAAAAGGTTCGGTAATCGTAGATGTGGCGGTCGATCAGGGCGGGTGTGTGGAAACGACCCGGCCTACCACACACAGCAATCCAACCTATGAAGTGGAGGGCGTGGTGCATTATTGCGTTGGAAACATGCCAAGCGCGGTTCCACGCACCAGCACCTTTGCTCTCAATGCTCAAACCGCTTTTTATACGCTGCGCCTGGCAGACGAAGGATTGGATGCCGTACGAAAAAATCTGGCGTTACAATATGGCCTGAATACGTATCGCGGTTTAGTAACTTATCCCGCTGTCGCAAAAGAATTTAGTCTGAAATATATCGACCCGTTGCAGGCATTGAAGCATACCCATTGAAATTCAACGACAGGAGCCACGCAAGATGAAATTCGCATCCTCTGTATTTTTGGGCGCGTTACTAGTCGCCAGCCAGCCGGCGCTGGCTAATATCGATATTCAATTCGATTATCGCTATGATAGCTCAGGCTTCTTTACCGGTGCGAATAGTTCGCGCCAGGATCTGTTAAATGCTGCCGCCTCCGTATTCGAATCCCGTTTTCAGGACAATCTGACAGCGATCAGTTCGCCGAATACATTCAGCGCAAGTTTCTATGAGCCGGATAACGGTAAAATCACCAGCATTCCGAACTTCGGCGTCGCCGCCGATCAGATCGTAATTTTCGCCGGGGCGTACAATCTGGGAGGTACGCTTGCGGTGGGTGGCCCGGGCGGTTCTCCCCTTAATGATGCCACCAGCAGGGGGCAGCCTGGAGCGCTTGCTTCTGTTGCAACCGATTTTGCGCCCTGGGGCGGCGCAATTTCCTTTAATAGTGCCTCCAACTGGTATATGGATACAAATACCAACACAAACGAGTCTTTTTCCGGTTTTGATTTTTATTCGGTCGCTGTGCATGAATTGGCTCATGTACTCGGCTTTGGCACTGCCAGTTCCTTTAACAACCTGATTTCGGGCGGTTTTTTTACGGGGCCTACCGTTAATGCCCTGCTTGGCTACGATCCGCCTGTGACGAGCGACGGCCACTGGGCAAACGGGCTTAGTTATCTCGGCCAGGAAACCGCGATGGATCCTTCAATTGCAGCTGGACAGCGCAAGCCTTTTACAGAGCTTGATTACGCTGCCATGAAAGACATGGGCTGGCAGGTTTCTGCGGTACCCGAGGCTGAGACCTGGACCATGATGATGGCTGGTTTGGGATTGCTTGGCTGGCGCTTACGTGCTTGCCGGCGTAGAGGTGGGCATGCCGGGAGGAGAGAGTTTATTTGATATTAATGATCAACCCATATTATGAGTCACTGAGTATTAAGAAACTTTTCTTGAGATAAAGTCCATTTTTAATATGGACGGTGCCGTATCCGGGTACATTTTCATGCCAATTTTGGAGTCTTGCGCCCATTGCGCGGTCCGGCATCAATCAACATAAATCCTCAATGCGTTAGTTAACCCCATTTGTCTAAGCGGCAAGCCCATGCCCCACAGTGTTACCCTGATTACCACCATTGCTGTCAGTTTCGGGCTTGCTTTGTTGATGGGGCTCATCGCCAACCGGTTAAAGCTGCCGGTATTGGTTGGCTATCTGGTCGCGGGTGTCATTCTCGGTTCCAATACACCGGGATTCGTGGCCGACATGGAGTTGTCGGCGCAACTGGCGGAAATCGGGGTCATACTGCTGATGTTCGGCGTGGGACTACACTTTTCATTAAACGATCTTCTTGCCGTCAGGCGAATTGCCTTACCCGGTGCAATCGTACAGATTGGCGTGGCGACTGCTCTCGGCGCTACGGTCGCCATTACCTGGGGCTGGAGTCTGGGTGCGAGCATCGTGTTTGGCGTGGCGCTTTCCACTGCGAGTACAGTCGTGCTCCTGCGGGCACTGGAGCAGCGCGGTGTGCTCAAGTCCGTCAATGGATCAATCGCAGTGGGCTGGCTGGTGGTCGAAGATCTAGCGATGGTTCTGGTGCTGGTGCTGCTGCCTCCGCTCGCCGGATGGCTTGGTACTTCGGGCAGCGCTGCGGCGGATGGATCCAATCCGGATCTGCTGGTAACGCTTCTGCTTACTTTTGGCAAGGTATCCATCTTCATCGCCTTTATGCTTATTGTCGGGAAACGCGTTTTTCCCTGGCTGCTTTGGCACGTCGCCAGCACCAATTCAAACGAACTCTTCATTTTAAGTGTCATCGCGGTGGCGATAGGTATCGCCTATGGCTCCGCCATGCTTTTTGGCGTTTCTTTTGCTCTCGGCGCTTTTTTTGCCGGTATGGTCATGAGAGAGTCCGATTTGAGCCATCGTGCCGCCCAGGAATCCCTGCCGCTCAGAGATGCTTTCTCGGTTCTGTTCTTCGTATCGGTCGGAATGCTATTCGATCCGAACGTCCTTATAGAACAACCATTATGGGTTCTTTCCACGCTTATTATTATCATCATTGGCAAATCTCTGGCCGCCTTTCTTCTTGTGCTCGCTTTTCGCTACCCTCTCAATACGGCCTTGACCGTGTCGGCCAGTCTCGCGCAGATCGGCGAATTCTCGTTTATCCTGGCAGCATTGGGTGTTTCGCTCGGACTCCTGCCGGTCGAGGCCCAGAGTCTCATACTGGCAGGAGCTTTTATCTCGATCACACTCAATCCCCTGGTGTTCCAGGTAATCGAGCCTGCGCAGGCTTGGATACGCTCGCGTTCCCGGTTGGCCCGCATACTGGAGCGCACCGACGACCCCCTTGCGGAATTGCCCATCACTGTTGCTTCAAGCTATGTTACAAGCCATGTTGTGCTTGTCGGCTATGGCCGGGTCGGCCGCCATATTGGCGAAACGCTGACTGAGCAGGGGTTGGCGCTAGTTGTGGCGGAACAAAATCGCGAGACGGTCGAGGGTTTACGCAAGCGTGGGATCCATGCCGTAGCTGGAGATGCCGGCGAACCTGCTGTACTGATACAAGCGCATATTGCGCGAGCCAGGATGCTGGTGATTGCGGTTCCTGATACGCTACGCGCTCGCAGAATGATCGAGACCGCACGTATGCTTAATCCGCCGATCGAGATTATTGTGCGTACGCATAACGAAGAGGAGGCAGCGCTGTTGCTGAGAGAAAGTGGGGGAACGGTATTTATAGGCGAGCATGAGCTTGCCCTCAGCATGACACGCCAAGTCCTAAGGAATTCGGCCAATATGAAATGAGCAACAACGGGATTAAAGCGGTGAATCGACTAAGGGAAAGAAGCTGCGCTAGTCAGGCTGGAAGGCATGGCTCGAGATCCCCACATACCATCCCATCAGCGGCTTGCATGCGCAGCGCGTTTTATTGTTTTATTTTTCTGAAGACGGCGTAATCGTGTAATTACAAGGATTTGTCAGAATAACGGCTGTTGCGGAACAGTTTGACCCACGCATAAGCGCTATATTTTGTGCGATTCCAAAAAATACATACAGTACTGACACAGGAGAAAATTTCATGAGCGACAGGGTTACCGTTTACCAGAAACCTACATGTAGTAAATGCAGAGCCACCCTTGCCCTTCTCCGGGAAAAGGGGCAGGAATTCGACGTTGTTAATTATTACGAAGTGCCTTTAACCACAGAGAGCTTGCGCGAGATACTCGAAAAACTGGGTTTGCCGGTACGCGATCTGCTGCGTAGTGATGAACCGCTGGCACGCAGTCTAAAGATTGCGGAGCGTCAGTTATCGGATGATGAATTGATAAAAATCATGGTGGACAATCCAGACCTGATCCAGAGGCCAATTGTGGTGCGTGGCGATGAGGCCGTGCTGTGCCGACCGCCGGAGAATGTAATGAAATTGTTGTAACGGCTGGGTCTGAAACCGCGTGATGGATACGTCGGGTCGTGGAATGGGCAGCTCGCTGCACCGAACTTCATCTTAAAAAATTATATGAAATTATTATTCTGCTGGTGAATTGGCGAGCCATAGTAATATGCTCGTGAACTAGAGGGAAATGTGATGATGAATAAGAAATCGGCCGATGTTCGGAGTCTAATGGGTCTGCTTGTGCTTGCGTTGATATTGGCGCTGTCTGCGACCGTCACGCATGCGGAATGCACTGGATGCCTATGTCCGGGAAATCCCTGCAAATTGTGCGTATTACCCCCCACGAAAAATATTCCGCCCTCTCTCGATGAAGCGGATACCTGTCTTAGGATCAGGGAGAAAGTCCCGCCCGTTTCAAAAGAGACAGAGCCGGATGTGCACTACGCAAGTCTGAATAACTCGATGAGAGAGTGTGTAAAGAACGGTGGCGACATTATCATGAATTCGCGCCGGAACGAGGAGTTTCCTTCCAAGCATTATTGCAAACCTTACATTGCACCGAGTCTGCCGGGAAAGAATTAAAGTACAGCGGAGAACAGGAAAATACAAGCGCTTGCTTGTATTCATCTGTTAGTCATCAAGCAATGGGGTCCAGATCCGGATCGACGCCGTAACTATGAAGGCAGTCCGACAGAACTATTACCTGTTTCAAATGATTAGTATAATGTACTGATTCAAAGCAGTTATCTGGCATTGATTCAATATCGCCGTAATTAGAGGATAAAAATGATCGCTCGCGGGGAAACCGCAACGCAGGAAAGTAGTACCGGTGCAACTTCTTTGTCACGATTGCGGCGCAAGCCTAAGTCTTTCCTGAAACTGATTCTGCTCGGGTTTGCACTTGTCGGCATGCCGCTTATTATCGCACTCGTCAACAGTGCCTTCTCCATTGACCGGTTGGCTGACCAAAGCCGCAAGGCGGTATACCAGGCGGCGCAAATTGCCTATGGCAGCCGCGTCCTGGCTGATGAAATTGCAACTATGGAACGCGCAGTGCGCCAAACACTCATTCTTGGCGATGCGTCGCTGCTAGAAGGTTATTTTCGGGCGCATAAGAAATTCGAAAGTTCGGCAGCAAGTCTATTCGAGCTTTCCTTGCATATTGAACAAAAGCAGTTGCTGGAGGAGTTGCAATCACTGGAAGCTTCGATTTTTCGGAAAGTATCAGCTAGAAGGCAATCGCCGGAAGAGCTTCGTGATCTGGTCGGCAATTTCGTGCGTCTGCGAGATTCGGCACGAACCTTTTCCGCTGTCGGCTATGCATTAATTGAGCGTGAAGTGGGGGAAATGCAGGATATGGCGGGATATGCCCGCTTTACCGTTGGGTGGCAATTACTAGCCTTGATTCCATTTGCGATTCTGCTAGCGTTTATTTTCTCGCTGCGTATTGCGCATCCAATTCGTCAAATTGATGAGGCCATCCGTACCATGGGAAAGGGGGAGCTGTCTAAAGCGATACGTGTGGATGGTCCTCAGGATTTAAAATATCTGGGCGAACGCCTGGACTGGTTGCGCCGTCGCCTGCTGAAACTGGAGGAGCAGAAAACCCGGTTCCTGCAACACGTTTCTCATGAGCTCAAAACGCCGCTCACCGCAATGCGTGAAGGCGCGGATTTGCTTGCGGAAGGCGTAGCGGGCGAGTTGACCAACGAACAACAGCGTATTGCAAAAATCCTTCATAGCAACAGCGTACAATTACAGCGGCGCATCGAAGATTTATTGAGTTATAGCGCTCTCCAGACCGAAAAGGCCGCGCTGGTGAAACATCCGGTAAATCTGTCGAAAATACTGGATGCCGTGTTACAGGATCAGAATCTGATCATTATGAGCAAAGGTTTGAGAATGGAGTTGTCGTGCCCGGAATTGATAATCGACTGCGACACAAAAAAAGTCAAAATTATTGTGGATAACCTTTTATCGAATGCGGTGAAATTCTCTCCTCAGGGCGGTCGCATCAGCATCTGGACGAGCAAAGTGGATGAAACGGTTCAGCTCGATATCCTGGATGCCGGCTTCGGCGTTGATGAGGCGGATCGTGAGAAAGTTTTTGAGCCCTTTTATCAGGGGCGGCAAGTGCTCGACAGCCATATAAAGGGGACGGGACTCGGGTTATCCATCGCGCGTGAGTATGCGCTTGCGCATGGTGGCAATATAGAGCTTGTACAGCAGGAAGGTGGTGGTGCCCGTTTCCGTCTTACCTTGCCCATTCGTGATCCGGAAGGGTCATCATGAGCAGTACTCACCGCAAATCTCGGGTTCTGGCCACCGTAATGCTGGCATTGGTGGCTGCCTGCTCTACGATCACCGAAAATCAGCAGCCCGCCGCGGGGCCAGCATCATCCGACGTGATGGTGACCGGCCAGATGGAAGATATGATGATGTATTACGATTCCTTGCGCAGGCAACCGCCGGCAGAACTCACTCGCGTGTACGACAAGGTAAAACAGAATTTCGTACAGAATAAAAGCGACGCAAACCGGGCCAGACTGGTATTGATTCTTATCTTGCCGAATACTTCGTTTCGCGATACCGGCTCAGCGCTTTACCTGCTCAACGATTGGCCGCGCGAAGGGAGGCCCACAACGGGCTTGCAGAGTTTCAGAAGCCTGTTGACGGTTCTGCTTGCGGAACAGCAGCGGGTAACCCATAGTGCGGACGAATTATCGCAGAAATTGAAAGAAGAGCAGAAACGCGTGGAAATGCTGCAAAATCAGATCGAAGCCATTAAAAGCATGGAAAAAAATCTTATTCTCAGGGGACCATGAATAATAACAAGAATATGCCTGACTCCAATCCAAAAATTCTCATCGTTGACGATGATACAGATCTGCTTGAATTGCTTACGATCCGGCTTACCGCTGCTGGTTATAAAACGGAGGCCGTGCAAAGCGCGGAGGCGGCGCTCAATTACCTCGATGTCGCTCGTCCACAACTAGTCATTAGCGATATGCAGATGAGCGGAATGGACGGAATGGCGTTATTCGAGCATATCCATCGCACGCAACCGACATTGCCAGTGATAATTCTGACCGCGCATGGCACCATCCCCGATGCGGTTGCCGCTGTTCAACGCGGCGTATTCGGCTATCTCGCCAAGCCTTTTGACAGCAAAACCCTGCTGGCCAACATTAGCCAGGCTCTCCGGTTCGTGCCTGGCGCTGCGGGTCAGAACGAGGTATCTCAAGCATCCTGGCGCAAGGGCATCATCACGCAAAGCGCGGTGATGGAAGATCTTCTTACCAAGGCGGGGCTGGTGGCGGAGGGCGATGCAAGCGTGCTGATATATGGCGAAAGTGGCGTTGGCAAGGAATTGTTCGCTCACGCCATACATGAAGCATCCAAGCGCCGCCATCATCCATTCGTTGCGATAAATTGCGCCGCTATCCCGGAGCAATTACTGGAATCCGAGTTGTTCGGACACGTGAAAGGAGCTTTTACGGGCGCTGTTCGGGACCACAAGGGTTTGCTGCAACTGGCAGAAAGGGGAACGCTATTCCTTGATGAAATCGGAGATATGCCGCTTCTGCTCCAGGTCAAATTATTACGTGTCCTGCAGGAAAGACAAGTGCGCCCGGTCGGATCCGTGCAGTCAATTCCGGTTGATGTCCGTATTATTTCTGCGACCCATCGTGATCTGAAGGCCGAAATTGCTGCGGGTAGCTTTCGAGAAGATCTTTATTACCGGCTGGATGTCGTGGCGCTAACAATCCCGGTTTTGTCGCAGCGACGTGAAGATATTCCATTACTGACAAATTATTTCCTCAGTATGTTTTCTACTCGATATGAAAAGAATATTAATGGATTTTCACCCGAGGCGATGGAAATGCTGGTAAGCGCCTCATGGCCTGGTAACGTGAGACAACTTATGAATGTAGTCGAACAATGCGTTGTCTTGAGTACGGCTCCCTTGATTTCGCCAGTATTGGTCCACGATGCAATGCACAAGGAGGAGGAGCAGCTTGTTTCTTTCGAGGATGCACGTAAAAGTTTCGAAAGAGATTATCTGGTCCGCGTACTAAAAATTACGGGGGGCAACGTGACACAGGCGGCGCGTCTGGCCAAACGCAATCGTACCGAGTTTTACAAACTTCTTCAAAGATACCAGCTTGACCCGTCCGTTTTCAAGCAATCGCAAGGCTGATCTCATCCCCCGCTAACCACCTGCCCGGTTATTCCTAATCGGGGCTGAACCCGGTTGTAACGGATGTCCCCGGTAATCATGTTCTTTCTTTTACCAGAGCAATCGGCAGTTAATCAGCATAAAGCGCACTCCCGCCTGGCCTGATGAAAATCCCTGTCACTTCAAGCCAAACCGCTTCCATCCTGATAAAGAACCCATTTGTGAGAACTATGTTCGGAATCGTACGGAATACCGCGGATAATTTCCTCAAAATTCAGTAGCTCCTTCATGTTGATGCACTGTGTTCCATGCGTGGCTTGCTGCGGATGAAGTGTAATTAATTACTTCGGCGAAGAGGCTCTTGCGATGACCATTCACGAGACGGCTATCCGGATAACCGTGGCGGGCGTGCGATTAAATGTGGACCTGACCATGCCGAAACGTTCGAAAGCCATTATTGTTTTTGCCCATGGCAGCGGCAGTGGCCGCCACAGCATCCGAAACCGATACGTTGCAGAGACCCTGAATGGATACGGATTTGCGACACTGCTTGCCGATCTGCTGACAGAAGAAGAGGAACTCATTGATTTGCGGACACAACATCTTCGCTTCGATATTCCAATGCTGGCGGACAGGTTAGTGAATATCGCAGCGTGGTTGCAACGCGAACCCCAAACCAGGCACTTGAAAATCGGCTTGTTCGGCGCCAGTACCGGCGCGGGTGCCGCATTGATTGCTGCCGCGCGACATCCGGAAAATATCATCGCTGTCGTTTCGCGGGGTGGCAGGCCCGATCTGGCCGGAGATTATCTGCCAGAAGTCATATCGCCCGTTCTCCTTATTGTGGGGGAAAACGACCTCCATGTTCTGGATCTCAACAAGCAGGCACTTGCGCAGCTCACCGCCCCGGCAACGCTGGAGATTGTGCCGAACGCCACACATTTGTTTGAAGAACCTGGTGCGCTGGAGGCGGCCGCCCTTTTGGCGGCAGAATGGTTTCAGGCCTATGTGACATAGTACAGGATCCATGGCGAACTCTTTTCATCGTTTTGCAAACCGGACAGAAGCGGGGGAGATTCTTGCAGAAGCGCTGTCCGGCTATGCCGGCAAAAGCGGTGTCCTTGTTCTGGCTTTACCACGCGGGGGTGTCCCAGTTGCTTCTGAAGTGGCAAAAGCCCTGTCTGCCCCACTGGATTTGTGGCTTGTCCGCAAGCTTGGTGTTCCAGGACAGGAAGAACTGGCGATGGGTGCGATCGCTGGTAAAAATACCCTTGTTCTCAACGATGACATCATTGCTGCTCTGAATATTAGCCAGCCCACCATTGATAGCGTCATAGCCAGGGAACAGGCGGAGCTGGAAAGGCGCAACAAACATTACCGGAGTGGGGAGCCCCCTCCGAATGTTGAGGGTAATATCATCCTTATTATCGATGACGGCCTCGCCACAGGTGCGACCATGCGTGCCGCAATTGCCTCGTTGCGTCAAGCGGCGGCCGATCGCGTTATCGTGGCTGTTCCGGTAGGTGCCATGTCTACCTGTAGAAAAATCAAGCAAGAAGCAGATGAACTTGTATGCCTACATACGCCGGAGCCTTTTTATGGGGTAGGGCAGTGGTATAGCGATTTTTCCCAGACTTCGGATGAGGAAGTGCTGGCATTATTAACTCGTGCTGCGGCAAACTCAGGAAGTGTGCATGATCCCACTTTGAGTACATAAATGAAGATGAGCGAGAATGAGGAGGTCAAGAAATGAATGTGATGTACGGTATCATTCCCCCTCGTGAATTGATCGATGAGCTGGAAAAGCATGCACAGCCTCTAGGGCGATGCGGAATGGATTGCGATTTCCTGATACAGGCGATATGCAGGCATGCAAAAGGAAAAAACTTTGTCCTGATCGGTGAAGCCACCCATGGTACGGCGGAATTTTACCGAATTCGTGCTGAGGTTACGAAGCACCTTATCATGGAAGAGGGTTTCGACGCAGTTGCGGTTGAGGCCGACTGGCCGGATGCCTACAGGGTCAATCGCTTTGTATCGGGGGTATCGGATGATACGGAAGCGGACGCAGCCTTGTCAGATTTTCAGCGTTTTCCTACATGGATGTGGCGCAATACCGAGGTTCTGGCCTTCGTTAACTGGCTTCGTGCTTACAATCAGGGAAGCGGGCGATATAGGCGAACTGCCGATCTGAGCAATCACCGGTTCCAGGCCGGCCAGAAGGAACCCATTGGTTTCTATGGGCTTGATTTGTACAGCATGACGACCTCAATGGAAGCGGTGCTCGCATATCTGGACAGGATCGACCCGAAAGAGGCTACCGCCGCACGGGCACGCTATGCCTGTTTCGACCAGTTCATCAATGACCCGCAGGCGTATGGATATGCCATTGTCTCCGGCCTATGGGACTCCTGCGAGCAGGAGGTCATCACGCAACTTATGCAATTGCAACAGAAAGCGTGTCTCTATATCGAAAGGGAAGGCGTTTTTGCCGGAAATGAATATTTTTCCGCGCAACAGAATGCCCAACTGGTAAAGAATGCCGAGGAATATTGTCGGGCCATGTTCAGGGGGCGGCCCAACACATGGAATTTGAGAGATCGTCACATGTTCGAAACGCTGGAAAACCTTGCCGCACATCTGGATGCTCTTCTCGGGCGAGAATCGAAAATCGTAGTATGGGCTCATAATTCTCACTTGGGTAACGCGGCAGCAACCGACATGGGGCGTCGTGGCGAAATCAATATTGGCCAATTGGTCGCGGAGAAATATGCCAATAAAGGATTTCGTGTCGGATTCTCGACCAGTCGCGGCACTGTGACCGCAGCATCGGACTGGGACGGGCCTGCGAAAAACAAAACCATCAACGTTCCGTTGCCCGGCAGTTACGAAGAAATTTTCTCACGGCTCGAAAGGAAGCGTTTCTATCTCGACCTGGGGGCCGGAAACGAAGCCGCGAATATGTTGAGCGGTGAAAGGTTGCAGCGCGCGATTGGCGTGATCTACAGGCCGGAAACCGAGCGTATGAGCCATTATTTCCATACATCCCTGCCAAGGCAGTTTGATTTTGTGATCCACGTCGACGAAACAGAAGCCGTGGCGCCGTTGCCATCTCATATTCATAAGAGACAGGGTGATATGGATAAAACCTTTCCGTCGGGTTTCTAGCCACCCGTCGGAATTGAAGAGTCGAAACTTTTGCAGCTGATTTCCTTTAAGTTCGACAAGCTGCTGAGCGTCCAGATTCGGGTGTATTTGCGCAGGCGCATCCCAGGCATATCCCTATTACCCTCGCTGAGGATCGATGTCTGTGCTTATCAGGAAATAAGGGTTGTCTGGCAGAACGGGCGGCGTGTTGTAGCGCCTGTAACAACATAAGCAACTGATGTCCAGATTATTTCAATGAAGCCCCTGTTTGCTTGTGTGGCGTTTGCGAGCAATGGAGGTCGTGCTTCTATCCATAATGGGAGGAATATGAAGATATTAATGTATGTTTTTCTGATCGGATCGACCCTGCTTCATGTAGTATCTGCTTCTGCCAAGGATCGCATGGATGTTGAGAGCTCGGCAAGTCAAACTGTACGGGCCGCGAATATTATCCTCGGCAATTCCGGTCAGGGGCTGGATAGCGCTGCATTACGAGCAGTCCGAAAACTGGTAGGGCAGGCAGTCGCCGCGGATACCGTCGACTCGTTCATTGTCTATAGTCCCAGAGAAGGTGGGCGGATTCCGATCGAAGGCGGCTTATCCGCGTGCGCGGAAGCGGGCTTTAATGTGACGCCAGAGAAATTTGGCGCTTTCGTCATGCAGTTGCGTTCAATTCATCCCAAGGCTGGGACCTTCCTGAATGTGGAATCCGTCGCGCAATGCAAGCCGGTCGGTTTCTGATGAATACCTTGAGCCCATCAAGCTGCGGCGGAATTGCCGGAATTCCCTGTCTCGGGGGCAAAACTTGCGTGGACAACCCTGCTGATGATTGCGACCCGAAACAGGGTGGGGCGGATTTTTCCCGGAGTATGCGAAGGCCAGTAATGAACAAGGCAGGGGTCAGCTGAATCTTTCCAACAATACGTCACTTAATGTTAGCTACCGAACAGAAACGCTGTCGGGAAATATGAAGAATGGCGTTGAATTTGAGCCGATGCTATGCATATCGAATTAGAGATAAGATAGCCAAAGGGCAGCCAAAGTTTATTCAACTCGTATTTTAAAGGGAATATTTTGTCAAACAAACCATTCAACGAATCGGGTATTGGAAGTAAAGGTGGACTAGATCAAGCAACTGAAGAAGCGGTTGTCGGGTCAACCGATGAGGCGGAAACCCTTCAGCAAGCCGAACAGGAAGTAAAGGAACGAAGAAATGGTTACCAGAGGATTTCGACGGATGCTTATTACCAGACCGAGCGGCGCATCGGTTATGGGCAAGACTGGTTGGATGGCAAAACGGAAGTGGACGGGGCCGATATGGATGGGGTGCCGTATAGCGAATGAGACATGAAACGCTAGTTGCTTTCGTGACCGTGAAATGCGGTAGTTGAAAGATTTTATCAATTAATAAATGGGTTGACCGAAGGTATACAGTTTGTGCCGTCCGTGCTGAAATTCCTTTTAAAGAAAGAGGTCGGGAAAGTGTAATAGACTGCAGGAGAAAGGGAAAAAGAAGGTGAAAGGATTGGTTTGCCGCAGTTTTAGCTTAAACAGCGAAGTGAATGAGAACAGACTCACGCCAAGTATGAAAACGGCAAGTTGGAACTGACGCTGCCAAAGCAAACGGAAGAATCATCAGGCAGACTGATATTCACCAGCCGATGCTCACAGCCTGTATCTCTTGTTCAGGAGTCTTGCTATGGATCCATAAGTAGGCTCATCATCGGCTTTCATCGTATTTTTTCCGCGACGGCAGCCTCTTCGTGGAACGTACGATGCCTGCAAGACGAACCGAATCCCTTGGAGTGATGGTTTGTCCTCAAGACCACGTAATATTTCATGGAGCTTGGGCCAAGGGTGATCCTTCCTTTGATGCAAGAAGTCAGAGCCCTGCCCGGCATGCCAGCGCCTTCATGATCATTACTCTTCCGGCTTTTCAACTTGCAACAGGCATTTTTAGCCTCTTATGCAATGAAATCATGTATCTCGTGTGGCACACCGTGGAAATGCGAGCGCATGTTGCAGAGCCGCTAGTGAAGCGCGTGACTCCCTTGCGGAGCAATGTGGAAAACATAGAAGCAAGGCTAAGAAATGGCGTGCTGACCATTACACTGCCAAAAGCCGGCAAATGAAGGGGAGCATATTATCCCTTTATCGTGATAATTTGTGATAATGAAAACAAGATTGCCTACATCGCATAGCATTCAGTGGATGCCAATTATTTTATTGGGAGCTATTCTCAACTGCTTGCCGGTTGGGGCGGCTGATACTGGCTTGCCCAAGAATCAGAAGGAAGGGGATAAAAAGGAGAAACCCATTATGTCCATGCGTATTACATCGTCATCCTTTCCCGATAACGGAGTAATTCCCATTCGCCATACCTGCGAAGGCCACGATATTTCGCCAGAACTTATCTGGACAGAAGTGCCCGAAGGTGCGAAAAGTCTGGTCTTGATCATGGATGACCCGGATGCCCCCGATCCTGCGGCACCGAAAAGGACGTGGGTACATTGGGTGCTTTACAATATCCCGGTCAATACCGGCGGTTTAACTGAAGCCATTGCGGCGACCGACCTGCCATCGGGAATTCTTGAAGGGCTCAATGACTGGCAGCGTACCGGTTACGGGGGCCCATGCCCGCCAGTAGGCAGTCATCGGTACTTTCATAAGCTTTATGCGCTGGATACCATGCTGCCAGACCTGAAGCAGCCTACCAAGGCAAAGCTGGAGAAAGCGATGCAAGGCCATGTCATTGCTTATTCCGAACTGATCGGACGATATCAGAAGCG
This sequence comes from Nitrosospira sp., assembly GCA_039922995.1. GTDB lineage: Bacteria > Pseudomonadota > Gammaproteobacteria > Burkholderiales > Nitrosomonadaceae > Nitrosospira. The sequence goes on along the minus strand of JBDTDT010000129.1, from coordinate 189 downwards.
GGCAAACTCTGAATAAGGTCCGGCAAAAAAAGGAAGGTACGCATGTGTTTGGCCGGCCGTTTGGTGGATTCACTTTCCAACCGCACCACGCTTAGCCTCAAGGAAGACCTCATGAGGAGTCCGGTAGCCGAGACACTTGCGGGGTCGATGATTCAGTATTTTCACGGCGGCTGCAAGCTTTTCGGGGGT
>JBDTDT010000128.1:0-17959 GCA_039922995.1 Nitrosospira sp. | reverse complement strand
GTGGGGCGCACCAGCACAATGGAGGCGGCCAGCATGACGATGGTGCCGATCTTCATGAACGTGGAGAGGTAGTCGCGCGGGGCCAGCAGCAGCCACACCGGCAACACCGAAGCAATAAAACCGTAGCCGATCAGCAGCCAGGTCAATTGCTCGCCCGTCAGGGTAAAGAGTCCCGCCAAGGCAGGGATTTCCTGGACATATTGCCCGCCGACAATAGACAGCATGAGCAGGACAAAGCCGATCAGGGAGACTTCGCCGATGGCGCCGGGGCGGATAAAGTGGGCGTAGACCCCCATGAACAAGGCGATGGGAATGGTGGCGGCAACGGTGAAGGTGCCCCAAGGGGATTGAGCCAGTGCCTTGACCACGATCAGCGCCAGCACTGCCAGTAGGATGAGCATGATGAAGAAGGTGCCGAACAGGGCGATCATCCCGGGGATCTGTCCCAGCTCGGATTTGATCAAGTCGCCCAGGGAACGGCCATCGCGCCGCGTGGAGATGAAGAGCACGATGAAGTCCTGTACCGCGCCGGCGAATACGACGCCGGCCAGCAGCCACAGCAGGCCGGGCATATAACCCATCTGGGCTGCCAGGATGGGCCCCACCAGGGGACCGGCCCCGGCAATGGCTGCAAAATGATGCCCGAACAATACATACTTGTTGGTCGGCACGTAATCCAGGCCATCGTTGAACTTGTAGGCTGGCGTCATGCGAGTGGTGTCCAGCCTCAACACCCGGCGGGAGATGAACCGGCTGTAGAAGCGATAGGCAATGGTGTAAATGCACACCGTGGCAACCACGATCCAGATTGCGCCAATGGATTCTCCATGATACAGGCCGATAAAGGCGAATGCGAAGGCGCCAAGGATGGCGAAGGCGAACCAGCCGAGTTGGGTGATCAGACTGCTCATTATCTTGCTCCGGGGTGAGAAATATTGTTGCGATGGATCTGAAGAAATTCGGGAATAATCAGCGAAACGGGCGACTCAAATAACGGGATCCGGAAAGTCCGAAACGCCAGGGAACATCTTTTGCTTTTGAGATGCCGATGCGCGGGCCTGTGATGACCGGAACCTGTTCCGGAGAGGTGACGGGAGTGAGCTGAAACGGCAATGTATCGATCTGCATGCCGCTATGCTCGTCCGTGATGCCGAGGGCCTGGCAGACCCGCCCCGGACCGGCGCAAAGCAAGTGTATATTGCTGAGCCCGCGTCGCTCGCGCATGATATCCAGCCCTGCAAGCGGCTCCAGGGCGCGAATGAGAACGCCGGCACCATGCCCATCCGTTCGACAAACGAAATTGAGGCACCAGTGGATCCCATAGGAACGGTAGATATAAGCTCGGCAAGGTGGGCCGAACATCACAATGTTACGCCTGGTTGGGCCGCCAAAGCTGTGCGACGCCGGATCATCATGGTCATAGGCTTCCGTCTCGACAATCCGCCCTCCGACCCCATCGACAAACAAGCTCGCGCCTATGAGGGAACGGGCCACGTCAACGGATGAGGCAGAAAAATCGATGAATTGCGGGTTCGTATTCATGGAGCGATTTTATACGGATGTCCCGATAGCCGGAACCCTTTCTTGGAACGGCTGGAAACGGCTTTTAGAAGGCGATCTGATATTGCAAGACAAACTGACCCTTGCTGGAGGTGTGAAGGATATCCCCTGTACCGCTAATATTGAATATGGGTCTATTCTGATAATCAAAAGTAATTTTGCTGGCATGCCCCTTGATAAGCCAGTTGATTCCCACGTTGAAAACATTCATCTGGTTGTGCTGGCGCTCGTAGTTGGCACTCATGAGTGAAACATAAGGCATCAATTGCCCATTATTCGAGCCGAGTAGATCCTTGCTCATCAGATATCCGAGTTGACCGTACCAGACACTTCCCGTGCCAAACATTGGAAACGCGTTACCCGGACCATTAAAGCTTCCGCCGGTAGAACTGACCCCGCTCGCAGGGTTCATTGCGCCATTATTGCGGATATAGCCCGGCCCGTAGTCCAGATTGAAATATCCGAGGTATGCGGAGATAGCGGTTTCTTTTATCTTGTCCACTGGTGCGTCCAGATAACCGGCAACCGACCAGAAATTCAGGTCGTGGAATTGTGGATTATCCGGGGTACCCGTCCAGGTCGCATTCTTTTGCGTGATAAAGCCTCCCTCAAGATTCAGTATGCTCTTCTTGCCCAAATAGGTTCCCTGCATAAACGTATTGGTCATCGGTTCCGTATCCAGAAATTCCACACAAAAAAGCCCTGGTATTGTTTTGTGTGGGTATTGGCAAAGTTTGCGTTATCAGGTGAAATAGGAACAAGAGGTTGGCCGGTTGTCGATATGGAGAAAGGATCACTCGCAATCACGCGGTAATTGAATTTGCTCACCTGTCCTCTCAAATAAACGCTCATTTTTCTGCTGAAAAGATCTGTCTGGTCTACCGTAGCCTGGGCAAAAATAGGAAGATCCATCGTCATGCTGGTCGCAGCACTTGGATTGCTGAACCGGGAAAGCCCATTGGCAATAGTAAGCCCGCCCCCTGCAATGACCTGATGGCCTTCGGTCAGGCGCAACTCGCCATAGGCGTCGTGAAAGTAGGCTGCGATATGCCTGTTGCCGTCCATTTGAGACAAGAAATTGAAATTATTCATTCCGTATTGGGTATAAAAATACACCCGGTCAGTGAGCTGGCCCTGCAAAATAAAACGGGTTCGGCGAAGGCCGATATCGGTCGTATCGTTCACCATCCTGTCCAATACCACTGATCCCGGATTATTCTGTTCGTACCGTAGCCAAATCTGGTTCAGCATGCCGAGTTTGATATATTGACTGCCATCCCCATTCAGGTTGAATTTAAACGGATCTTTTTCTTTCCAGTCTGCATAGGCAAATCCATGCGGTGATTCCTGCGTTACTTCCTTCCGATTGCCGGGCGGTATCGCTGCCGCCGGTCTATCTTGCGGATTCGGTTTCGGTCTGGACGCCTTGTCCTTAACGAGAGTTTCATCGGAAGCCGCATAAGGACCCTGTCGTGCAGGACTATTCGCGACTCTGTGAAAAGATCCCATGCGAATCCGGCCCGCGCCCGGCTCAGAATAAATCTGCTTGGTTCCGGTATCGACATATAAATCAATGGTCCCATCTTGCGGAGGAACGCCAGGCGGTTCTGGCGTTTTCTTATCATTCGCATACAGTGAGGATGAAAACACGAAGAGAAGAAAAAACGCGAGTGAAGGATAGAGTTTCATAAAGCAATCCAGAATTAAGGAGAGTAGACAAATAACTGAATGGAATAACTGTTACAGATATTGTCTGCTTCCCGTCATTCATAGTGAACCAATAAAATTTCATTTGCTTAGCTCTTTTCCGGGTAACCTATTAGAATATTATGTTTATATAACTATCTGAATATTATGTATATATTTACAAACAATGGGCGTACTAAGTTCCGTCTGACAGGGATTATCGGCTTCCCATTACATGACATATGATTATTAGTTCAGCGCTGATTTAGTACGATTTGCCGCCAAGAGAAAATACGGGCAGATTCACGGAATATGCTACTGAGTTATTAATTCGAGCTGAAATATAAAAAAGTGATTTCAATTAATCCATAAGCATGTCCTTATACAGAGGGTAAGTTATGGAATGCCTGTTTAAGCCGGTTGTTCATTGGCGAGGTCGCGCAGGTATATCCATGGATAAATACCGCGATCATGTCCGTCATTGAAAATCAACTGCATGCCATACGTTCCCACGGGACGAATTTTGGTAATGCGAAGCTGGGGTGATAACGTAGCGTTCTCTTTTCCCTGCAAGTGATTTGACTTGCAATGGGCACATCGGCATTGGGTGCGTAGAAAAGCATGGGTGAAATGCTGCTGCTTGCCATCACTCCAAAGAATCTTCAGCGTGCCGCTTGCGATATGGCTGGAAATGGTTTCGACCTGTAACATCATTTCCTCCTTAATTTTTTATGCGCATCCTTGCCGGTTCCTGGCTAGTTGACCGGATTTGAGCGATGGAAAGGCGCACCGATTTGCGAACTTCCGGATCCGGGTCGTTCTGGATTTGTGCAAGCGCAGGCAGCGCTTCCGGCAAGCCTATTTCCCCCAGCGCCAACGCTGCTTCCTTGCGCAGATTGCTGATCTCATGGTTAAGGGTTTCGATCAGCGCAGGCACCGAACGGGGTTCCTGCATGCGGCCCAGCGCACGGGCTGCACATAACCGAACCTGCCAATAGCTGTCTTGCAACGCATTAATCATCGGCTCGAGGGCATTATTCAGCCGCAGCTTCCCGATAGTCGCCGCTGCCTCTTCCCGTACCTGCCACGCCGTATCGGACAAACCGCTCAACAATGCAGGCAATACTGCGTCCCCGGAGGCAAATCCGATAGCACCTATGGCGGCACGCCTGACTTCAGCTTGGGAGTCGTTGGCAGCGAGCGCGGTCAACGCGGGCAGCGCTTCCGGCTGTTTCAGATAACCCAGCACCGCCACCGCTTCCCGTCTAACCGCCGCGTTTTCATCAGTCAGCGCGGCCAGCGCAGGTTCGAAGCTTTCCGTGACGCGCAGTTCACGCAGGGCGCGGAACAGCGCGATTCGTACCGATGCCGCCGAATGCGCCAAGTGGGGAAGTATGAACCGGGCCGACTCCCGCCGTTTCAGGTCATGCAGGCTGTGCGCGGCAGCTTCCCTGACGGCAGGATCGGGATCATCCAGAATGGCGATCAATGCCGGCACGCCCAACTCATTTTCAAATGCTTCTAGCGCCTTCGCGGCCTCGGCGCGGACGGCAGCCACGGGGTCTTGTAAGCTGGCGATGATAAGCGGCACATGGTCATCGCCCTCGAAATCGGCCATGTCGAGCAGCGCAATGCGCCGCACCTCGCTATCGGCCGCGTTTAACCGCGTACGAATAGCCTGCAACTCCGGGTTATCCTGGGAAATCATATTCGCGTACCTATCCTCTCGATTGAAAATGTCCGTATCAGGAGACCGCCCCCAGCGGGGTAAGGCGTTGCAACGGAAAGTCCGCACTATGCGGATGCAGCAGTTCAAGACAATGACGCTTCAATTGGATGAACCGATCCGACGTCACCAGCTCGGCTTTGCGGGGGCGCACAAATTCCAGGGTGGTTTGTTTAATGATCCTGCCGGGACGAGGGCTCATTACGAAAATCCGGTCAGCCAGGAACAGCGCTTCGTCAATGTCATGCGTGATGAATACGATGGTGGTTTTTATCTTTTCCCATACCTCCAGCAACAGTTGTTGCATCATCATGCGCGTTTGCGCATCGAGTGCACCGAACGGTTCATCCATCAACATCACCCTCGGATGATTGATCAGTACGCGCGCGATTTCCACCCGCTGCTGCATTCCCCCCGATAGCTGGAAAGGGTAGTGCTGCTCGAAGCCGGCAAGGCCCACCAGTTCCAACAGTTCACATGCACGCCTATGACGCTCGTCACGGGGCAACCCTTTCATCTTCAGGCCGAAAGCAACGTTGTCTATGACTTTCTTCCAGGGGAAAAGCGTGTGCTGCTGGAACACCAGACCCCGTTCCGGATCCGGTCCCCTGAGCGGTTGGCCGTCAACCAGGATAATTCCGCCGCTGGGTTGCAGATGTCCGGCAAGCGCGCCAAGCAATGTTGATTTGCCGCAACCGGAAGGGCCTAGCAGGCAAATGAACTCGCCGGGCCGAATGGAAACCGAGACATTCTGCACCGCCTCAAACACCTGGTCGCCCTGCCCCAACCGTATGTACAGGTTCTTGATTTCTATCTGGCCTTGCATGCCTGCGACCGGGCTCATGATTCTTTTGTTTCCAAAGCATGCCAGGGCATCAGGATATTGCCGAGTTTCTTTACTAGCACGCTGCTTCCCATCCCGAGCAAACCGATCAGCAGCATGCCGACCACGATATCGGAATAATTCTGGATCGTGTACGAAGCCCATGTGTAGTAACCGATGCCAAACTGGCCTGCTATCATTTCCGCCGTTACCAGGCAGAACCAGGCCGTCCCCATGCCAATCGACAAACCGGTAAATATGCTGGGTGCCGCCGCCGGAAGGATCACTTCGGTAAACACTGCGCGCCGGCCGCTTCCCAGGCTGCGGGCGGAGGCGATCAGCCTCGCGTCGACGGCTTCAACGCCGTGGACGGTATTGAGTAAAATCGGAAACAGCGCGCCGGTAAACGTGATGAATACCATCGAGAGTTCCGAAGACGGAAACATGAGAATGGCTAATGGAATCCACGCAACTGCAGGAATCGGCCGCAACATTTCCAGAGGTGGCAGCAGCGCGTCTGCTGCAAAACGTGAACGGCCAATCATCAATCCCAGCCCGATGCCGACCACCGCCGCCCCCAGGAAACCGCTAAAAACGCGTGACATGCTTGCTGTCAGATGGGACAGTATTTTCTGGGATTCAAGTAATTCCCGGGCAGCCACCAATACTTCTTCGGGAGACGGCACATTCTGAAAAGTTATCACGCCCAGATCCACATGCCGGGTGGATGCGAGGTGCCATAACAGAATGCAGATGGCAATGGATGATGCGCGTCGAAGCAAATGGCCGGCTTCACGTCGATTGAGCCTGGCTTTTTCGGAAGGAACAGGTGCGGCTTCAGTAATGCTACCCATGATTGCGCTCCTTTATCGGCTGATTCCGGACACAAGCGATGATTTGGCCGGAGTGCCTGCGCTGTCGGAAGCCACGGCGGTGCTGGCGTTCTTTACGGCGCGGAAATCGAGGACCGCACCTCCATTTGCGCGCACCCAACCCTCCGCATCGTTCTTTAGCAAAAACCCGCTCACGGCATTGTTGTGATGGACAAACCATGCATCCTTGGCGAGCAGTTTGATGCCGCTATTTTCATCCTGCACATATACCACCCGGACCTGTTTGCCTGATTTTTCCAATGCGCTCAGATCTGCAAACGCAGATTCCGGGGAGGCGTAGTGGCGCACGAGCGGTTCGCCCCTGACCCAAATCTGCGCTACGCGCTTGCTATCGCTGATGGGTTTTCCGGTGTGGGCATCCTTCCCGGCAAGCGGGAGCTGTGCGTAATTCTTCAACTGCGCTTCATAATCGAGCCCTGCCTGTCTGAATGCGACGCGGATGTATTGATCGTCAATGAATTTCTCCACATCCAGGTCCGCGGCGGTACGCTTCATCAACCGCAAGGTCTCAATCGAGGTCTTTACAGCTTTCCGGTATTCGGGTTTCCAGGTAAAGTCTCGCGTTTGCAGTCCCAGTGGGCCGTGAAAGAGATAAATGACTTCGGCCTCGATGCCCGTCACCTTGGAAATAAGCTCGCTGTATTTCTCCGGTTCTGCCGCAAGCAACCGATCCGCTTCGATTGCCGCGCGCAGGTATGCGGTGACAATTTCCGGATGCTTTCTTGCATATTCGGCATCCACCAGGCTTCCATGCATGGTCGGCGCACGGGCTTGCAATCCATCGTAAATTTTCCTGGCGAAGCCGCGATACGGGAATAGTTCGGCAAACGGCACAAAATCGGCATGCGCATCGATCTTGTTGGCTTGAAGCGCCGAGCCTGCAATTTCTGGCGATTGCGTGATGATGGTTACATCCCTGTCCGGATCCCAGCCCTGTTGCGCTACTGCACGGAGCAACATGCCATGTGAAGTTGAAGCAAACGGGACTGAAATAGTTTTGCCTTTCAACTCAGCCAGGGATTGCACAGCGGAAGCCTTGGGCACCACGATGCCGTTGCCGCTGCCCGTGATGCTTCCGGACAATACGCTGATAAAAAGGCTTTGTTTGCCGGCCTTTTGAAAAGCGGTGCCATTGAATGACCCGGGAAAATCGGCCATCGAGCCGATATCGAGCTTTCCCGCCACCATTTCGTTGGTCAACGGGGCACCGGAAGTAAAATTCTTCCATTGGATATCGTACTGGGTATCCTTGTATTTGCCCTCACGCGGCAAATACTTTTCAAGCAATTTCAATTCGCGAATCAGGGTTCCGCCAGCGGCACAATTGATGGTGGTATCCTGGGTGCCAATGGCAATGCGAAGCGTCTCGGCATGGGTCACTCCGGCAGGTAAAGCACTTAACGCGAGGCTAATCAGTGTTTTCCGCAAGTCCATATTTCCCTCCATAAATTACGTAACAGTGAGATGAAATTGGGGTCGGCATCAACGTAGCAGATAGGGGATATCGACCGTCACCGCGCCCGTAGGACAATCCTTTTCACATGGCATGCAATACCAGCATTCGTCAAACTTCATATAAGCCTTACCCTTGGTAAAATCGATCGCTAGGACATCCAGCGGACAGACATCGACGCACACGGTGCAGCCCTTGTCCGCGATACATAGCGCTTCATCGATCCGTACGGGAAGGCTGGTGGGTATAAAAGCGGTAGGCATGGCTTCTCTCCTTATATCGAGGCAATATTCGCTTCCATTTTTGCTTCTGCGGGAGCGCTCTTTCTAATGCGCATCTTCTGGTACGCCGTCTTTTCATGATCGTCCAGACTGATGATGTAAGGCTCAAGCGCCCGTTTGAAGCAAGTCATTTCACCATTGATTTTTTTGACCTGAACATGGACAAACCAGTCCCCATCGTTACGATCGGGATAATCGACGCGGTTGTGATAGAGGCCCCAGCGGCTCTCTGTTCGATACAGCGAGGCGCGCGCCGCCATCTCCGCGCAATCCCGGATGGCATGCACCTCCAGCGCGCGCATCAGTTCATGCGGATCGCGTGCCGATAATTGTTCCAGATCTGCACGGATTTCTTCAAACCGGGCCAGGCCGATTTCCATCTTGCGGGTGACCTTGGGCGGTTGCAGGTAGTCGTTGACCGTGCGGCGCAATTTGTACTCAACCTGTAGCGGCGGAAGGCCGCCTTTGCGCAATAAAGGCGCTTGCACGCGTGTGAATTCGGCTTCGACTTGCACTTCATCGATTTCCGCAAAGGATGTGCGGGCGCAATAATCAGCCGCGCTTTCGCCGGCGATTTTTCCGTAGACGAACGCTCCCAGCATGTAATTGTGCGGAACACACGCCAGGTCACCGGCGGCATACAAGCCTGGAACCGTGGTTTCCGCATGTTCGTTGATCCATACGCCCGATGCGGAGTGGCCGCTGCACAGGCCGATTTCCGAGATATGCATTTCAACCATTTGTTTGCGGTAATCGGTCCCACGACCTTCATGGAAACGGCCGCGGCTCGGTCGCTCGTTGGTATGCAGGATGGTTTCGATGGTGCTGATGGTTTCGTCCGCGAGATGATTCAGCTTCAGGAATACCGGCCCATCGCCCCCTTCCAGCTCGCGATAGAATTCCATCATCATCTGCCCGCTCCAGTAATCGCATTCGATGAAGCGTTCACCTTTGCTGTTGGTGGTATAACCGCCCATGGGACCGGTAACATAAGCGCAGGCCGGGCCGTTGTAATCCTTGATCAGGGGGTTGATCTGGAAGCACTCGATACCGCTCAGTTCGGCCCCGGCGTGGTAAGCCATGCTGTAGCCATCCCCTGCATTGGTCGGGTTTTCGTAGGTGCCGAACAGGTAACCGGATGCGGGCAATCCCAGCCTGCCGGCGGCACCTGTGGACAGGATGACGGTTTTGGCGCGGATGACATGAAAGTTACCGGTGCGGCAATCGAATGCCATTGCGCCTGCAATGCTTCCATCCGTTGCCATCAATAAACGCGTGGCTACCAGGCGGTTGGTAATGGCAACGCGAGTGCGCTTCAAACGCCTGTACAGCACCCGTTTAATATCATGGCCTTCCGGCATGGGCAGTACATATGTACCCATATGGTGCACTTTGCGCATTGCATAATCGCCGGTTTCATCCTTTTCGAATTTAACTCCCCATCGATCCAGTTCCTCAATCATGGAGAAGCTGTTTTGCGCATAAGCCATTACCGTTTTCTGGTTGACGATCCCGTCGTTGGCGATGGTGATTTCCTTGACGTATTGTTCCGGCGTGGCGTGGCCCGGCACCACCGCGTTGTTTAAGCCGTCCATGCCCATGCAGATCGCGCCGCTGCGCTTGACATTGGCTTTTTCCAGCAGAAGCACGCGCAATTCCGGGTTGGCTTCCTTGGCCTTGACAGCCGCCATGGGACCGGCCGTGCCGCCGCCTATGACGAGTACATCCACGGTGCAAGTAAAAGATTGCATGAGCTATCCTGTTAAAAAAGGGCGGGTCATGGCGTGGTTTCGCTATCTCCGTTATCGTTTTCAATCGTTTTTTCCGTGACAGGCATGTTTGCCGCATGCCTCGATATCCGTAGACGATATTGAAACGCGTCGCCGCGGAAATAAAGATATTCGAAATCCAGCGGCTTGCCCGTCGCTGTATGGGTTAGCCGTTCCATGCGCAATACTGCGGAGCCTTCTTCTATTTTCAGGAGATGCGCCAGGTTATGGTCGGCCAGCATGGCGTCGATCTGGAGATCTGCCTGTCCTAGGGCGATGCCATAATCGTTTTCCAGCACCAGGAAGATGTCGCGGTTGGGGAGATCGATGTTGCGCAGACGCTCACCTATTTCCTCCGGCAGGTAAGTGATTTCCATCGATAGCGGCTCCCGGTTCAGATGGCGCACGCGCTTGATTTCAGTTACCGGCGTGCCCGGCTCCAGCTTGAGTTTATGTGCCACGACGGGCGATGCGGCGACCGATTTATGGCTGGTCACTCTGTTGTAGATTTCGTAACCCATACGCAACATCGCTTCCGCAAAACCCTCCAGCTGCATTAGCTGCTGGAAGGCTTTGGCCTTGGCGACGAATGTTCCCTTGCCGGGGATCCGGAAAATCAATCCTTCGTTTTGCAGATCGCTCAAGGCCTGTCGTACGGTAATACGGCTGACCCCAAATAAATTGCTCATCTCGCTTTCCGATGGCAATTGTTCGTGGGCTTTGTATGTACCGTCGAGAATACGCTCGCGCAAAATATCCTTGATCTGCGTATAGAGCGGTATGGGAGATAATGGGGTAGTTAAAAGGCTGGCCATTTTTTATATTCGCGCCCTTCACGCTATATCCTGTCATTACAGGTCATGTTGAATCGATACAGGTATGGTACTCAGGAGAAAATCGTTTGAAAAAGAATATAAAGTGATTTGTTTATCGTAAAAGTAGATAGGGATCCGATGGCCTGCGATGCTTTCGATCAAATCCGCACCGTAATACACGCTTGGGAAGGGAAAGATGTTAGCTTTAGCCTCTGCGACAGAGAATGGCGAAGCAGGGAGATAAGCCGGTTTCCGGTTTATGGAGGGTTGTGCTATGGATTGCGAATGCTATCGAGGCGTCGCCAATATTCTCGAGGCACGTATTTCAAGGAGCCGGGCTGCATTCGGTTGGTGCGTTTCGCGGTATAGCGTCGCCAGACTCTTGAGGGTTGTAGCGACAACTGGGTGATTCAGCCCGAGAGTTTTTTCATTTATTTTAAGTGAAAGCTTGTAGAGTCGCTCGGCTCGTGCGTATTGAGCTTGCCCGCTGTAAATCGCGGCGAGATTATGCAGACTGGTGGCGACATCCGGATGGTTTGCACCAAGATTTTTTTTTGAAATCGCCAAGGCACGCTGAAGGAGCGGCTCAGCTTTGGCATATTGCTTTTCTGCGAGGTACAGCAATGCAAGATTATTTAAATTCGTGGCGACATCGGGATGATCCGGACCCAGAACCACCTTATTGATGGCCAATGCGCGGGCAAGAAGTGATGCCGCCATCTCATGCTGCGCCTGAGCACGGTACATCTCCGCCAGATTGTTCAGGCAGGTTGCCACATCGGCATGATTTTTGCCGACTGCTTTTTCCGTGATTTCCAGCGAGCGACGAAGAAATTGCTCGGCTTGCGCATACTTTTTCTGGTCACGGTAAACCGATGCCAGATTATGCAGGCTGGTGGCGACATCGGGATGATCCGGACCCAGGGCTTCTTCACAAATTGCCAATGCACGGGCAAATAGGGTGGCAGCTAATCCGAATTGCTCCCGAGCGCGGTACATTTCTGCCAAATTGCTCAAGCTTGCGGCTAAATCAAGATGATGCGTGCTATGTGCCTGTTCCCAAAACAGCACCACATCTTCGAGAAGTTTTTCGGCCTCTGCATATTTCCCTTCGGCATAATACATTACAGCCAGGTTGTTCCTTGCTATAGCCACTTCGGGATGGCTTGATCCAAGTACCTGCTCCGCTGCGTGAAGCGTATCCTGGGCTGTGATTGTAGAGGTTACATGATTCTTCCGCTTATTCGGCTTCACTCTACCTCCACGGGAGTATTCTGCCAATGGGTATTTAACGCGGGATTCAGAAGCAAGGATAGCTGTAATATCTTACAGGATGGAAAAGCCGTTTCTATTTAGCCAGCGGGGTATAAACCCACTGCTCATGCAGGAAAGGTAAAATCGTGGTTAATGGGGTTTTAAACAGGACATGAAGCAAAAAATATTCACACCGGTATGGATGATGATCGGCGCATCCTTGCTGTTCGCCACCATGGGCATGTGCGTCAAGCTTGCGTCAGCGGACTACAGTACGGGTGAAATCGTATTCTATCGGGGTCTTGTGGGCGCTCTGCTGATGGTGTTATTAACGCGTACACGCGGTGAGACGCTTCGCACCGGCCTTCCGGCGATGCACTTCTGGCGAAGCCTCGCGGGAGTCAGTGCGCTGGGCCTCTGGTTTTACGCGATAGCGGAATTGCCGCTCGCAACTGCAGTGACGCTGAATTATATGTCCCCGATCTGGATGGCGCTGTTCCTCATGGGCCGCTCGATCCTGCTTGGAGAACGCGGGGTAGACGTCCGCCTGGTTTATACGGTGCTCGCAGGGTTTGCCGGCGTGATTTGTGTCCTTCAGCCCACCATGGCACATCATCAGCTATGGGGGGGACTGGTGGGCCTGCTATCGGGTCTGCTTGCCGCGATGGCCTATTTGCAGGTAACCGCGCTGGGTAAGGCCGGCGAACCGGAGGTGCGGGTAGTATTTTATTTTTCTGCCGGCAGTATCATTGCAGGTGCACTGGCGGCATCCCTTATCAGTGAATGGCATTCCCATACCTTGCAGGGCATGGGCATGCTGCTCGCTGTGGGAATGCTGGCGACGGCGGCGCAGTTGATGATAACGCATGCATACAGGACCGGTCGCATGCTTGTCAATGCCAGCTTGCAGTATCTGGGCATCGCCTGGTCTTTTTTATACGGTGTGCTGCTGTTCGACGACCCTGTTACCAGCCTCGCCCTCCTGGGCATGGGCTTGATCGTGATGGCGGGTATTGCCGCTGCTCGGTTGCGCCAGTCTGCCACATTAAGAAACCTCTGAACACGTCTTGCGTGCGTGGAGTGTTCAGAGTTTCCCAATGGCCAGATGGATATGCCCTCCCGGATAGTGAACGGAAAGCAGGCGACCTGAACAATGGTCTTTCCAGGAAAGCGATTCTTACCTGTAACATTTAACAGCTTTCGGCATATCGCTTTATCCTGTCTAATCCATTTTTCCTAGAAAATTTCAAATGTAAAAAACATTGTGGGGTGATTACGACTATATGTTGAATAGCAGCCTTATGGTAGCGGCCTGTTAAGGGGCCTCGAATATTTCTGGAGCCCGCTTAAATTCCCGCCCAATCAAAGAAGCCTCATGACATTCATTCAGAAGCTCTCTAAGCACGGCATTACAGCCGCTTTCTGGATTGCACTTGTAACGCTCTTTGTTGTTACGGCTATCTCGTATACAGCGCATAACCAGGCTTATGAGAACTGGCGTTGGGTGGAGCATACTCATGAAGTGAGCCTTGAAATCGAGGAACTGACTTCCTTCTATCTAAGTGTGAGAGTGGCATGGCGCAACTTCCTCTCCGCTGGAAAAAAAGTTGATTCCGAGGCTTACGAAACCGCCCGGAAGCTCCTATTGCTCAAAATTGAGTCGCTACAGGCTCTGGCCGCAGATAACCCGAGGCTGCAAGGAAAAATCAAGACCTTGTCGGGATTGGTGGATGAGGACATTGCTGTGATAGATCCAAGCATGGCCCTGAAGAAGCGTGGTCGGTTCGTCGATCCTGCGGTGCCTTTCGCCCCTGATCTGAATTGGCAAAAAATCAGGCATATTGCAGAAGCAATCCAAAACGACAAGAAGGTGCTTCTTGCGGAACGTTCGGAGACATTTAAAAAAAGCACTGCCCGTCTCGTCCTGATAATAATTACTGCCAGCATTTTCAGCTTCGGCATACTTATGCTTGCTTTTTATTTTCTGCAGCGCGAAGTCCGGCAGCGCAAGGCTTCTCAGGATGCGCTTACCGAGAGCGAACATCATTTTCGCCTGCTGGCTGAATCGGAACGGGCCGCCAACAAGGAACTGGAAGGTTTCAGCTATTCGGTATCGCATGATTTGCGCTCTCCGCTGCGCGCCATTAACGGTTTTGCGCGCATTTTGCAGGAAGATTATGGTGGGAGGCTGGACGAGGAGGGCAGGCGCCTGCTCAAGGTGATACGCGACAACAGTAACAGGATGGGATCGTTGATCGACGACTTGCTGGCTTTCTCACGGTTGGGGCGTAAACCCATGGTTGCGATGAAGGCGACATGACGGCCCTGGCGCATGCGGCCAATGATGAATTACAAAACGAGCGTCTCGGCCGATCTGTGCAAGTTACCATCCATGCTCTGCCACCGGCGTATGGCGATGCCTCGCTCATCCGCCAGGTATGGGTCAACTTGCTTTCCAACTCCCTCAAGTTCTCGGCTCATGGCCCCTCCGCACAGATCGAGGTCAGAGGAGAGGAAGGCAGCGGGGTAAACGTCTATTACGTTAAAGATAATGGGGCAGGCTTCGACATGCGCTATTATGACCAGCTATTCGGCATATTCCATCGCTTGCACAGGGATGATGAGTTTCCCGGAACGGGAGTCGGCCTGGCTATTGTCCAACGCGTTATTCTGCGGCATAACGGACGGGTGTGGGCCGAAGGCAAACCAGACGAGGGCGCGACTTTCTTTTTCGAACTTCCACAGGGACCCACAAATGAGTGATCTTGAATTGATAGAAGTTTTATTGGTCGAGGATAATCCCAGCGATGCTGAACTGACGATTCGAGCGCTCAAAAAAAGAAATCTGGCTAATCATTTAATCTGGCTGAAGGATGGAGCGGAAGCCCTTGATTTTATTTTCTGTAGGGGTCTCTACGCAGGACGCATTAACGGTAAACCCAAGCTCATTCTGCTGGATCTGAAGATGCCGAAGATAGGCGGGATCGAAGTTCTGCGTCGCGTAAAGGAAGACGAATGCCTGAAGACCATACCTATCGTGGTCATGACATCGTCGCATGAAGACCAGGATATCATTGAGAGCTATAAGCTTGGCGTCAACAGCTACGTGGTAAAACCCGTTGACTTTCAGCAGTTTCACGATGCGGTCTCAAGTACGGGCCTTTATTGGATGCTGATGAACAAGGTGACGTAAAAATGATTGCAGGATTCTGATTAACGGTTTTGAGAAAGGGGCGGTGGAGGAGAATGGCGGCTGGTCTGGATTACTGTTTCATGCCTGGGTGGCGGTTATCATGCGCCAATTCTTCCGGAAGCTTGCATTTGCCGTGATGGTCAAGGGAAACGCCAGCACGGGCCGCTTCGCACTCGTTGCCGTAAGTCTCACCGTTGCAACCGCAGACGGGTTTGTATTCCTTGGTACAGATCGTGGGTATGGCCTTGCATGATCCTCGTGCATTAGCAGCCTTGCACTGCCCGGCGCCGACTTCACAATACTGTGCGCCGGTACAAAGCATTCCCAGAGCGCCGCCACAGTCGAATGGTTGAACAGGCTCGATATCCTTGCACCGTTCTGTCAGTTCGACCTTAACGAAAGTTCCGGCCGCAGGACGAATGGAACGCAACCTTTTGACTAGGTCACTGAAATTTCTGGATGTTGCGTTAAAACCTGCTTCCACGCATGCGGACAGGCCGGCCTCCATTGAGACAGGAGCACCCACTCTGGGGTTATACACGTAAAATATGTCGACAACATTAGTGGCAATGGCGTTTCCGACCGTCTTGCGAACCGATCGTAGAATTGCCTTGTCCAACACGCTGCCAATGCTGCCGACTGTGATATTAACGGCACGGTTTTCCGTGCTATCTTTCGCATAGCCAAATGCGGAAATAAGCAAGAGTGCTGACCCGATCAGCAAAGTCCTTAGTCGCTTCATCTTTTTTTAATCGAGCGGGGAACCCGACCCGGACCATGCCGGTAAGCTG
This sequence comes from Nitrosospira sp., assembly GCA_039922995.1. Classification (GTDB taxonomy): domain Bacteria; phylum Pseudomonadota; class Gammaproteobacteria; order Burkholderiales; family Nitrosomonadaceae; genus Nitrosospira. The sequence goes on along the minus strand of JBDTDT010000128.1, from coordinate 1,715 downwards.
AGTATCCCGGTCCGGAGAATCATACTTGCAGCAGGTTAATTCGGGCCGATAGATCCTCCCTGTTCATCTCGATCCGGATCTTTTACAGTTGGTTTTCCGTCTTTGCCTAAACGTACATCCGGCAGTTTGGCATCTTTAGAGCTGCCCCGCTCCACCCTTTTCTTTGCATCTACATACCCACCACTCTCCGACTCGCCCTTGGTGGCGCCAGATGTGGCCCCGCCGGTAGAAGTTGCAGAACTCCCTTGCCCGGAGGAATCGCTCTGTCCGGATGTGCCGTACTGCGCATATGTTATTCCTGCCGTGCCGAAGCCCAGAGTACTTCCAACTACCAATGCGATTGCCAGCGACCGGTTGGCGAATATAGAAGAAAATTTCATGGCTGTTCCTTTTATCGATCCAGCGATATTGCTGTGTTAAATATATTACGCTTCGTTTTCTAACTCTTCAGTGCGGTACCACACCGAGACGCTTCGATCGAAAAATGAGGCATATGGACGGTGTGAAGAAGCGGTTCGGATGAGGAAGACGAGAAAAACCGCCTTGAGCTTCGGATATATCGGATAGAAGCGGAATAACGAAAAAAGGCCAGGGAAATGGTAGAGATTCAGTCTCCCATTTCCCTGCTTTGGCTAATACCTGCCCTTGAGCCTGGGACCTGTGCCGTCCGCTGAGGAGTGCTGATACAGGTCATCATTATTGTCAGCGCTATCCGTGCTGGGTTGACGGCTATCATCCGAACGCCGGCTACTATCCTTCTGATCATCTCTCTTTGTGCCATAATTGGATGCCCCTTCTGAGGCGCCCGATTGCGTGGAATCGCTGGGTTGTTGCATGGAACCGCCCTGGTCATAACCCTGCGCATGCACGATTCCCACGGAACCAAAAAGCAGTACACTGGCCAAGGCCAATGATTTTGCTGATAATATTGGAGAAAATTTCATGATCATCCCTTTTATAATCCAGCGACATTCGCTGTAACAGCCATAATATATCATTCGTCCCAGGTGTTCAGTGCGCTACCACACGGATGAGCATCAAGCCTTTATCGGACAATATCTCGCGAAGCGGGATGCTTTCATTATCGGTAATCCAATAATTCGACAGCAGAACTAGATTAGGGAACAATTTTAATTTGCCAGTCAGATTGGTATATAAATTTCTGGAATGCTTTGTTCTGATTTTATTCATGAGTGTCAATGTTTCTCCACTTTATGCATTTACCATTGAAACCAAAGGTAGCCCTAAAATCAAGAGCGATGATGGCAAGGTTGAAATGGCCGATGCATACTCGAGCGACATATTCGGAAAACCTAAAATCAGGAGCGATGATGGCAACTTTGAAATGGTTCTCGGTGGTCGCGCCCATCTTGACGTGAATTCGTTCAACGACGATAAAACTGATCCCGCGTACCCGGCTTTTGGCAGCCAAATACCCGGCGATGGCTCGCGAAACGGCTTCGATTTTCGCCGGGGTTGGCTCGATGTCTCGGGTAAATATTATGATCTGACTTACATAGTGCAGAACAATTTCACTAACGGGCTTACTCCCAACGGCCTTCTCCGAGTTTGGGCTTCGATCGGGCTCGGCCCGGGCCGATTGACAGTCGGCCAGTTCAAGGCTCATCGCAGCATGGAGGAACTGACCTCATCAAATGATATAACCATGATGGAGCGCCCTTCGAACTCATCCTCCGGCATTTTTGCAGGGCGTC
>JBDTDT010000127.1:0-14987 GCA_039922995.1 Nitrosospira sp. | reverse complement strand
GGTATCACGGATGTCGAGTTCGTCTACGCTGAAGGCCTCAACATGGGGGAGACCGCCAAGGAGACGGCATTGGTTCAGGCCAGGCAGCGTCTCGCCGAACTGACGGTTTGAATGGCAAGCGGTGGCCTGCAAGCACCATAGCGCGAATAAAAGTCCGGTCGGCGGGCAACTTACCAGTGGTGAAGGAATTTTTATGTCAGCCCTCAATAACTACTCAACCGTTTTTTTACGGCGCGTCAGGCTCTGAATGGATCACGGAACAAGTTGTAGGTACATATGAGATGAAAGCGTGTCAGAAATTTCAAACGTAAAGCGGAGAAAATCATGAACACAAATGAAAACTTGAGCAGGCAAAACGGTTTGGCTTCCCTTGCAATCGGGCGGATGAATTATTCATTTGACGTGCCTCTGCAATACTGGCTGCTTATTTTTACAGTGATCGGATTGTCCCTGGTCTCTGCAATTCAGGTTTTTGAGGCAACTGGGCGCATGTGGCCGGTTATTTCTATTCTGGCACTGCTTTCGTATTCTTACCTGAATATGAAGCAAAGCAGGCAGCGCGCTATTCTTTTACAGCGCACTATGCGTTCTTGTCTGCGATAAAGATAAGCTTGCAAAGCAAACCGAGACCCTAAGGCACTGTGCAGCTAATTATTGGAAGCAGGCCACAAGCATTCGATGCTACCATTTCAAAGTTGGCTGCATACCTAAACCCTCCGAAACCCCGACAGTAATTTTCTCTTACCCATAGATCCAGCAACACGTGACAGTCAAGACAAACACTCCCAGCGGGGAAACGTCGCCCATTCGGCTGGTGATCCACGGCGGCGCCGGCAAGATCATGCGCGCCAGGCTGACGCCGGAACGCGAGCAGGCTTATATGCAGGTGCTTGCACAATCGCTGACCGCAGGGCATGCAGTGCTTGCAGGGGGTGGCAGCAGCATCGATGCGGTGATTGCCGCAATTGTGGTGATGGAGGATTCACCGTTATTCAACGCCGGTAAGGGCGCGGTGTTCAGTAACGCGGGCCGCACCGAACTCGATGCATCGATCATGGATGGTTCGACGCGCATGGCCGGTTCCGTTGCCGGGGTCACGACGATACGCCACCCGATCCGTGCCGCCCATGCGGTCATGACGCAAAGCCTGCACGCGATGCTGATAGGCCAAGGTGCCGAAGCCTTTGCTGCCGAGAAGGGTCTGGAGATTGTTAACCCCTCCTATTTCCATACCGAATTCCGATGGAATCAATTGCAGAAAGCCATCGCCAAGGAACGGCTGCTGCACGACCACGAAGCGCTTCCGGACACACCGCAGTCCGATACCAAGGAAGTGACGGATGAAAAACACGGAACGGTCGGTGCCGTGGCGCTGGATTGTCACGGAAACCTTGCCGCCGGCACTTCAACCGGCGGGATTGCGAACAAGCGCTTCGGACGTGTCGGGGACTCGCCCATAATCGGTGCCGGAACTTACGCTGACAATCGTTCGGTCGCGGTATCCGCCACCGGTACCGGAGAAATGTTCATCCGTACCTGTGCCGCTTTCAACACCGCGGCACAGGTACGGCTGCTGCACATTCCCCTTGCCGAGGCGGCGGACAATTCGCTGGCGGAAGTCGCCGCTATCGGCGGAGATGGAGGGCTGATCGTGCTGGATGCCAACGGTAGTTATGCAATGCGTTTCAATACCCATGGCATGTTCCGTGGCACTATCGGCAACGATGGCATCGTGCGGGTAGGCATTTTCTCATGAGGTGCCATGCACCTGATGAAACTTTTCCCCGATAGCCGATAAAAAATACATTCAACCTCATTTTATTATCTCGGCAATCTGCTCCCTCCCTTGATACACATCGCTACGCGGAACGATCCCGAAATGCCGGGGGCGAGCGAGGAAATCGTATAACCTACGGGTTGTCGTTACGTCCGGCCATTACGTTCGCGCTGCCTGTCCGCGTTCCACAAGATAGCCACGCCGAGAATCGCCGATGCTATTGAGCCGGCAAACACCGCAATCTTGGCCGCGGCGAAATCGGCCTCTGTCGGGAAAGCCTGGCTGGCAATGAACAGCGACATGGTGAAGCCGATGCCGGCAAGCGCGCCGGCCCCGATTAATTGCCGCCAGGAATATTCGTCGGGCTTGGTAGCGATTCCGAGCCGCACGGCGATCGCCGATGCCAACACCAATCCCAGGGGCTTGCCGATCATCAATGCGACAATAATCGCAAGCATAAGCGGTTCATGGCCGGCGAGTGCATCCGCCTTAATTGCGACGCCGGCATTGGCCAGGGCAAATAGCGGCAGCACTACGTAGCTCGACCGGCTAGCCGTGTTCCGCAGCAGGCGATCGGCGGGCGATTCCAGGCGATCGTGGATTGCGTCGAGCGCTCGCATAGCAGGAAGAGAAGGACCGTGCCGCAGGACTTCGCCGCTACGTCGTGCCTCGGTAGTCAGGATCGCATCCGCCTGGGACATCAATGCCGTCAGATTCGGGGGCGGCCTGGTCGGTATGCATAGCGCGAGGATCACGCCCGCCATGGTGGCGTGAAGCCCGCTTGCAAGCACGCAGGCCCAGAGCACGACGCCCAGAAGGACATAGGGCGTGACGCTATAAATGCGGGAGCGGTTGAGGAAGGCCAGCGCCGCAATAGTGGCCGCAGCGCCCGCGAGATAGCCGAAGCTCATCGTGCCGGAGTAGAAGATCGCCACAACGATGATTGCCCCGATGTCGTCGACGATAGCTGCGGCTGTCAGGAAGATGCGCAGCTCGGCGGGCACGCGGTTTCCCATCATCGCGATCAGCGCCACCGCGAATGCTGTGTCGGTCGCCATCGGAACGCCCAACCCGTGCGACCAGGCTCCCGCGGGAGTCAGCAGCACATAAAAAATCGCCGGCACCACCATGCCGCCGACAGCCGCAGCAACCGGCAGGGCTCCCGATCGAATGCTGGCGAGGCGGCCGACTGTAAATTCACGTTTGATTTCAAGCCCCACGACGAGAAAGAAGATGGTGAGCAGACCATCGTTGATCCAATGGAGCAGGGACATCTTGAACTCGGCGCTGCCGAGTGAAATGCCCAGGTATTGCTCCCACAGCGCCACGAAGCCGGCATCAAGGCTGGAATTGGTCAATGCCACAGCGATTATCGTCGCCAGCAGAAGCAGGACGCCCGCGGATGGCGCCCAACCGGCAAAGTCGAGTGCTACGCCCTGCAGTCTTTGGCTTGGGCCACCGAGCATCGCATCCGTAAAAGAACTTTCATCCCAAGGGCCATCGTAGCGGCGATCATTGATAAAGAACGTCGGCGTAACCATGGCGTGGCTGACCTGGGCGCTTTTTACGTCGACCTGGACACGGGCCTTGGCGCGCTCATCGGCTTCTCCAGCCTCATCAGCGTCAGGCGGGGGCACCCCCAGATCGTGGGCAACGGCAATCAGATCGTCTTCAGTCAACGCTTCCGAACGTGTCATCAGCGCGATGTGCGCGTCCCAGAAACTATGGGCGTTTTTTGCATGCTCCACCAACTCGGCAGCCCTGAGCGCAATATCGCTTCCCGTTAGCGGGTAGTGTCGGAAGACGTAACGAAGGCGATCGCCCAGCTGATCCCGCACCTGGGCGATCCGTTCATTTGCCGCCCGGCAATGCGGGCATGCGTAGCTCCCGTACTCCACGAGCGTAATGCCGGCGTTCTGCGGCCCCAGCGTATGGTCGTAGCCGTTATCGACCGGGCGATCGAGCTTGCTGCTTAATTTCACTTGCGACACTGAATGGCCTCACCTGTGAACAATATTCTCAATCATTCGTTGTTGGCTGGAAATAGCTGATGAAAATATTATACATAGTCGCCCGGAGAAACCTGGGGCGGCGGTGTACCGATCTCTTTCAAGGCCAGAGGGGCTAGTAATGATGAGCCCTGGTTTACCGCAGCGCTCGGTTCAGTTATCCGTCAGGATGGGGAGTGGGCTGCCTTAGCGAAAAAAGATAGCACCTGATCATTGGGTAGATCGGCGCAGTAATAGACTAAGCTGGAAGGAAAAATATATCGAGGTTTCGCGCGGTTACCCCTTTATGGGCTACTTAAAAAGTAGCAATATGGTGGCAACGAAATATCGAGTCAGCCGAAGACCGGATTAAATACTTGATTTATTGGTTTTCCGACCAAGTCTCACTACGACCAATTCAGCTTAAAATAGAGTTGCCGTTCCGCTTCAGAAATCGAGAGGCTTAGCTGCTGCCAATGCTCTAGGTCCATGAGATCAGTTCCATCACAAGATCGATGATATAGCCCCTCCTTAAGATGGCAGGCCATAGTCAATTTCATCCGATCTACTTTATCACCAGCTGGTTCTTGACCTCTTTCACTCCCGCCACCGCACCAGCCAGCGTTTTAGCTCTATGGCTGCTTTGACCTTGGTCGTAATCTCGGCATCCTCAATAGTTATGCTGGCTTTTCCTCCCTCCTCTTCCAGTTTTTTGCCGACTTTATCGGCTGCTTCATTTATTCTCTTGCTGGCTTCTTTAGCCGTCTGGTCTAATTTTTTACCTGCGGTTTCTGCAGGCCCGGGCTTGTCGCAGGCGGTAAGCCCAACAACGACTAACATCGAAATACCGATTAATATGAAATTCTCCAATACTTTCATTTTGTTTCCTTTGTGATTGCACTTATGTTGCCAGAATATAAATCCTCAATGGTGCCGGGGTGTGCTCAAAAATGACAGATTTGGGGTGAACCTACAAGAAATTTATGTTCGCTCCGTTCCATGAGAGAGCTGGAGAGCTGCAACTCCTCCGGCCCATTCGCCCAGCGATGCGGTTGAATATCCTTATGTAACCTTACAGGGGCCGCTATTGCCGTTGGGGCAGGTCGTGTTGGACGTGGTATTGCCGAACACGGTCGGACCATAGTTGAACGACACCGGCACGATATCGCCGCCGAAAGCCGTGAAAATGTGCTCGAACTGGCCGGTATCGGTTGCCACGCAAGCCCCGTTCATGTGGAGCCCGTCCATGTTGGCCCCGGTGAAGTTGGTCCCGTAGAGGTAGGCACTTTCGACACTGGCGGCGATTCCTTCAGGATATGTCGGGTTAAGCTCGGTGGCCTGCGTGCCGTTGTCCTGGAAGCTTGCGCCCTCCATATGGGCATTGACGAATTTGGCCCCCGAAAGCTGCGCCCCATCGAAGATCGTCTGAACCACCCAGGCGTTGCTGAAATCGGCGTCATTCATCAGCGCTCCCACGGCGCTGGCCGGCTGGCTACCGAGGACGGCGGCGGTCGAGAAGGAGGCGAAGGAGAAGTCCACCCCGTCGCAGTGCGCGCCATCCAGCTTGGTGTTGAACATGAACGCACCGGTCAAGGAGGCTGATTCGGGCTGGTCCGCCACAGCCGGTGGCGCGCCATCGCCACCTGGCTCGACAATCAACCAAGCGTTGCTCAGGTCCGCCAGGGTCAGGTTGGAGTCGTTGAGCACGGCGCTCTTGAGCAGCGCACCTTGCAGTTGGGCCCCCTGCAGGTTGGCGCTTTGGAGCTTGATCTTGTACATGCGTGCGCCCTTGAACGAAGCGCCGGAGAGATCCATGTTCCGCAGGTCGAGCGCGTCGGGGAGCAACGCATTGTCGGCCACGAGGTTGGAAATGCCAGCGGGGATGTCCACGATTGCCGCCAAAGTCAAATCCAGATACGCCCAATTGTCGTTCAGGATGCTGAACGGCACCGTAGCCCCCTGGAATGTCGTCCGCCCCGTCGTCGCGCGCGTGAAGTTCGGCTTGTCGTCAAACAATGCCTGTGTCAGATCGCAGCCATTGAAAATTGTGCCTTGCAGGATGGCACCACGAAAGTCGGTGCCTACGAGTAACGCGTCCGTTAGATCGGCTCCCGTAAGATCGGCGCCGCTGAAGATCGTCCCGTTCAAATTGGCCTTCACTCCATTATAGGATTGCAAGTGCGCCCCGGCGAGGTTCGCCGCCGCGTATGACACCTTGCCAAGCGTGGCACCATTGAAGATGGCCCCCGGCATCCTGGCGCCCCCGGCGTTCGAGAGGGTGGTGAGATCCGTGCCCGTGAAGTCGGCCCCGGTCCAGTCGGCCGCCTTGGCGAGGTCCACGCCGGAAAGAATGGCTTTTTTCAGGGAGGCATTGGTGAAATCGGCCCCCGCCAGGGTGTCGATTCCGCTCAGGATCGCTTGATCCAGAGTGCAGTGGCGCATGTCTGTCAGGATGCAGCCTGCCAGGTTCTCGCCCTTGAGGTTTAGAAAGTAGCCGGAGGTGGTGATCTTCAGGATCGGGAGCTGATCGGAATTTGCGGTGAGTCCAAACGACCATGGCGGGCTGTTGGATTGCGTGGCAACGAAACTCCCGTCTCCAAAATCCCAATCCCGCGTCCACCCGCCGCCCTGCTGGCCCGTCAGATACCGTCCGGCGTTCGGCCCGGCGGTAATCTGGAGTGCGAATCTGCCGGCCCCCATATTGATCAGCATGAATGTTTGTTCGGGGCCGATGCTGGTGGAAAAAACGTTTTCGGCAGCGACCCACAGCAACATGCCGTCATTGTCAAAGCCACCTTGCGCCTGGTCGCACGAGTTCCAGTACAACAGTATTCCGTTGCCATTGTAGTCTGTTGCCGAGGTTCCCACCGCAATCTTGCCATCGCCGAGACCGAAGATGTTCCAGGTTGTGGACTCACTCGAGTTCGAGAGTCCCGTGATCGCTATACCGTCGGCGGTGATAACTTCTTGATTGTCATAATAGGTGGCATACATGGCGCAATCGCTGGTATTACAGCCAACCGATATCCAGATTTGCCACGTTGCGCGTAGCGGCGGGTCGGCTGCCACGTCTCCTTTTGAGGATCGCAACACGATTCCCGGGGTCGATGGAGTGTACTCGCTGATGGATGGCTCCGTGCGGCCGCCGGGGCCGGAGATCTGTTGAAAGTTGAGCGTGTACACGTTGCGCCACAGGTCGACAGCCAGGCCGGCGGCGACCAGCCCCTGCTGGGAGAAGAGGCGTTCGCCCGCAGGGGTGTAGACGTCGAGGTTGAAGTCCGCGGCGCCGTAGCCATTGCCATTCTGGCTGAGGATGTACACATAGTTGGCCACGTCCACGCTCATGGACAGGTACACGATGTTCGTATTCGCTGACCTACGGGAGACGAGGGGAATACAGTACGGTTGCTTGATACCGGGGAACGCCGGCACCGGGTGTCCGCCTCTGCTGAAGGCCTGGATGCGTCGATTCCCTGCCTCCAGCACCAGAATCGTCTGATCGGGGCGAATGGCCACCAAGGCCGGGGCCCCGAGTCTTCCTGCCGCTGTGCCCGGTCCGACCGGGTTCGAGGCCCATGGTGCAGAGACGTCGGATGAAGCCACCGCCGGCAAGGCCAGGATCTGCAGGGTGTCATACCTCCGATTGACCGCAACCACGTAGCCGTTGGAGTGAATGGCCAGCGACGTGGGAAGCATCCCGAATCGGCCCCAGCTCGTGCCCTTGTCGAGGTCAAACTGGCGCTTAGTGCTGTTCATGGGCACCGTTGGATCAATTACCGGCACGACCTGGCGCAAGTGATAGCCCGTGTTCTCGTCACCGGAGGGATCGAGATAGAGAAAACGTGGCGAGGCCTGGCCGGCGCCAGCGGCGGTGCGCACGTACAACAGGATGGACGGCTTGGAGTACCCCGCCGGCGCGGTCATGTATCCCGCATCCGGCCAGTACTTGGGATCGCCGCCCGGGATCGCGCGGTACCCGATGTTGCCCATCGTGTAGAGCTCGGTATTCTGGGAATTGCCTGGGCCGTCCACGGGTGGAATGCCGAGGCCCGAGGCCTCCCAGCCGTACCCCAACACGCCGAGATCGTCGCTCAGCGTGATGCCGCTCAGTGCCTGCAATTTATGGCCAATAGGGCCGGTGCCCAGGCTCTCCCTCGTTTCGATGGGCGCCTGTACGTTGGGCTGCCACGAGTATCCCCCTGTGGCGTCGTAGTTGAGCAGAGCGCTGTGCTGGTAGGTGGTGCCGGCGGCCAGCGGATAGAGCTGCTGCTTCACGGTCACGGTGGCGGTGAAGATTGGGTTCCCGTTGAGTTCATTGTCGAAGATGACCGACTGGCCCTTGCCCACGCCCCATCCGTTGTTATCGAACATCGCCACCACGAAGCTTACCTGGCCGCCCACCGGCACATCCTTCCAGTCCACAACGATCCGGGTCTTGTTCTTCGCATCGGAGATAGTGTCCGCGTATGTGCGCGTGGTGTTTCCGGTGTACTGCGCCGTAATCGTGAACGAACTCGCATTGTCTGGAAACGCTTGTTCGGGTATCAATGTGATCTGTGCATCCATGGTCACCGTGAGGTCGAATTCCATCACCCGCGGCGAGCCGATGACCTCGCCCACCGTCTGCGCGAGCTGCACCACCGTGGCCTCGATGGCCAGCACCTGGAACGCCCAGCCCACGAAGGGGATGGCATCCTCGACTGCTTCGCTGCCGAAGTAGGCGGCCAGGAGGCCTTCCACCTCCGGGTCGGTCAACACCTTTCCCGCAATCGAAACGCCGAGTGACAAGAGCGCCGAGGAGATGTCCTTGCCCACCTTGGACGGGTCGGTGAAAAGATCCTTGGCCACCGTGTACACGGCGTTGGCGGTGGGAAGCAGGAACTTCACGTCCTTGAAGATCTCGTCGAAGACCTTGTTGCTTTCCACGCCCACCGTGAGGAGCAATGCGTAAGTGGGAATCGCCAGGTCGATGAGCGCGGTCATCGACAGACCGAGCCATGCAGCGTCCGGATCCCAGTCGCTGCCGGAGGTCATGCCAAGGCTGCCCACCAGGAGGCGGATCTTGCCCACGGTGCCCTGCTGCTGCGGCAATCCGAACTGGAATTCGACGTTGGCCGAACTGACCGGGATTCCCAGAAAGGTACCCTCGGCGCCCACATTTCCAAGAAATTTAAGGGTGTTGTTCCCCAACAACTCGGGGTCTTTGCCCGCATAGAAGAGGTTAAGCCAATCTCTTACGATCGGTAAGGTGGCGCCTTCCAGGATATTGATCCAATCGCTATCCGGCACTTGCATGGCCGTAATACCGTCGGCCTTCAGGAAGCTCACGAAGACCGAGGTGTGCCGGATGTAGCTATTGGTGACCGTGAGATCGATAACGAAGTTGCCGCTGACTCCGCTCAGGTTTTTTACCGTCACGGCCAAGCCGTAGTTCGGGCCACCATCCTGGACGGCCACGCGGTAGCCGTTGCCGCTCCCGGGCATCCGGGTGTCTGCCTGTACGGGCGCTGTCGCACGCCGCGCCGCCGCGACGTTCCCGGTCTTCATATCGAGCACACTCACGCCCGGAAGGAGCTTCCAGCGCGCGCCCTCAAGTGACTGATCGCTGTAGATCAGCGCCTTACTCTGCCCGCTCGGCCACGCAGTCGCGCTGAGCACGCGTGGGTGCAGATCATAGGTGTAGTACTGCATCCCATTGGGCTTCCGGACAGGCTGGCCGGCGGCGTCCACCACACCCGTCGGCTGGCACCACTGGTCTTTGAGGTATTTGATTTCGGCCGTCAGCCCTGGGAGGTCGTCGGTATTGCCGATGTGGCCGAGCACCGTTTGCGCCAGCTCGGGGGTGAGCAGCGTGACCGTGGGATTCATGAACACCACGGCCTTCGCCACGTCGTCGACCGAATAGCTGTCGGCGTCGTTGGCCGTGTGGATGCAGACCGACGCCAAGGTCGGGAATCCATTGGGGGAGTTGGCGCCGGTGACATAGGCGAGACCCACCGTGCCGGCCTGCACCGCTACCTGCACCGCGAAGTGAGTGGGCGCGCCCGCCGCCGAACTGGCCGCCAACGTTTCCGGCGTGTGCCGGGAGAGAAGATGCCTTTGCCCGCCGATGTGCAGCGTGTACGCCTCCGTCTCATGGGTCGGACCCTGCCAACTCAGGTCGAAATGCAGGTCACGGTTTGGTGGGCGCGAAGAAGTGCGGGTGCCTGGGGGCGGTGATTGCTTGATGGGCTCAATGGGTCGTCTCCTGCTCGGCGGACGAGAATTAGTGGACATCTTTGAGTCCTCCTCTTGATCGAAATTTCCCATGATCAACGCCGCACGAGTGGCGGAAGTCGCGGGGAGTGACGGCAATCTTCGGCGGTGGCACAAGTATGCATTCCCGTGCCTCCTGATGCTACTCCAGTCTTACACCTCAGGCATTGTCAGACGATGAACCATCACCATACCAGCAGCATACATTTTTTCTGGCAAGCGCTTGCGCATTTCTCAAACGACCAACGCTTCGTCTACTATGAACGCGCAGTGAATAGGCCTTGGGTTGACTATGAAGCTTCAAGGCGGTCGATATTGCCGGCCATGAAAATATCGGGATTCAAACCGCGTATGAAATCTTGAGTCATTCCCCAGCGACTTTAATCGCGGCGAACGAAACTTCGCAGAAGCTTGCACCTCCAGTCAGGTGAACATGAACAAATAAACCACTGCCAAGCCTTGCACTACCCCGCACGCTACAAAAACAGGTGCTACTAATGAACTCTTTTTTAGGGAAATTCATATTCTGTCGACATAGTTCACCGGCGCATGATCTGCCAATAGCCTTGGGGGTTTCTCAAAGAACTTTAGTAGCGCATGAAAAAAGTTTTCTTTGGCCTCGGTTTGTGGTTCCATAAGCAATTGTAATAAACCGACATGGCGAAATCTCAATACTTCAGGCGGAAGCAGCGCTGCTGCATCTTTACTGTCAACAACGCGATGGATCGGTAGTGTTTGCAGGGAAGCAGCAAATGCTTCGTTTCCTACCCGTGGTGACCCGAAGGTGTAAACCGCCCGCGGCGTATATCGAGCTGCCGCTAAGATGGCAAGCGCTGCGCCCAAACTATGGCCGGTATAGAAGATGGGGTAGGTAAGCCGGGAGAGTTCTTTTTCAATTTCATCCCACACTGAATCAAGCGCCTTCCTGAAACCCTTGTGCACCCCCACCTTGTTTTGATCCCGGGGAAGTATTCCAAAATCAAGATCGGTAACATAATCCCTATTGCTGTCGGTGCCCCTGAATACCAGGATTGCAAAGGAAGGTGCGACCATGGGTTCAACGAGCATTGCCTGAGTATCCGTTTCCCGTGAAGCAAAAAAGGCGCGCTGTATTAAACCCGCCTTTTCCAAAAAGCTTGCTCGGGTTGGCCGCGGAGGGGATAGCATTTCCTCGAAATCTCGCCGGTAAATCAATCGGCTGAGCTCCGCGAGCCACAGTGCATTGATGTGACTGTACTCATAGGCTGCTTCCGGGTCGAATGGCGGAAATTCCCTGCGAACAAAGAAGTCTGTCGCACCTCCGGGGTTTAGAAGGTCTTGCCATGTTGTCGTTAACATCGATCAATTTCGATAATGGTGAATTCACCGGATATTCGTGCTTCAGGATCAGCATCTCTTTTCCATCTCCTGAGCCTTTCTCCTTACTGACTTGGTTAAAAGAAGGAGTTCGTTGGAAATCATCTTTAGCTCTGAGCGCGCCTAACCTTGGGCAGCTCGATCACTATTCGATCAATTAAAGACAGCGCTCTATCAAGAAGCAGTTTGGGGTCATCGGTTATGCCTCATTGTCCTGCCTGGGCCTTTCATTTCTTGGGACATAAAAGTGTCATTAATTCCTCCGCCATGCTTTGCGGGACTATATCGATGTATTCAATATCTTCTTCTGGATAATAATATGAAAAAAAAGGAGATGTGTTTGTACTGTAGGCATGCATCGCCGTCCTGGCAAACTTGTGTTCCTTGCAATTTATATTTCCCCTAGTCATGGTGTAGCGGTAGTCCTTGAAAGAAGAGTCCATTGCAAGCGATTTTTTTAAAACATCATCTGTTACCACAAATTTTTCCCATACGGAAATAACACCGTTTCCCAAATCCCTTATCCTGTCTTTATCGTAATAAGCAGGTCCGGTGGTGCCAAGTGCAAACTGTACCCACTCAGCACTTGAGTTTGTGGAAAAGATTGCTATTAATATTGCTGCCAAATATCTCATTTTGGCATCTCTACCGTGTCATGAGAAATCCTGTCGGGCACCCACCTAAATGGCGTTTCCATCTTCTCTCCTTTTGTCGGTCATTTGGTCGTCGGTAATATCCTATTGTACGGCTTTCCCAAAAAGAGATAAAACCCCGAGGGCTGGCCCACCGGGGTTCTATCTCTGCCAGCCGCGCGAAAGATCAATGGGGTCAGACTCGATTGATTATAAGGTAAAAGCGCAGTATAGTATTTCCTTTCCAGAATAAGGGATCATAATGGCGCGCTTGCCAAGATTTATCGTCCCCGGCCAACCGCAGCATGTCATCCTGCGTGGGAATAATCGTACTGCGATATTCTCTGAGGAGCCGGATTATCAGTTTTATCTGAATAAATTGCAGTTGGCCTGCAGGAAGCACGGCTGCGATGTCCATGCTTATGTGCTGATGACCAATCACGTCCACCTGCTCATCACCCCCCACCAGGAACAGAGTCTGGGCAAAGCCTTGCAGATGCTGGGACGTTACTATGTGCAATACTATAATTACCGCTACCAACGCACCGGTACCTTATGGGAAGGGCGCTATAAAGCTACCCTGATCGATACCGAAGCTTATTTGCTGATCTGCATGCGCTATATCGAGCTGAACCCCGTACGTGCAGGCATGGCAACGCATCCATCCGAATATCCCTGGTCAAGCTATAGTTACAATGCCTTGGGTCAGACGAATGATTTGATAACACCCTATCTGGAATATCAACGTTTGGGCCTCACAGACGACGAACGCCGGGCTGTGTATCAACAGCTATTCAAGTATGCAATATCCGCAAAGAACATCAGTGAAATCAGAGAAGCGACAAATAAAGCCTGGGTATTGGGAGATGTGGAGTTCAAACAGGATATTCAAAGAAGATTAAAGAGACGAGTAGAACCCGCAACCAGGGGTGGGGATAGGCGGTCTGAACAATTCAGGATCAATCAAGTCTGACCCCATTGATTATTGATTATTGATTATTGATTATTGATTATTGATTATTGATTAATTATGCATGACCCCATTGATTACAGTGATTATTCCACTGGTAAGGTCATTCATCCAAGGAAGTCCTGGTCATCCTTCTGGGGTGTCTTCCAGTTACCTTTGGACCTTGTTCAGGAACTTGCGGAGTTGCTTCAGACAAAAGAAAAGACCAGCGGATTAGGGCGGCCTCAGGGGGCTACAGCTGCTGCTGAGGTTAAATCCTGCGGTTACTGATATTTTCTGAAATACTCCTTAGGGTCACTTCCTCCGATGGAGGTGTCCAGATTGCCATTTGGGGCGGAGCTATGGCTACTTATCTCATGTGAAGAAGCACTCTTGGAGGGCTCATAGGCATCATTTACAGAGTCCTCAGAGTGCGGGGCTACGTGGTACTCACCTTGGGAGTCCTGACAAATTATAGAACCAGGGTCTGGGAGGCAACTGGCAGTAGCTCCTCCTGCAACTAGAAGTAGTAAAACGGCTGCTACATACCTGGACTTCATAGTGGGAACTCCTTAAGGGTTGTTAACCAATTCATGATACCACGGGTTGTACGATTAGATCCGTAGCAACGCCTGAAGTGAACTGTAGCCTGAAAGAGAACTGTAGGGAGATTAAGAAGAAAACCTGAACCGGAAGACTGGAAGGAACGTAAAGGACCCGGATGGGGTATACGCTATTCAGACAATGAAATATTCGCATGGGCGCACATGCCAATAATTTTCCCCCGTGCGCTCTCTGTGGCTGTTTTCCATTGTCTATCATCATCCACTATTTTCCAATATCTCCATGACAAGTGCTGTGTGATCCACAGCCTCTGGCGGCCCTTCGTTCGGGATAAGCGAGGCCAGACGCATGTGGTCACCCTCCTTCGAATACTGGTGTGCGCGCATGAGTTCCAACCACAATAGAAAAGTGCCATATGCATATCCTCTCCACTCTCTCCATTTGTTATGGTCGTACCTTGCTTCAAGCGACAACCTCACATACTTTTTGATCTCAACTTCAGTATGATGGGTAAGTTCTTCGTAGGTCCAAGTTTTCATGATGTGGTCCTGTTGTCTCTAGTTAACCCAGATGGAAGCAGACCTTATTCTATGCCTCAAGGGTGGCGCATTGGATAATTCAAGGAATACCCTCATTCTCCTTTCGGTGCGCGTTTTGGAACTCGGCGAGGCATAGGGGAAAGCTCCTGCCGTAGCGTTAAGGGGGTGCCCTAAGAGAAATTTCTGGTGAAATATTTTAGGGTTATCTCTGAGTGCCGCACAATAGCGATATTATGTTGTGGGCCATTCTTTTTAATCATCCATGCGCAAGTACGAGAGAACATTATCGTCCTGCTCAAGCATTTCCTCCAGGTGCGCAACATTTTCTTCATCTACGTCGATAAACGCCAGATCATGCTTGCCGTTGTAGCACTGGACTGCATCTCGCCACGTCCCATCGCAAGCTAGCGATAGTCCGTTTACCGCAACCGACTCCTTATTATTAGCGAAAATGATTTTGTAGCTTCTGATTGCTCGCATTGTATTTCTCCTTAGAAATCTCCTTGGGGACGTCGCAACTTATAAGGAAATGTAAAAGACTTGATAGGACCGTTCAAATTTCCCTTAGGACAATCTTATCCATCCACCTGAATCGCCCCGAGTTTCATGGAGCTGTGGGTTAAAGTTAGACGTCTGCCGTTGCCTTTTCGGCCAGTTGCCATAATAGTTTACCTCAGCTTCAGCCTTCGGAATGTAAGCGATAGGCTCGAGTAACCGGTGGTGGTTAAACCAAGATACCCATTCCAGAGTCGCCAGCTCCACAGCGACCCTGGTTTTCCATGGTGCTCGGCGATGGATCAGGTGGATTCACTTTCCAACCGCACCACGCTTAGCCTCAAGGAAGACCTCATGAGGAGTCCGGTAGCCGAGACACTTGCGGGGTCGATGATTCAGTATTTTCACGGCGGCTGCAAGCTTTTCGGGGGT
>JBDTDT010000126.1:0-18162 GCA_039922995.1 Nitrosospira sp. | reverse complement strand
TCTTCGACAATACCATCGTCACCGCCGCCGTCAGCGTCGTCTTGCCGTGATCCACGTGACCTATCGTCCCAACGTTTACGTGCGGTTTCGTCCGCTCAAATTTGCTCTTTGCCATGTTGTGCCCTTTACTTGATGACGGTTATTTCTTATTGATGACTGCTTCGGCCACATTTTTTGGTGCTTCAGAATAATGCTTGAATTCCATGGTATAAGTCGCACGCCCCTGTGTCGCGGAACGTAATGCCGTTGAATAACCAAACATTTCCGCCAGCGGGACTTCAGCACGTATCACCTTGAGGCCGGGCAAATCATCCATACCCTGTATCATGCCGCGACGGGATGACAAGTCTCCTACCACGTTACCCATGAAATCTGCCGGCGTTTCCACTTCCACGGACATCATTGGCTCCAGTAGCACTGGGCTAGCCTTACGCATGCCATCTTTAAAGGCAATCGAGGCCGCCATCTTGAAAGCATTCTCGTTGGAATCCACATCATGATAAGACCCGTCGAATAGCGTGACTTTGACGTCCACCACCGGGAAGCCTGCCAACACCCCATTGGGAAGCGTCTCACGCAGACCCTTTTCTACCGCCGGAATGTATTCGCGCGGCACTGTTCCACCCTTGATGGCGTCGACAAACTCGAAACCCTTGCCGGCCTCATGCGGCTCCATTTTGAGCCAAACATGACCATACTGGCCACGACCGCCGGATTGCTTAATAAATTTACCTTCGACCTCCACGGGTTTTTTGATGGCTTCACGATAGGCCACCTGCGGAGCACCAACATTGGCTTCCACCCCGAATTCCCGTTTCATGCGATCCACAATAATTTCCAGATGTAATTCACCCATCCCGGAGATGATGGTCTGACCAGATTCCTCGTCAGTGCGAACACGGAAAGATGGATCTTCCTGCGCCAGACGATTCAACGCGATACCCATTTTTTCCTGGTCGACCTTTGTTTTCGGCTCCACTGCAACGTGAATTACCGGCTCGGGAAATACCATCCGCTCCAGCGTAATGACGTCACTGGGATCACAGAGCGTATCGCCCGTAACAGCTTCCTTTAAACCTACCGCGGCGGCTATATCGCCCGCACGAACTTCCTTGATTTCTTCGCGTTGGTTAGCATGCATTTGCAACAATCTTCCGATTCGCTCCTTCCGTCCTTTGACCGGATTATAGATGGTATCGCCGGAAGCCACCACGCCTGAGTAAACACGGAAAAAAATCAACTGGCCGACATAAGGATCCGTAGCAATCTTGAATGCCAAGCCGGCAAATGGTTCTTCGTCACTTGCATGGCGCTCCGCGGGCTCGCCATTCTCTTTCTCACCATTAATCGCACGAATATCTACTGGGGAAGGCAAATAATCAAGCACAGCATCCAGCATGGCCTGCACTCCCTTATTCTTGAATGCCGAACCACAAAGCATAGGTACGATCTCGTTGCCTATAGTACGAATACGCAACCCCTGCTTGATGTCGGCAACAGACAAATCTCCTTCTTCAAGATATTTGTTCATTAACTCTTCATTGGCCTCCGCAGCGGTTTCCAGCATCTTTTCACGCCAAAGCTTGGCGCTTTCAAGCAATTCAGGAGGAATATCACGTTCATCAAACTTCATGCCCTGGGTTGAATCATCCCAGTAAATCGCTTTCATCTTGACCAGATCGACAACACCCTCGAATTTCTCTTCGGCCCCGATCGGTAATTGAACGGGTACCGGATGAGCTTTCAAACGAGATTGCATCTGTTCATGGACACGCATGAAATTAGCACCCGCACGATCCATCTTATTGACAAAAGCAAGACGCGGAACCTTGTATTTATTGGCTTGACGCCATACAGTTTCAGTCTGTGGCTGCACTCCGCCAACTGCGCAGAATACGGTACAAGCTCCATCAAGGACGCGCAGCGACCGCTCCACCTCGATAGTGAAGTCAACGTGACCCGGGGTGTCGATAATATTAATCCGATGATCGGGATAGTTGCCTTCCATCCCCTTCCAGAAACATGTAGTAGCGGCAGAAGTTATAGTAATGCCACGCTCTTGTTCCTGCTCCATCCAATCCATCGTGGCGGCGCCGTCATGGACCTCGCCAAGCTTGTGCGATACGCCGGTATAAAACAGTATACGTTCTGTGGTCGTTGTCTTGCCGGCGTCAATATGCGCCATTACGCCTATATTCCGGTAACGTTCAATGGGTGTTTTTCTTGCCACAGTATTTAAACCTTAATATTTTGAATCAACAGGCTAAAAGAACGCCGACAAATAAAGAAGCACACCCTTGCCGAGAGCGATGTCGTCATGAACCTGAGTGAATTATCCTACCGTACCTGCTTTTACAGACTATTAGTCAGATATTAGCTGCTACTAGAACCGGTAATGTGCAAATGCCTTGTTGGCCTCTGCCATGCGATGAATTTCCTCGCGTTTTTTTACTGCGCCACCGCGACCCTCCGCAGCTTCCGCTAATTCACCGGCAAGACGCGCGCCCATGGATTTTTCTGCTCGTTTACGCGCCGCATCGCGCAGCCAGCGCATCGCCAGCGCATTCCGCCGAATCGACCGCACTTCTACCGGAACTTGGTAATTGGCACCGCCGACACGTCGACTTTTTACTTCCACCATCGGCCGGACGTTAGATAAAGCCTGCGTAAATACTTCCACCGGGTCTTTGCCAGTTTTTTTATGGATTTGATCCATGGCGCCGTAAATGATCCGCTCGGCTACGGATTTCTTACCACGCGTCATCAACACATTAACAAATTTCGCCACCTCCGTATTATGATACTTGGGGTCTGGCAAAATTTCGCGCTTTGGAACTTCTCTCCGTCTTGGCATTTTCTAACCTCGGTGTTTAATTATCTAGCTTAGGGTTGTTTGAATACACAATTTGATTCTCTCGGTATCAAACCCCCGTTCTTCAGTCAGCTTAGGCCGACTTTGGTTTTTTAGCACCGTATTTGGAACGACTCTGCTTGCGATCTTTTACGCCAGCGGTATCCAGGCTACCTCGCACAGTATGGTAGCGAACCCCGGGTAAATCCTTGACACGACCACCGCGAATTAGCACCACCGAGTGTTCCTGCAGATTATGCCCTTCTCCCCCGATGTAACTGGATACCTCAAAACCATTGGTCAGTCGAACGCGCGCCACTTTACGTAAAGCAGAGTTCGGCTTTTTTGGCGTTGTGGTATAAACTCGAGTGCAAACTCCCCGCTTTTGTGGGCTATTTCCAAGCGCCGGAACCTTGCTCTTTACGCGTCTTGCCGCACGAGGCTTACGTACTAACTGACTGATTGTCGGCATTCTATTTCCTAAAAAAACCGGGGTGACGAGATATAACCATCCCGTTACCCTTATAAATCCGGGTTCGTCGTTCCGGACATTTCTGCCGGGAAGGCGGGTAAAAAGACTGCGAATTCTATGGGGTTTATCCTGCCATGTCAAGCTACAGTACTTCTTGACCGGCACGACGCGGAACCATCTATCCCGAAATATTCAGAACGACCTTTCGGGATTCTGGCTCCATCGGAAAAATGCATTTACGACCACGCAGACGATCCTCGCAAACGACTCTACAAAAGATGGAAACGCTACTTCCATGCATAACCGGACGACCTGACACACCTCTCGAGTGTGCCTGACTGCGGAGCTAATGGGAGCCTTCACACATCCGCGAACAGTACTGATACTGCTTCTCATCGCGACAACGTAAATATCGGCCCTACGAGTCGGGTCCCCATTTGGCTCATTTATTTGTCCGGTTCGTATCTGCGTGCCTTGGATATGCCTTGATGCCGAAGACAGGCGATCGGCGTCAGGATGCGGCGACGCGCGCCTCGCGCCGTTTGGCAGTGAGGGCATGGTTACCCAGCTTCTTCAGTACTTCCCAAGCTGGTCCAGGGAATTTGTGCAGTTTCACCATCACATCTTCGAGTGCTCCCAAAAACCAATCCACGTCGGCTTCGCTGATATTCAGAGGGGGCAGGATTTTTATGATGGGCATGGCATGACCCGCCACTTGAGTAAGAATATGATGATCGTCCAGAAGCGGGAGAACGATCGCCTGTGCGAAGAGATTTTCGTCCATCTTGTTTACCATCGCCCAAGCTGCTCTTAGTGACATTGATTCCGGCTGCCCAAACTCGATAGCAATCATCAGTCCACGCTGACGAACACCTTTCAGAAATTCAAAGCGAGGCACCATGGCCTCAATGCCACTGCGAAAGCGTGCGCCCAGTTCGATGGCACGTTCGGTGAGGTTCTCATCGTCCAGCACTGCAAGCGAGGCCAGTCCCGCCGCCATGGCCATATTTCCCATACCGAAAGTGGAGGCGTGAACGATCGCGCGATGCATCGTATCATAGACGCTGTCGTAAACGGCACGCCGGGTGATAGTCGCGCCTACCGGAATGTAGCCACCTGAAAGCGCTTTGGAGAGACAGATGATATCCGGCCGCAGATCTTCGATCCACTGGCTCGCCAGGAAGCGTCCCGTGCGTCCCATACCCGATTGCACCTCGTCACAGATCATCAGCGTGCCGTATTTCCGGCACAGATCCTGTGCGCCGAGGAGATACTCATTACTGGCAATATTGACGCCTTTGCCCTGGATCGGTTCCAAAACAAGGGCAGCCACATCGCCTACAGCAAGCCGTGCCTTAAGGCCAGCGAGATCACCAAGTTTGACTTCCGAGCTATCCGGAAGCATTGGTTCGAATCCTCTGCGGAAACTTGCCTCTCCATTCAGAGAAAGAGCCCCCATGGTCAGGCCATGGAACGCTTTCGCAAGATGGATAGTACAGGCCCGTCCGGTATATGCGCGTGAGAACTTGATCGCCGCTTCGATGGCTTCAGTTCCCGAGTTGCTGAAGTAAACCGTATCCAGACCCGGCGGCATACGTTTGACAAGTTCGCAAGCCAAGGCTGCGGCAAGTGGCGGCGCGTCAAAACCCACCCATCCAGGGAAATCCGAGTTCAGCACTTGCTGCAAAGCCCCGCGAATAACCGGATGGCGACGACCAAAATTAAAGACACCCCAGTTCGTGAGAAAATCCAGGTAGCGCGTACCAGTTTCGTCCCAAAGGTAGGCACCCTCACCACGCACCCATGAACGGTTAAATCCGAGTGTACGCAAGACCTTAACGAAGACCGGATTCACATGCTCCTCGAAAAGCTCGAAATTCCGGCCGCGAGTCTCATTAAATATAGCATTGATATCAATTGGCATAATTCAGGCCTTCGAGTCCTGTTTTAAGGGTGAATAACTCCGAACCGCCCAACCTGATGTGAATCCCGGTTGACACCGTTACCGACACGCTATCGATGACGCAACGGTCTCGAACAAGACGGATCCGCTCTGCGGATGGCCAATTATCTTCTAATAAACATAACATTATATTAGCCTCACCGATACACCGCCGGACCTATTTTTGCCATATTAACCGCATATGGAACATTGCGAAAATCACCAACTCCGGCAAACACGCGGTACCGGACAAAGAATTATTGTCCATAGTCTACCGAAACGATGTACCCGACTGTCAACACTTAACCCCGGCAAAGTCAGCAAACTAAATCTTTTGGAAGCACAATATGAGCTATACAAAACCCCAATAAGAACAAATACTTGCATGGCAATAAGCGACGAACCTTATGACGCTTTAAACAGTATATCCACTGCTTCGTATTTCTCCCGTATTTTCTTCGCCAAAACTATGGTTTTCACCACCATTTAGCAGTTGCCTCTGCTTCTTTCGAGTATTGTGAAAGGTCAGGCCGGTACCCGCCGGTATGAGTCGTCCGACGATGACGTTTTCCTTGAGGCCGCGCAGATCATCCTTCTTGCCCATAATAGCCGCCTCAGTCAGTACTCGCGTGGTTTCCTGGAAGGAAGCAGCCGAGATAAACGAATCGGTGGAAAGCGAGGCTTTGGTAATACCCAACAGCATGAATTCGTACATTGCTATCTTTTTGTCCTCGGCCGCGGCTCTTTCGTTCTCTACCAATAGGTCGGCCCGTTCAACCTGCTCACCGGGAATGAAGCGCGTATCACCAGCGTCGATAATCTGTACACGGCGCAACATCTGGCGCACGATTACCTCAATGTGCTTGTCGTTGATCTTGACACCTTGCAAACGATACACATCCTGGACCTCGTCGGTGATGTAACGTGCCAATGCTTCCACCCCTAACAGGCGGAGGATATCGTGAGGATCTGCAGGCCCATCAACAATACTCTCCCCCTTATTTACGACTTGGCCATCATGGGCCGTTACATGCTTGTCCTTGGGAATCAGGTATTCATGGGAAACTCCATCCAGGTCCGTGATTACAAGACGTTGCTTACCCTTGGTATCCTTGCCAAACGATACAATACCCGTAACTTCCGCCAGTACGCCGGCATCTTTGGGAGAACGAGCTTCAAATAATTCCGCCACACGGGGCAACCCTCCCGTAATGTCGCGGGTTTTTGAGCTTTCCTGAGGAATGCGAGCCAGAACCTCGCCTACGCTGACCTGCTGCCCATCTCGCACCGTAATAACGGAGCCGATTTGAAACGTGATGTTAACAGACAGCGTGCCCCCGGCAAGCCTCACTTCCTTATCATTCTCGTCCAGGAGCTTTACCAATGGGCGCAAGCCCTTGGTTTGCGCCACACCGCGCCGTTTTGGATCAATCACTACCAGCGTGGATAAACCGGTAACTTCGTCTATCTGCTTAGCCACTGTCACGCCTTCTTCCACGTTCTCAAAGCGAACTTTTCCGGCATACTCAGTAATGATCGGACGAGTGTGCGGATCCCATGCCGCCAATACCTGACCTGCCTTGACGACCTCACCGTCGCGAATCAACAATGTTGCCCCATAGGGAGCTTTGTGCCGCTCGCGTTCACGGCCGTTATCATCCTGTATTACCACTTCCCCGCTACGGGAAATCGCGATCAATTCGTTACGGGAATTGGTAACGTAGCGCATGGTGGGTGAATAACGCACGATACCATTAGACTTGCTCTCTACCTGGCTGGCTACCGCAGTTCTAGAAGCAGCGCCACCAATGTGGAACGTACGCATCGTAAGCTGGGTACCAGGTTCACCTATCGACTGTGCAGCAATTACTCCGACGGCTTCGCCGACATTTACTGGTGTACCGCGTCCCAAATCACGTCCATAGCATTTTGCGCATAGACCATAACGCGTTTCACAGGTAAGCGGCGTACGAACTTTAACTTCATCTATACCCAGCGATTCAATAGCATCGACCGCGCTCTCGTCCAGCAAGGCGCCCGCCGGATAAATCACCGCCTGATGCTCCGGATTGACGACATCATTAGCGACTACCCGTCCGAGTATGCGTTCACGAAGTGCTTCAATAACTTCACCGCCCTCAACCAGGGCCTTCATTACCACACCATTACTCGTGCCGCAGTCATCCTGGGTTACGACGAGATCCTGGGTCACATCCACTAAACGCCGGGTGAGATAGCCAGAGTTGGCAGTCTTCAGCGCCGTATCGGCCAAGCCCTTGCGTGCACCGTGAGTGGAAATAAAATATTGCAACACGTTCAATCCCTCACGGAAATTTGCCGTGATGGGCGTTTCGATGATCGAACCATCGGGCTTTGCCATCAAGCCACGCATACCTGCCAACTGGCGAATTTGAGCAGCTGAGCCGCGTGCCCCCGAGTCGGCCATCATATAGATAGAATTGAAGGATTCTTGCGTCAGCGGCTTGCCTTTCTTGTCCATCTTGGCTTCACCGGTCAACAGGTCATGCACCGGCTCGACACCGAGTTGATCCATCATGGCCTTGGCCACCTGATCACCGGCACGACCCCAGATATCCACGACCTTGTTGTAGCGCTCGCCCTGAGTCACCAAACCGGAAGTGTACTGAACTTCAATTTCCTGCACTTCCTTCTCGGAAGCTCCAATAATGTCATTCTTCTGCACTGGCGTCAGCATATCGTCCAGACAGATCGAGATGCCCGCACGGGTGGCATAAGTAAAGCCGGAGTACATTAGTTTGTCGGCAAAAATTACCGTCTCCCGCAGCCCGCAGCGACGAAAACTCGCGTTGATGAGCTTGGAGATTTCCTTTTTCTTGAGTACCTTGTTGATCAGTGGGAAAGGCAAGCCAGCGGGAAGAATTTCCGAAAGCAGCGCTCTTCCCACAGTCGTGTCATAACGTGTGGTTTTCTCACGGCGTTCGCCCTCGGCATCCACTTCATATTCCTTGATCCGCACCATGATTCTGGCATTGAGTTCAATGACGCGGCTCTCATAGGCGCGCGATACTTCGCTGATGTTGGCAAATGACATTCCCTCGCCGCGCGCATTGACTTTCTCTCGCGTGGTGTAATAAAGCCCCAATACGATATCCTGTGACGGCACGATGATGGGTTCCCCATTCGCGGGTGACAAGACGTTATTGGTTGACATCATGAGAGTGCGGCATTCCATCTGCGCCTCTAATGACAGCGGCACATGGACCGCCATTTGATCGCCGTCGAAGTCGGCGTTGAACGCGGCACACACCAGTGGATGCAATTGAATTGCCTTACCTTCTATCAGTACTGGCTCGAATGCCTGGATGCCCAACCGATGCAGAGTCGGAGCCCGATTCAGCATTACCGGATGTTCCCGAATAACATCCTCCAGAATATCCCATACGATAGGACTCTCATTCTCCACCTCACGCTTGGCTGCCTTTATGGTGCTGGCAATGCCCATTATTTCCAGTTTGTTGAAAATGAAGGGTTTGAACAATTCCAGTGCCATTTTCTTCGGCAAACCGCACTGATGCAGCTTGAGCTGAGGACCTACGACAATCACCGAACGCCCGGAGTAATCTACCCGTTTCCCCAAGAGATTCTGACGGAAGCGACCGCCCTTGCCTTTGATCATATCGGCAAGCGATTTTAGCGGACGCTTATTGGCACCAGTCATGGCCTTGCCGCGACGACCATTGTCCAGCAACGAATCCACGGCTTCCTGCAGCATGCGTTTTTCGTTACGCACAATGATTTCCGGCGCCTTCAACTCGAGTAGACGCTTTAGCCGGTTATTGCGGTTGATGACGCGGCGATATAAATCGTTCAGGTCCGAAGTGGCAAAACGACCGCCGTCCAGCGGCACGAGCGGACGCAGCTCCGGCGGCAACACAGGCAGCACTGCCAAAACCATCCATTCCGGCTTGATGCCGGATTTGTTGAAAGCCTCCAACACTTTCAAACGCTTGGAGATCTTCTTCATCTTGGTTTCGGAACCGGTTGTTCCCATCTCGCGCCGCAGATTATCAATTTCAACACGGATATTGAGGTTGCTCAATAAATCGCGCACGCCTTCTGCACCCATGCTGGCACGAAAATCGTCACCGTATTCTTCCGTTTTGGCGCGGTAGTCATCATCCGTCAGCAGTTGGCATCGTGTCAGAGGCGTCATGCCAGGATCGGTCACCACATAAGCTTCAAAATAAAGTACCCGCTCTATGTCACGCAAGGTCATATCCAAAACCATTCCCAGACGTGATGGCAGCGATTTTAGAAACCAGATATGCGCCACCGGAGAAGCCAGCTCGATATGCCCCATACGCTCACGCCGCACCTTGGAGAGCGTTACTTCGACGCCGCATTTCTCGCAGATCACGCCGCGATGCTTCAGGCGTTTATATTTTCCGCATAAACATTCGTAATCCTTTACCGGACCAAAGATTTTTGCACAGAATAGCCCGTCCCGTTCCGGCTTGAACGTTCGGTAATTGATGGTTTCCGGTTTCTTTACTTCGCCATAGGACCAGGACCGTATTTTTTCTGGCGAAGCCAGGCCGATCTTGATCGAATCGAACTCTTCTTTCTGGGTAACCTGTTTGAATAAATCAAGCAGTGCTTTCATTTATCACTCCTGTATCAGAGGTCGATACAAAAAATCATTCGGCGAAAAGCACGAAGGGAAACGGGTAATTTCCGTCCATGCCGCTACAATCAAACGCTAATGCCGATCCAAATCGATATCCATTGCCAGCGAGCGGATTTCTTTCACCAGTACATTGAATGATTCCGGCATACCCGCGTCGATCTTGTGGTCGCCCTTAACGATGCTCTCATACACTTTGGTGCGCCCGTTCACATCGTCGGACTTGACCGTCAGCATTTCCTGCAGGGTGTAAGCGGCCCCGTACGCTTCCAATGCCCATACTTCCATTTCCCCAAAGCGCTGACCGCCGAACTGGGCTTTGCCACCGAGCGGCTGTTGCGTTACCAGACTGTAAGGACCCGTGGAACGCGCATGCATTTTATCGTCCACCAGATGATGCAGCTTCAGTACGTGCATATAGCCTACCGTCACAGATCGGTCGAAAGCCTCACCCGTTCTGCCATCATATAGGGTCACCTGACCCGATCGTGGGAGACCGGCAAGCTCTAGCATATCCTTGATTTCATGCTCATTAGCACCGTCAAACACCGGGGTCGCAAAAGGCACCCCGTCCTTGAGATTTTCCGCCAGATCCAGGATTTCAACATCAGTGAACGAAGCGATATCCTCTTTCTTGCCGCTGCTGTTGTAAATCTGGTCAAGAAATTTCCGAATCTCGGCAGTCTTGCTTCCAGCGTGCAACATATCACCAATCTTTCTGCCCAAGCCTTTCGCCGCCCATCCTAAATGGGTTTCCAGTATCTGCCCCACATTCATGCGCGAAGGCACACCCAGGGGATTCAGCACGACATCGACCGGAGTGCCATCGGCCATGTAGGGCATATCTTCCACCGGAACGATCTTGGAAATCACGCCTTTGTTGCCATGGCGCCCGGCCATCTTATCTCCAGGCTGCAGGCGCCGTTTCACCGCCACATAGACCTTGACCATTTTCTGCACGCCCGGCGGCAGTTCGTCACCTTGGGTAAGCTTCTTTTTCTTTTCTTCAAAAGCGTCGTCGAATGCCTTGCGTTTTTGTGCCAGGCCCTCCTCGATCTGCTCAAGCTGCAAACTTGTCTCTTCGTCCGAAAGCCGGATATCGAACCAATGATGCGAATCGATGCTGTCCAAGTACTCCTGGGTGATAAGTGCGCCCTTGACGATTTTTTTGGGTCCGCCAGTCGCGGCCTTGCCCTTGATCAACCGCTCGATACGCTCGAACGCATCGGCTTCCACGATCCGCATCTGGTCAGCCAGATCCTTCTTGTAGCGTTTCAGTTCATCGTCAATAATCTGCTGCGCACGCTTGTCGCGTTCGATTCCTTCTCGGGTGAATACCTGCACATCGATCACCGTTCCGGAAATACCGGATGGCACCCGTAGCGATGTATCCTTTACGTCAGAAGCCTTTTCGCCAAAAATCGCGCGCAATAGTTTTTCTTCAGGTGTCAACTGGGTTTCGCCCTTGGGGGTAACCTTTCCCACAAGTACATCGCCGGCTTCCACTTCGGCCCCAATGTGGACAATGCCCGAAGCATCGAGACGTCCGAGTTGCATTTCCGAGAGGTTGGAAATATCGCCGGTGATTTCTTCGGTTCCCAATTTGGTATCACGACTCACCACCGATAACTCCTCGATATGAATCGAGGTGAAACGATCTTCCGCAACAATGCGTTCTGAAATGAGAATCGAGTCCTCGAAGTTGTAACCATTCCATGGCATGAATGCTACCAGCATGTTTTGTCCCAGCGCCAGCTCGCCCTTGTCGGTGGAGGCCCCATCCGCTACCACATCGCCGCGCGCAATCACGTCCCCCACTTTCACCAGCGGGCGCTGATTAATATTGGTGTTCTGGTTGGAGCGGGTATATTTTATCAAGTTATAAATGTCCACCCCCACTTCGCCGACGCGTGTTTCGGTATCATGCACTCGCACCACGATACGGCTCGCATCCACGTAATCCACAACACCCCCGCGCACTGCCTGGACCGCGGTTCCGGAATCCACCGCCACAACTCGCTCAATGCCAGTACCGACCAGAGATTTTTCCGCACGCAGGCAAGGCACTGCCTGTCGTTGCATATTGGAGCCCATCAATGCACGGTTAGCATCATCATGTTCCAGGAATGGAATCAGCGAGGCCGCCACCGATACTATCTGCGCTGGCGCCACATCCATGTATTCGATACGGTCAGGCGTTGACAGCGTAAATTCATTCTTGTGACGGCAGGAGACAATCTCGTTGGTAAATCTACCGTGGCGATCCAGTTCCGCGTTTGCCTGGGCAATTACATACTGACCCTCCTCGATAGCCGACAAATAGTCGATTTCATCGGTGACACTTCCGTTTTTTACCTTGCGGTATGGCGTTTCCATAAAACCATACTCATTGGTACGAGCATAGAGTGCCAACGAATTAATTAAGCCGATGTTGGGGCCCTCCGGCGTTTCGATCGGGCAAACACGGCCATAATGAGTGGGATGCACATCACGCACCTCGAACCCCGCGCGCTCGCGAGTCAACCCGCCCGGCCCCAGCGCAGAAACACGGCGTTTGTGGGTAATTTCGGAAAGCGGGTTAGTCTGATCCATGAATTGCGACAATTGACTGGAGCCAAAAAACTCGCGCACTGCAGCCGACACCGGCTTCGCGTTAATCAAATCATGCGGCATCAGATTATCCGACTCCGCTTGGCTGAGACGTTCTTTCACCGCACGTTCCACCCGCACCAGTCCGGAACGGAACTGATTCTCCGCCAGCTCGCCGACAGAGCGCACTCGTCGATTACCAAGGTGGTCAATGTCATCGATCTCACCGCGGCCATTGCGCAGTTCAACCAGAATTTTGATGACCGCGATGAGATCCTCATTCGATAATGTAGTAGAACCGTTCAGTTCGGTTCTACCCACGCGGCGATTGAATTTCATGCGTCCCACTACTGAAAGATCGTAGCGTTCAGGCGCGTAGAATAATCCGTTAAATAGCGCTTTCACTGCTTCTTCGGTAGGTGGTTCACCGG
This sequence comes from Nitrosospira sp., assembly GCA_039922995.1. GTDB lineage: Bacteria > Pseudomonadota > Gammaproteobacteria > Burkholderiales > Nitrosomonadaceae > Nitrosospira. The sequence goes on along the minus strand of JBDTDT010000126.1, from coordinate 5,211 downwards.
GACGCATCATTCGATAGATCGCTACCTGGGCGGCCATTTGGTCAACGGTCTCGTCTATTCTCAGGGTTTGCGATATGTATGCACCTTGATCAAGATCGTTTGTATAAATGGTTTGAATCTCTTCTATTTCCGCTTCACGCAGTTTGGCGAGAACGATTTCCGTGATCTCGTCGTTGGCAAGCGCTACGATTTCACCTGTCTCCTTATCCACCACGTTATGAGCCAGTATACGTCCCAGTAGGAAATCTTCAGGTACTGCGAGCTTATCAATACCCGCTTGCTGCATTTCCCGCACATGTTTGACAGTGATACGTTTATCTTTCTGCACGATAATTTTGCCGCTTTTAGTGGCAATATCAAAGCGCGCCATATCGCCGCGCAAACGTTCCGGTATCAACTCGAACAGAATACCTTTTTTGGATAAATGGAAAGCATCAAAGGAAAAAAAATCCGCAAGAATCCGCTCTGGCGTATAGCCTATTGCTTTCAGCAATGCGGTAATTGGCATTTTTCTACGCCGGTCAACACGAAAGTAGAGGTAATCTTTAGGATCGAACTCGAAATCGAGCCAGGAACCGCGATAAGGAATAATACGCGCAGAAAAAAGCAATTTGCCGGACGAATGCGTTTTGCCGCGATCATGCTCAAAAAACACCCCTGGCGAGCGATGCAGCTGAGATACAATCACACGCTCGGTACCGTTAATGACAAACGAACCCGTGTTGGTCATGAGCGGGATCTCGCCCATATAAACTTCCTGCTCCTTAACTTCTCTCACCGTCGGCTTCGAAGCTTCCTTATCCATGATCGTCAACCGAACCTTGGCGCGGAGAGGAGAAGCGTAAGTAAGACCACGCTGCTGGCATTCCTTGACATCGAATGGAGGAGCGCCCAGCACATAATTGACGAAATCAAGACGAGCGTTTTTAGAATGGCTCTCAATCGGAAATATCGAGATAAACGCCGCCTGCAACCCTTGGATGTCGCGATGATCGGGCTCAGCCTGAGCTTGAAGGAAGGCTGCGTATGATTCGATCTGGGTAGCGAGAAGAAAAGGAATCGGCAAAACGCTGGCGCGCTTAGCGAAACTTTTACGAATACGTTTCTTCTCGGTAAACGAATAGCTCATGGAATCTCTCCGGAAGGTCAGATGACGGGTGGACAGAAATGGGAGCAGAGTACCTGTTTTTAAGCTACCGTGCTGAATGTTCCGCGGCAAAAGCGGAGCTTAACCCTAAAATAACAACTAGGGCTGACGGTGTCTTTTACACCGTCAGTGAATCTCGTCGTATTACTGCTATTTAATTTCTGCAGTCGCACCGGCTTCGGCAAGCTGCTTCTGGATAGCCTCAGCGTCAACCTTGGAAATACCTTCCTTGACCGCTTTAGGTGCTCCGTCCACCAAATCTTTCGCTTCCTTCAGGCCCAAACCGGTAACCGCACGCACGACCTTGATCACATTAACCTTACTGTCGCCTACCGTGGTCAGCATCACAGAAAACTCTGTTTGCTCTTCTACAGCGGCCGCCGCCGCACCGGCTGCGGGAGCAGCACTTGCAACAGCCACGGCGGCTGCGGAAACACCAAACTTCTCTTCCATTTCCTTAATCAACTGGGAAAGTTCCAGCACGGTCATGTTGGCGATCGACTCTAGAATTTCTGCTTTGGCTATAGCCATGTTTTTCTCCTGATAAATTTAAGCTTGTGGTTGTGTTATGGTTTCAACGGATTTGAGCCAGGCTAGGCGGCTTGTTTCTGATCACGCACAGCCGCAAGTCCGCGCACAAAGCTGGTCGGTACTTCATTGAGTGTTCGGACAAAATTGGCAATGGGCGCCTGCATCGTGCCGAGCAGCCTCGAAAGTAATTCGTCGCGACTCGGAAGGGTAGCAAGACTCGCAATCTCCTTATCGGACATTACAAGATTAGCCATGGCGCCCGCCTTGATCACGAACTTGTCATTGCCCTTGGAAAACTCATGCAGCACCTTCGCCGCCGCTACCGGATCACTTCCAATACCATAAGCGAGTGGCCCCACCATGTACTCGGACAAGCCGGTAAATGGCGTATCCATGACCGCACGCCGCGCAAGCGAGTTCTTGAGCACCCGGAAATATATCCCGGACTGACGCGCCTTCGCACGTAATTGGGTCATATGGCCGACTCCAAGTCCGCGATATTCCGCGATGATAATTGCCTGGGCCTTCGCCACCTCAACGCCGACTTCGGCGACTACCGCTTTTTTCTCTTCCAGATTCAGACTCAAGGCACTTCCTCCATCAGTTAAATGCGGCATTAAGGTTCAAGTATTGAGTACCTGATCTCGATACCGCGAACCGGCGACCTTAAACCAGGAGATAATCCTTTCCTGTTTTGGGGCACGCCATCTGCGTTGGGCGCTCAAAATGGTAAAAAGCAGGAGGTGAAAGGATATATATTCACCCGAACTGTTTCCAAACTCCAATTTTTGCGATTAAGTTTCAAGCGGTCGGTTGAGTCAGTAAATAAACAGGTCTGATGCTTGTATTTACAATCTCTATTCGCTCAATAACCCCGACGGTCTTTGATAGCCCACTGGATCGACAAACCCTACCTTCCAATAGTCCAAAGTCTTACAAATTCATTAAAATCCATACTACATACTGGCCTGATCCACTCGAAGCCCTATCCCCATCGTGCTGGAAATAGAGATTTTTCTGAGATAAACACCTTTGGATGTAGGCGGTTTTGACTTATTAAGCGCGTCCACCAGCGCCAGCAGGTTTTGTTTCAATGCATCTACGCTGAATGACGCACGACCAATGGTGCACTGAACAATGCCAGCCTTATCGGCCCGATATTGCACCTGACCCGCCTTGGCGTTTCTCACCGCACCCGCGACATCCGGCGTCACCGTACCGACTTTTGGGTTGGGCATCAACCCGCGGGGGCCGAGCACCTGTCCCAATTGCCCAACGATACGCATAGCGTCAGGGCTTGCGATGGCTACATCAAAATTTATATTGCCTGCCTTGATCTGCTCCGCCAAGTCTTCAAAGCCGACGATGTCGGCACCTGCCGCAAGAGCTTCCTTCGCCTTGTCACCCTGGGCAAATACCGCTATGCGCACGGTCTTGCCTGTACCTGCCGGCAAGACTACCGAACCACGTACCGTCTGGTCAGATTTTTTTGCATCTATGCCCAGATTGACAGCTATGTCGATTGACTCATCAAATTTTGCGGTGGCCGTTTCCTTAATGATTTTGAATGCATCCGGCAGTGGATAGGACTTACCACGATCCGCTTTAGCGGCGATTGCTTTGAAACGTTTGGATATCTGTGCCACGTTACATGCCCTCCACATCCACGCCCATGCTGCGAGCGCTGCCAGCGATAGTGCGAACCGCTGCATCCATATCTGCCGCAGTCAAGTCGGGCATTTTTATCTGGGCGATTTCTTCCGCCTGCTTCCGCGTCAACCTGCCTATTTTATCGGTAAGCGGTTTGGGACTGCCCTTTCCTACTCCCGCCGCCTTCTTGATCAACACTGTTGCAGGCGTGGTCTTCATGATGAAGGTAAAGCTCTTGTCTGCATAAGCTGTAATTACGACGGGCACCGGCAAGCCGACCTCCATCTTCTGGGTAGCGGCGTTGAACGCCTTACAGAATTCCATGATATTGAGCCCTCGCTGACCAAGCGCGGGGCCAATAGGCGGGCTAGGATTGGCCTTGCCTGCCGGTACTTGCAGCTTGACGTAGCCGACTATTTTCTTTGCCACGATAAATCTCCTGTTGGGTACGAGCGAACGCCGTTGCGTTCTCCCCGGTTAATAAACAACACGGCGATACTCAGGCCCTTACGGGAATTCGCCGCCATTCTACTTTTCAAGCTTTTTCGACTTGGCTGAAATCCAGCTCTACAGGAGTAGGGCGACCAAAAATCGAAACTGATACTCTTATCTTGCTTTTATCATAATTAACGTCTTCCACATTGCCGTGGAAATCCGTGAACGGACCTTCCTTAACTCGCACCGCCTCGCCCGCTTCAAAAAGAACTTTGGGCTTGGGCTTTTCCACCCCCTCCTGAATTTGATGGAGGATATTCCGCACCTCCTTTTCGCTGATCGGTGTCGGCTTCATAGCCGAACCGCCGATAAAACCTGTTACCTTGGCAGTATTTTTGACCAGATGCCACGTCTCGTCAGTCATCTCCATCTCGACCAACACATAGCCAGGGAAAAATTTTCGTTCACTAAGATTTTTCTGGCCACCTTTCATTTCGACCACTTCTTCTACCGGAACCAGTATTTGCCCAAACTTGTCCTGCATTCCGGCACGAGTAATTCGCTCCTTCAATGCACGTTGCACACTCTTCTCAAATCCGGAGTAGGCGTGAACCACAAACCATTTCTTATCCATCACCCTTCCTGTCCCATCAGATATCTCACCGCCAGCAACAACCCTGCGTCCACCATCCATAGAAATATGGCCATCACCAGAACAAAAGCAAAAACGATACCAGTGGTCTGAACCGTCTCCTTACGGCTTGGCCACACCACTTTCCGGGTCTCGTCCGCCGACTCTCTGCTGAATGCAAAGAATTGTTTACCTTGAGCGGTAAACCCGACCGTCACCGCCGCCATAACGAATCCCGCCAATACTGCAACGACACGAATCACCATAGCGCTATCGCGCAGGTAATAGAAACCGGCAATACCCGAGATCAGCAGCAGAAGCGCGAATCCCAACTTGATCTTATCCACTTATCCCACTCTGCCTTTAACGCTTGTCAGTAAATGAAGCCCTACGGAAACCGATTATGGGATAGCAATCTCAACCCATGGAATTACCGTAACCCCAATCAGATTATGACATTATGAATTTCACATCCATCGGAAATACGTGATGACTGAAGATTTCACTAACGATCCTTGTCGTTGGCAGGCCAGGAGGGCATCGAACCCCCAACCTTCGGTTTTGGAGACCGACGCTCTGCCAATTGAGCTACTGGCCTGTATTCTTCGAAAGCAAGGACAGAAATCAGGAATTCACCAAGTAACTAAAACGAAAATTCTTTAAATACCTGGAACAGATCCCCGGTAGCTGTTACTCGATAATTTTCGCCACCACGCCCGCACCGACGGTTCTCCCACCCTCGCGGATGGCAAAACGCAGACCTTCTTCCATGGCAATCGGGGCAATCAGGTTTACCGTCACCGAGACGTTGTCGCCC
>JBDTDT010000125.1:0-13034 GCA_039922995.1 Nitrosospira sp. | reverse complement strand
ATAAAATGAAACGCATGCTATTTAATGCGACACAGCCGGAAGAACTCCGTGTCGCCATTGTTGATGGCCAGAAGCTTATTGATCTCGACATTGAATCCGCCGGCAAGGAACAACGCAAGAGCAACATCTACAAAGCAGTTATTACCCGTCTCGAGCCTAGTCTCGAAGCCGCTTTTGTCGAGTATGGCGGTGAGCGGCACGGTTTTCTCCCATTCAAGGAAATTTCACGCGCCTATTTCAAGGAAAATGCCGATCCCGCCCGGATCCGCATTCAGGACGCGCTCCATGAAGGTCAGGAACTCATTGTTCAGGTGGATAAAGATGAACGCGGAACCAAGGGAGCCGCGCTTACCACCTATATTTCATTGGCCGGCCGCCATCTGGTTCTGATGCCCAATAATCCGCGCGGCGGAGGTGTTTCCCGCCGCATTGAGGGTGAAGATCGTGCGGAATTGCGCGACGTTATGTCGCAACTGAGCGTTCCGTCGGGTATGAGCATCATTGCCCGTACCGCCGGAATCGGCCGCAGTGAAGAAGAGTTGCAGTGGGATCTCAACTATCTGCTGCAGTTGTGGCGTGCCATTGAAGATGCCTCCAAGAATCAAAGCGGCGCTTTCCTGATCTACCAGGAAAGCAGCCTGGTAATACGCGCCATTCGCGATTACTTTCATCAGGAAATCGGCGAAATCCTGATTGATACCGAAAGTATCTACGAACAGGCGTGCCAGTTCATGAGCCACGTCATGCCAGCCAATGTCGGCCGCGTCAAACTCTATCGGGACGATGTACCGTTATTTTCGCGTTTTCAGATTGAGCACCAGATTGAAACTGCTTACTCACGGCAGGTAACACTACCTTCGGGCGGCGCCATCGTTATTGATCATACCGAAGCGCTGGTATCGGTCGACGTGAACTCGGCACGCGCCACGCGGGGTTCCGATATCGAGCAGACTGCGCTCAATACTAATTTGGAAGCTGCCGACGAAATCGCGCGGCAATTGCGTCTGCGTGATTTGGGCGGACTTGTGGTAATTGATTTTATCGATATGGAAATCACCCGCAATCAGCGCGAGGTTGAAAATCGTCTGCACGACTCATTACGCTACGATCGCGCACGGGTGCAAATGGGCAAGATTTCTCGTTTTGGCTTGCTGGAATTATCACGCCAGCGCTTGCGTCCTTCCCTGGGCGAGAGCAGCTACATCTCTTGCCCGCGTTGTCACGGCACCGGCCATATTCGCGGCACTGATTCCTCTGCGTTGCATATCCTGAGGATCATCCAGGAGGAAGCCATGAAAGAGAACACTGCCGTGCTTCACGCTCAAGTACCAGTTGATGTCGCCACCTACTTACTGAACGAGAAACGTGCGGAAATTCATGCCATCGAAGCGCGATTGAAAGTAAATGTAGTACTGATTCCGAACGTTTATCTGGAGACGCCCAACTACAACATCACGCGTTTGCGTCATGATGACGTGAAGCTTGGCGAAGTTCAAACCAGCTATCAGCTGGTAGAAAAACCGGCACAGGAATCTGTCCTGCCGTCAGCGGCGCAGGAAGCCAAACCAGCACGGCAGCAAGCGGCGGTGCGTGGCATCACGCCGTCGCAGCCAGCTCCGATACGTGAGCAAAAGCCGCAACATGAGCCCGAACAGCTTTCGTTTCTGGATAAGATATTCGGCTGGTTTAAGCAGATAAGTGGTGAAGAAAAGAAAGTGCCGCCGGAACAGGTCACAACCAGTCCCCAGCAGACAGAGCGCGGACGGGGACGACGCGATCGTGGCCGCGAAGGACGCGATAGCGAATACAATGAAAAAGCACCACGGAGTAACCAGCGCGGTCGCGAGGAGCGCGGTAGCGAAAGTAGCGACGTCTTGAGTCAGGCCCGGGACGCTACGCCTCAGCGTCTCATTCGCGGCGAACCAAAAACCCAAGGTGAGCGATCCGCTCAAAAAAAGCAGCCACGTCCGCCGCGTGAAGAAAAAATCCGAACCGAAAACAAGGTACTGACGGGAGAAGAACAGCCAGCGATTGAAGACTCATTTCAGCAAGGTGAAGACGGTGGGCGCCGCCGCCGCCGTAGTGGAAGGCAGCGTGACCGGGGCGAGCGCTCAGAGCGCACGCCCCGTGACGGTAAACAACACACAGCAGTGCAAGATTCTCATCCCGAGCAAGCATCTCATCCAGGCACGCATGAAGAAAGGTTTCCGTTAACAGCCATCCCCGCTCCGGCACAGGAAGCATCGGCTTTTATTATCGCTGCTTCTCCCGTGCAGGCGATAGAGGTGCTCTCAGAACCGGAGGCCGCCTCTCCTCCTGCATCTTTGCAAATGGCCGAGATTACGTCAGCGGTACCGGAGCGAGCAACACCGGCCGGATCAGCGGAACCCGCCAGCGCACTGCCAGTTGAGCCGGAAGCCGAGTCAGACATCCAGCAACCTGTTCAGGGGCCTGCTCAGGAACCTGCGGAACCTGCAGCAACCCACGCGACTGCTGCTCCTCTCACAGCAACCTTGGAACCCCTCCAGATTGAAGTTGCGAAAACAGACGATAGCATTCCAGCGGCAGCGCTCGAAGTAACATCGGCATCTGAACTACAAGAGTCTCTGCAGCCCATGCCGACCCAGATAACCGGACAACCGGATCTGGTTTCGAGCGGATTAGTCATGATCGAAACCATTCCGGAAAAAATAAAACCGATTGAAGCCGATGTAGCAGGAGAATCAGCGCTGGCAGAACGACGCCGGAAAAGACCGTCTCCTGCGCCAGTGGTGGAACCGGACGAACCGTTAGTCCAAATCGAGACGCATAAATAAAATAGCCCATTGATCGAGTAGGGAGCGGGATTACTCCTGCCGCCCTCTCACATCACCGTAGATGCGGTTCCGCACACGGCGGTTCATTAAACAAACTGGAAGCGCCGCTGAGTGTCCAGCAGCGAAACCCAACCCTAACCCATCGAAGAAACGCTTTGGGTATGCCACATTCATGTGGCTCGCACCGGCGCTCCACCAAGGGCCGCGCCCGTTGTTTGCCGTTCGGCCAACTCTTCCACTTGCCGGGTGAGTAGAGGGCTTTTGCCTCCAAGTAAGTGCGCCCTGCGGGGCGCACCAATAAATAAAAGGCGGGAAACCTCTCCCGCCTTTTTGCGCACCACCACGGCTTGCCGTATATAATTTCTGCTATTTATCGTTGCGAATCCGGCTAAGCAGCCCCTGTCCCGCCTCCTCTACCATATTCAGTACTTGTTCAAAACCTTGGCGCCCACCAAAATAAGGATCAGGTACCTCTTTGACACCTTCAGAGAACCTTTTACCGTATTGCATTAAAAGCCCAAGCTTATGGCTGTATTGAGGCGGGCATTCTCGCTCAAGTATGGCGAGATTGCCCTTGTCCATTGCCAGAATATAATGAAAAATCTCGAAATCCCTCTCATGTATCTGCCGGGCACGTATTTCTTTTGTGTCATAGCCCCGCCGCGCCGCCGCTCTCTGAGCCCTTTCATCCGGTGGTTCTCCGTAGTGAAAATCATGGGTCCCGGCGGAATCGATATAAATTGCTTTCTCAAAACCGGCGGCTTTGACCTGATGTCTGAACACCGCCTCTGCGGTAGGTGAACGGCAGATATTTCCCATGCAAACAAATAGAACGCTGATTCCAGTATTTCCTTCCGGTTTAGTCATGATGATTCAATAGTAATTTTTCTTTTATATTAGTATGGCAACATCGCGTCCGGCTTGACCTGCAAAATGACTTTGCGAAAATCATTCTGTATACGTTTCAGGGCCGCCTCGTTATCCGCCTCAAAGCGTAATACGATCACAGGCATGGTATTGGATGAGCGGGCCAAGCCGAAACCGTCCTTGTATTCCACCCGCAACCCATCGGTAGTGACGATGCGTTCTGGGTTATCAAAGCGGGCGGTTTTTTGTAACTGAGCGATAACTGCATAATTTTCGCCTTCTTTCAATTTGATTTGCAACTCCGGCGTACTGATGGCATCAGGGATGGCATGCAGGACGGCATCGATATCCGCCTGCTGACTGAGCAATTCCAGCAGGCGAGCGCCTGCATAGAGACCGTCGTCGAATCCATACCAGCGTTCCTTGAAAAAAATATGCCCGCTCATTTCTCCTGCCAGCAACGCACCCGTTTCTTTCAATTTCCCCTTTATGAAAGAATGCCCCGTTTTCCACATGATAGGCTTACCGCCATGCTGCTCGATCCATGGTGCCAGATTTCGAGTGCATTTCACATCGAAAATGATCTGGCCACCAGGGTTTCTGGACAACACATCGGCCGCAAACAGCATTAGTTGGCGATCGGGATAGATAATGCTGCCATCCTTGGTGACCACGCCCATACGATCGCCGTCACCGTCGAATGCAAGCCCGATTTCCGCATCGGTGGTTTTAAGTGCGTGAATCAGGTCACGCAGGTTCTCGGGTACGGACGGGTCGGGATGATGGTTGGGAAATTTTCCATCGACTTCGCAAAAGAGCTCGGTTACGTCACACCCCAATCTGCGGTACAGCGTTGGCGCATAGGCGCCGGGCACTCCGTTGCCACAATCGACCACGATCTTCATTGGGCGCGTCAGTTTGACATCGCCGGTTATGCACTGGAGATACGTTTCGGCAATATCATGCACGCGGTAATCACCGTTGCCATGAGCAAGATCATTGTTTTCGAGACGCAGACGCAATGCCTGAATGGACTCGGCCGCGAGGGTTTCACCGCCCAGAACCATTTTCAAACCATTATAGTCGGGAGGATTGTGGCTGCCGGTAACCATGACGCCAGAATAAGTGCACAACTCATGGGCCGCGAAGTAGAGCATGGGGGTGGCAACCATCCCCACATCGACCACGTGAATGCCGCTTTTCTGCAGGCCTCTCGCCAGCGCCTGCGCAAGTTCCAGCCCTGAAAGTCTGCCGTCGCGGCCTATCGCTACCGATGTGAGATCACGGGCCTGTGCTTCAGAGCCAATGGCGTGGCCAATGGCTTCGGCGATTTCAGCAGTGAGATTTTTGCCGACGATACCGCGAATGTCGTAGGCTTTGAAAATTTCGTGGGGAAGTTTGTGCATACGTCGATTCGTGAAGTTGGATAGTCAAATTATCTCCGGCAAAGCCGGAGGCTTATTTCCATTACGTCCCCTCAAAGGGAAAAAATTGGCACCACCTGAATCTGGCCATACCGTCAAATCAGAGAATACCTCATGCGGGGCTTGCCAGTCCAGGCATAACCTCTTCCAGTAAGACATGAGTCGGAGGAGCGACTGATTGACAATGCGCGGGGCACTCGATACTCTCCCCTTTGACAAAAAGGATATTTGTTTTCCTATGCGTATATGTCATGGTGGGTTTGAATGGCAGGTTTGAATGGCATGTTCAGGCAAATTGAACCATGAATCGCTGATTGTCATATCTTGTCGATTGATCGCTCCCAAAAAACCGGGCCGATTTCTCTAAATTCCAACCATGAAGGACTTGGATCACAGGAAATAATTTCCCCGGGTATGGGTCGTCCGTGACAATGCAGCATGGTGAAAAGTATGGAAGAATAAAACAGAGAAAGTCTCAAATATGCGCCGGCATCCGGCTGGGTCGGCGCGCTCGTGACAAACAGAGAAGGTCTGCAGCTTGTTCCGCGTCGCTGGATTCCGGAATAACGGCATAGACTATGTTCGCCTTTCCCCTCTCTTACGCTCAGCAACGCCTTTGGCTTCTGGATCGCTTGACGCCCGGCTCCGCGCTGTACACGATCCCCGCCAGTCTGCGCCTCACCAGTATGCTCGACATACAGGCATTAAGGCGTAGCCTGAACGAAATCGTACGCCGCCATGAAGCGCTGCGCACCACGTTCTCTATTCAGGATAATCAACCGATACAAGTAATCGCACCCCGGCTCACCGTAGAGCTTCCCGTCATCGACTTGCAGCATCATGCACCGGAGGAACGTGAAGCTGCTGCACGGGAACAGGCGGTGCTTGAGGCTCGCCGTCCTTTCGACGTAGAGACAGGTCCATTATTCAGAAGTACACTGTTACGCCTGACGCCGGAAGATCATTTATTACTCATCAGTTTTCATCACCTTGTTGCGGATGGCTGGTCGCTCGGCGTGTTTCTCCGTGAACTGGCTGCCACTTATCCAGCGTTCGTGAAGGGCTTGTTGTCTCCGTTGCCGGATCTGCCAATTCAATATCCGGATTACGTTGTCTGGCAAAAGCAATGGCTGGAAGGCAGCGTCATGCAGGATCAGCTCGGCTACTGGAAACAGAAGCTGAATGATCTGCCGGCCCTTGTTCTTCCGACGGACCGGCCTCGTTCCATCCTGCCGCAGCAGCAGGGAGCGAGACAGGCGATGACAATCCCGTCATGCTGTCATCGCGGCTTGCCGCATCAAGCCAGCAGGAAGGGACGACATTGTTCATGACACTGCTTGCAATCTTCCAGATCCTGCTCCAGCGTTATAGCGGGCAGGAAGACTTCGCCATCGGTACCCCCATCGCAAACAGAACCCGCGTGGAGACTGAGGGCCTTATCGGTCTTTTCGTGAACACGCTTGTTTTGCGGGCCGATGTTAAAGGTGATCCTCCTTTTCGCGAACTTCTGCAGCGCGTGCGCCAAACGATGCTTGAGGCATACGCGCACCAGTATGTGCCCTTTGAACGCCTGGTGGAAGAACTGCAGCCTCCGCGGGATCCGGGACGCAATCCCCTGATCCAGATTCTCTTCTCCCTGCAAAATACTCCGATGCTGGACAACCAGCCCAGTGACAGCATCCGGACGGGATGGGAAATCGATCGCGGCACTGCAAACTTCGATCTCACCGTTGATCTCTGGGAAACATCGCAAGGCCTTGAGAGCCGTTGGGAATACCAGACAGACCTGTTCGACGACGCAACCATTTCGCGAATGATGGGCCATTTCCAGAACTTGCTCCGCAGCGTCGTCACAGGTTGGGATGAGCGCCTGTCCCGGCTGCCTCTTCTTACCGATGAAGAACGCCGCGAGTTTCTTTTTACCCGGAATACAAACTTTCTGGCAGTGCCGCAGGTAACTGTCCACGAGTGCTTTGCGCAACAAGCCGCACGAACGCCCGACACGCTCGCTGTTGTAAGCGATTGCGAGAATTTCACATACCGGGAGCTCGACCAGCGCGCCAACCAGATCGCCCATTACTTGCGGCGCCATGGCGTCGCACCGGGCCAGATCGTGGCTATCCGGTTGCGGCGCTCCCCTCTCCTGGCGGCGGCGTTGTTAGGTGTGCTCAAAGCGGGTGCGGCTTACCTTCCCCTCGAGCTGGAGTCCGGCGCCGACATCGCTGCTTTGGAACGCCGCACGTTTATCCTGCAAAACGCTGGTGTCACGCATATTCTGACCGAATCCCGGCCCATTACGGGAATCAGCGCCATCAATGCCATTGCGCTCGATGCGCACGCGTCCGCGATCATGCAGGAGCCCACCGGTATGGTCCTCAGCGAGGCGAACCGCGACGATCCGGCCTACGTCATCTATACGTCAGGTTCGACGGGCAAGCCCAAGGGTGTCCTGATTCCACACAGAGCCCTGGTCAACCATTGTCATGCCGTCGCAGACCGTTACGGTCTTCACGCCACCGATCGCGTTTTGCAGTTTGCCGCGATCAGTTTCGATGTGGCGGCTGAAGAGATCTTCCCAACCTTGTTAAGCGGCGGTGCCGTAGTCTTTTCCCGCTATCAGGGGGCGCTTTCCTTTGCGGAACTTCGGCAATGCATCCTCCAGCATCAGCTCTCGGTCTTGAATCTCCCCGCTTCCTACTGGCACGAGTGGGTGAATGATCTTGCCGGCAATCATGAGCCCCTGCCCAAATCCTTGCGGCTGGTCGTCACCGGCAGTGAACGCGTTTCGCCGGAGCAGCTACGGCGCTGGCAAAAACTTGCCGGAGCCGATGTCCGATGGTTGAACGCCTATGGCGTCACGGAAGCCACCATCACCACCACCGTCTACGAACCGTGCGGTGATGCAATGGGCGTCTCGGTTCCTATCGGACGACCACTCGCCAACATCCGCGTATATGTACTGGATCAGCAGTTGCAACCGGTACCGGCCGGTGTCTCCGGTGAACTCTACATCGGCGGCGAATGCCTCACGCTGGGGTATCTGGGGCAACCCGGCTCCAATACTGAACGATTCATTAGCAGCCCATTCGAGCCCGGCGCACAGCTTTATCGCACAGGCGATCTCGTTCGCTACCGGGCTGACGGCAACCTGGAATTTGTAGGACGCATGGATACGCAGATCAAGCTCCGGGGTTACCGCATCGAGCCCGAGGAAATTGAAGCGGTTCTCATTGCAACATGCCGCCGTCCATGAAGCAGTTGTGGTGCTCCACGGACGGTGTAGAGAAGACAAACACCTTGTGGCCTACGTGACCACCTCCGAGGATGATGCCGCATTGCGGAAATTCCTGGAGGCCCGGCTGCCAAAACACATGATTCCAGCCGTATTTGTTCCACTTGACCGGCTGCCCCGCGCGGCAAATGGAAAGATTGACCAAAAGGCTTTGCCTGCCCCACCCAGGATGATACGGATGGAAGACCGGATGGTAGCTCCCCGAAATCCGGTTGAAGCGCAACTCGCGGAATTGTGGGCGACTGTGCTCGGACTGCCGCAAGTGAGTATTACCGACAATTTTTTTGACCTCGGCGGACATTCGTTGTTGGCAACCCAGTTGCTGTCCAGGTTGCGGACAGCACTGGGAATCGAGATTCCACTCCGTACGCTTTTTGAAACCCCGACGATTGAAGGGCTTGCCGCCGCATTGGAAAATTACAAACCAGATTCCATGAACGCTCAGCCCCAGATTCAGCGACGTATTTTCAAGGATGTGACATCCGAAATCGTACAGATGTCCGATGCTGAAGTAGACAAACTTCTGACGGCGCTGCTCACCGAAGCGGCGGGACAAAACCAGGACAGGGAAATCAATGAGTAATGTATCCAAGGGCACGGCCGGTGCGCTCAACCTGCTTCCATCCTCCCTTTCGGCAGAAGAAAAGCGCAGGTTGCTTGCCCATCTTCTTGAGAAAAAAAACAGCGGGCCTCGTATCGCGCCCCTCTCCCATGCGCAGCAGCGCCTTTGGTTTCTCGATCAGCTCGCGCCCGGCTCACCTTTCTACAATATGCCTGTGGCGTTGCGATTAACCATCCCCCTGGACATTTCAGCCCTAACGCGCAGTCTTGATGAAATTGTCCGGCGACATGAAGCGCTGCGCACGACCTTTGCCGTTCAGAATGGACAACAAGTGCAAATGATTGCGCCCCTGCTTCACCTGGATATGCCGGTGGTGGACTTGCAACATTTTTCTGACCCGGAGACAGAAGCGCGCCGGCAGGCAAACGAGGAAGCCAGAAACCCGTTTGATCTTGCCATCGGACCCCTGATTCGCGCCCGGCTCCTGCACCTGGCGCCCCAGGATCATGTGCTCCTGCTCACCTTGCATCACATCATCGCCGACGGCTGGTCTCTGGGAATCCTGTTTCGAGAGCTGACAGCGCTGTATGTTGCTTTTACCAAGGGTGATCCATCACCTCTGCCTGATCTCCCGATTCAATATGCCGACTATGCCGTGTGGCAGCGCCAGTGGCTGGAAGGTAATGTTCTACAGGAACAGCTCGCATACTGGAAACGCCAATTGGCAAATCTTCCGGTCCTGGATCTACCGACTGATCTCCCCCGGCCGGCGATCACCTCGTTTCGTGGCGCCCGCCGTTTCTTTACCCTGTCCGAAGACATCGTTCAACCACTGGCAGCGCTTGGCCGTGCCACGGGCACAACAATGTTCATGACGCTCTTTGCAGCATTTCAGGTGCTTCTTTACCGGTATAGCGGGCAGGAAGACTTTGCAGTCGGCGCGCCAATTGCCAGCCGGACCCGAACGGAAACTGAGGGCCTCATCGGCTTCTTCGTCAACACGCTGGTGTTGCGGGCCGACCTTTCAAACCAGCCCAGTTTTCGCGAACTGCTGAAACGAACCCGCGAGACGACGCTGGCAGCATATGCGCATCAGGATCTGCCCTTTGAGCGCCTTGTCGAGGAAATTCAACCTTCCCGGGAGGGCACAAAAAACCCGCTTGTCCAGGTAATGTTCGCCTTGCAAAATGCCCCGAACCAATCTGTTTCCGTCGCGGACTCTCAGGTTGAAGTCTGGGAGGTGGAACGCGGCACCGCGAATTTCGATCTGGTGGTTGATCTGTGGGAACTGGGCGGAGAGCTCGGAGGCCGGATTGAGTACAGTACGGAGCTATTCAATGCAGCAACCATCGAACGATTGCTCGGACATCTGAGAACACTTCTCGCCGCGGCCGGCACCGCTCCGGACCAGCAAACAGGTCTGCTCCCGATGCTCACGCATGCTGAACGCCAGCAACTGTCAGACTGGAACGCAACGCAATGCGATTATCCCGCCATCACGATAGCTCATCTGTTCGAAACGGTTGCAGCAAATGCTCCCGACGCGCCAGCCGTCACTTTTGGCAGCGAGCAATTGACTTACTTCGAACTAAATGCCCGTGCCAACCAGATTGCCCGCTACCTGAATCGCTTGGGTGTTGGCAGTGAAAATCTGGTTGGCGTATATCTGGAGCGCTCCGCTTCACTGATTACGGCCATGCTCGGCATTCTCAAAGCCGGGGCGGCCTACCTGCCGCTTGACATTGCATATCCGGAGAAACGGCTCGCATTCATGATCGGCGATGCAGAACCCCGTGTAGTGTTGACTCAGCAGGAGCTCGTGGGAAATCTTCCTCAAATAAGCGCCAGAATCGTTTACCTGGATGCCGAGGCCATCGGCGAAGAAAGCAACGCCAATCCCATGTCTCTTGCCCCACCGGTTAATGTCGATAACCTGGCCTACGTGATGTATACATCGGGATCAACCGGGAAGCCGAAAGCGATTGAAATTTCACAGCGCGGCGTAAACAGGCTGGTATGCAATACGAATTACATCCGCATCACGCCGGACGACCGCATCGCGCAGGCCTCGAGCGCGTCCTTCGACGCCGCCACCTTCGAAATCTGGGGAGCGCTCCTCAATGGAGCCCATCTTATTGGCCTGCCCAAGGAAGTCGCCCTGTCGTCTTCGGAATTCGGCGCTTTCCTGCGGCAGCACGAGATAACGACTCTGTTCCTGACTACCGCCGTATTCAACCAGACCGCCAGGGAATGTCCCGAGGCCTTTCTGTGTCTCAGGAATCTGCTCTTCGGAGGCGAAGCGGCCGATCCTAAATGGGTACGGGAAGTGCGCATGCATGGAGCGCCTTCGCGCCTGCTCCATGTCTACGGTCCGACGGAATGCACTACGTTCGCCACCTGGCATTTGGTGGAAACGGTTTCATACGATGCCGTCACGGTGCCGATCGGACGTCCGGTTTCGAATACAACCGCTTATATACTCGATAAAAATCGGCAGCTCGTTCCCATCGGGATCCCAGGTGAGCTTTTTATCGGCGGACCCGGAGTTGCCCGCGGCTACCTGAATCATCCGGAGCTGACAGCCGAACGTTTCGTCCAGTCTCCCCTTGGACGTCTATATTGCACGGGGGATATTGTTCGATATGAGCGCGATGGCGGCATAACGTTTCTTGGCCGCCGGGATTCACAAGTAAAACTGCGGGGGTTTCGTGTGGAGCTTGAGGAGATTCAAGCGGTTCTATCGCGGCATCCCGCCATCCAGGAAGCTGTCGTCACGTTTCGGGAAGATACGCCGGGAGATAAACGCATCGTCGCCTATCTGGTTGCGAAAGCCGATGATGCAACCACGAGAGCGGAGCGCATCGGCGAGTGGCAGAAAATTTACGACGACGTCATTTACGAAAATATCGATAACCAGGAGATTGCCCGGCAAGATCCAGGATTCAATATCATTGGATGGAAGAGTACATACACAGGGCAGGAGATTTCTCCCGCCGAGATGCGCGAGCAGGTTGATCAAACGACCGAGCGGCTTTCAGCACTGGGTTCGAACGATGTTCTGGAGATAGGCTGCGGAACCGGGCTCCTGCTATTTCGCATGGCTCCTGGCTGCCGTCGCTATTGGGCAACCGACTTCTCCAGGACTGCCCTTGATTATGTGCAACGACAGTTGGATCCCCAACTGGCGCATCGGACGGTCAGACTCTTTCTGCAGCCAGCCCATGATTTCACCCGCATCGCAGACGAGCGTTTTGATACAATCATCCTTAACTCGGTCGTTCAGTATTTTCCCGATATCGAATATCTGGTCCGCGTAATCAGACAGGCAATCCCCCTCTTGAAAACAGGCGGAAACCTATTTATAGGCGATGTGCGCAGCCTTCCCCTGCTTGAGGTGTTCCATACGGCCGTCGAACTCGAGCAAGCAACGGCAACGATGCCCATACAAGAGTTGCGCGGGCGGATTCGCCGCCGTGTAGCGCACGAGCACGAACTCGTCATCGATCCCGCATTCTTCTTTGCCTTACGGCATGAGCTGCCCCAGATTGGGAGGGTCAGCATCCAGCCGAAGCGCGGACGTTACCATAATGAACTGACCCGGTTCCGCTATGACGCGGTCTTGCAAGTTTCCAGCGAGTACGCCGCCATCGCTGGCAAGCGATGGAACTGGTCCCGGGATGGATGGAGCATCCCAAAGCTGCAGCAAGCGCTACTTGCGACAAAGTCCCTAAATTTGGAAGAAGATTTGCTCGTCTTCGAACACGTGCCGAATGCACGAACCTGGCAAGATGCTGAAGCAGCCCAGCAGCTGCAAGAGGATAACCCGATCACCGTAGGCGAATTGCGCAACAGGATACGTGAAACACGGAATCCCGGCATTGATCCCGAGCAATTCTGGTCGATGACCGACGACATCCCTTATACGGTTGAAATTAGCTGGGCAGCGGGCTACCAGGATGGTGGTTACGATGTCATATTCCGGCGCGGGGAAGCGTCCTTCCCCGCTTTTTCCCCACCAAGCCGGATGGGAGAACCGCTGAACCGGTATGCGAATAGCCCGCGGCAAGGAGCGC
>JBDTDT010000124.1:0-18930 GCA_039922995.1 Nitrosospira sp. | reverse complement strand
CCCAGTGTTGTTGCCATTTTCTTTATCTCCTATTGCGTTAATCGAGTACCCTTGTGCTTCTCTTCCCGCCTCCGCCAGCAAAGGACGCAATCCGTGCCCTCTGCACCTTCCCGCTTGATCCCGCCAGTAGACGCCTCGGCTCCATACGTTACCAATACATTACATACCCACAACCCTGTAAAGACTATCCCCGAAGATGCGCTAAGTCAAGCAGTTTGTCCGGCTATGCATTAAGCAATTCATAGGCTAAATTCGGTTACCGGCCTTTTTTATATTACTTATTCCGTGCTCCTGAATTCGCCTTTCGCCATAACCGCCTTTAACGGGATGGTTACTCTGAGACAAATGCTCGATATCAGCTTGATATTCTGGAGAATTCAAGTGTCCGATATTGCTCGGACAACTCATAAATCCCTATTCTTGAGCCTTAATCTTCCTTAATCCTTTATGCGAAAATCCGTGATGAAGAAGCGGTCCGACCGATGATTCTGTTTTTCATCGCTTTCCATTGATCGCGCCAATCCCAGTTCTTCAATGCTTGGTTTGTTAGTGGGAACTCACAAGCATACCGTTACTTGGGTATACTTGAACGGGAGGCAGATCATTTGTCATCCGATCTTTTAAGAAGTGTCGCCTGGGAGCATCTGGATGGAAGACCGACGCAAGCGTACTCTCAAGTGGCAGGTGACGCCACCTCGGATCAAACCCGTCGATAAATTCCCCAGGGGGGTCTAACGACTTTATTTGGGACATGGATGAGGATTTTTGATGGATGAATAGTCGATCACGTTCATTGACACCGGAGGTAGCGTGAGAGGTTTGAATCCTCGTCCGATCTATCGGGGCCGCTTCGCTCCATCTCCCACCGGGCCCCTCCATCTCGGCTCGCTCGTCACCGCTGTAGCAAGCTATGTGGAGGCAAAATCCCGCGATGGCGAATGGCTCGTCAGAATCGAAAATCTTGATCCTTCGCGCGAAGTTCCTGGTTCGTCAAATGATATTCTGAAAACGCTTGAGACGCTGGGAATGGAGTGGGATGGTGAGGTAATTTATCAGAATAAGCGGAATAAGGCCTACCAGACCGCGCTCGCCCTGCTCGAAGAACGTAGACTGATTTACCCGTGCATCTGCAGCCGCAAGGAGATTGCCGATTCCAGTATTGCCGGAATAGAGGGTCCGATTTACCCTGGCACGTGCCGCAACAGTCTCCTCCATAAAGATCGTAGCGCATGGCGAATAAAAACAAATAACAATCTCATTGAATTCGAGGACGCATTGCGAGGCCGGATTCGACATCGGCTGGAAAGCGATACTGGTGATTTCGTGCTTCGTCGGGCGGATGGCGTCTTCGCTTATCAGCTAGCGGTAGTGGTGGATGATGCCGAGCAACAGATCACACATATTGTGCGCGGCGAGGATTTGCTTAATTCCACTCCTCGCCAGATCTATCTGCAACAATTACTGGGTTATCCGACTCCCATGTATATGCATTTACCAGTAGTGGTTAACGCTCATGGTGCGAAACTCAGCAAACAGACTCACGCTGCGCCGGTTGCTAACTTTGATGCGGTATCGCAATTGATAATGGCAATACGTTTTCTGGGTCAGATACCCCCCAAGGAATTGAATGAAAGCGACGTCACATCGCTTTGGAATTGGCTAATTAAAAATTGGAAGCCGGAGACAATTCCTCTGAAGACGCTATGCTCTTATCAGCAGCTTGTGAATTTCAGCCACATGTAATGTTCATTTAAAATATTCGTGCTACGCTGCTTTCATTGAGCATTATTATTTAATATTTAATTAAACTCGGTATCTCTCTCTTATTTGCAACCTGATGCGGAATGGGTCGGCCGTTTTGAGATTTGAAAAAAGGAAACGCTGGAATTCCAGACCGATCCTGTGTTTGAGAAGGAAAAATTGTGCCTCTTCTGCCATTCTATATATCGAGACATAAACAACTCAAAATCGTGATTGTGGGCGGTGGCTATGCGGGAATCGCGGCACTGGTTACGCTCTTACGCCATATGCCGGGTGCCGACATTACGATAGTCGACACACGCCCCCACCACCTCAAAATTACTCATCTACATGAAACCTTCAGGTATCCACTGCAAGATTTTCTGATGCCGTTTTCCGTCCTGGAGAATCGCTTTGATTGCCGTTATGTCTGCGCTACGTTGCCTTTGGAAGAATCTACCCTCCAGCAATGGCAAAACGATAAATTTCTTGCTGTCAACGACGAGATACTGGAGTTTGATTATCTTTTGATCACTTCAGGTTCTGCGATAGTGCGGATGGATAAAACAAAAAATATTTTCGATCTGGATGATTTCATGACAACCTCCGGCTCGGACCTGTTAAGTAGCGCGCTGGGGAAAGAAGATAACGGATGCATTTCAATAATAGGAGGAGGAGCTACCGGCATTCAATTTCTTTTTGAGATTGCTCATTTTCTCCGTCGCCAGAAAATCGAAAGTAGACTACGTTTGATTCATGGAGCGGATCGCGTACTCGACCAATTTATAGCAGGCTTTTCCACCTATACCCAGGCATGCATGGCTGATCTGGATATTGATTTCCATCCGAACACACGGTACCTCGGCCAACAAGAGGATAGAGTTTTATTGGAAGAGAATGAGACAGGCCGAAAATTCGATCTCGCTTCCACAATGTCGCTCCTGTTTCTCGGCAAGAAACCCAAAACCTTTCTTCCGGCAAATGCCTTCGGACAGGTGATGGTTCAGCACAAGCCATTGCGAAATATCTTTACCGCGGGCGATTGCTCTACTTACCATTCCTTCGGTTCCAATGCCCTGACAGCACAATCGGCGGTGCGCAAAGGACAATTGGTGGCACGAAACGTTTTGCGCCGCTCGGGCTTCCTCAAATTGCTGGAGCCCTACTTACATCATGATTTGGGGTACGTTGTCAGCCTCGGACCGATGGATGCGGTCGGCTGGCTAGCGCTGGAAGGCAATGTGGTTGCCGGAATGCCCGCACTGATGGTTAAGGAATTGGTGGAGGCCCAGTATGATTTATTGCTATCGGGAATCGACACGTACCTGATTTGAATGTCCTTGAAAACCATATTTCATCATATATCGGTATATTGCTTATCATATTTTTTTGTGTCTCGCCTTACCTACTTGAATCTTCAATAGCGTTGGTTATTCCCACATCGGCGCATCATGCCTGGGCTGTCAAAAAAACAGCTGCCTGCTGAATGTATTTAAAATTACTTAAAATAAATTTGAAATAGCTCAAGAACGTATTGAGCGGCTTGCTAGTATAGATGATACGACCAATCCCTGCCGAAACCATCTTTCGATTACATACTCATAGAACTCCTGGTTTCGCGCAGCTTTACTAACGGCAGCCAGGCGTTTACCAAAATCGGTCAGGAGAATGTGGCCCAAATCCAACTGATTACCTGTTTCCTGGGGAAATTGTATTTTCGTCGGATTACCATGGTAAAACAGACGGGTATGCCTGCCGAGCCGCGTTTTTACATAGCCGGTCGGCTCCCAGGAGATCAGTCCAATGGCCTTGAAATGTTTTAATACGGGTAACGTAATACCATACTTTGTATAGATTCGATCCTCTATTTTATAGATCAAAGGCAACGGCTCGCCCTGAACCCATATAAACTGGCAGAACGATATAAAGTGTTCAGCATCTTTCTTGTCAAGTAAACACGAAATTAGCTCTTTATCCGGCAGCATTCGGGAATCTGAGTCAATCAGCGGATTATCTCCAGCACGATAGCTGAGGATGGCTCCAGGATATGTAGTTGAAAGTCGATACAAGAATCAAGGATTTCGACGAGCGAACTCTTGATTGAGTTTTTCAAGAAAACTTTTATTTTTTTTACGTTGCTTGTCGCCTTTGTACCACGAAAAGCAGGCAAGAATTCCCAAGACAATCAAAAGTACATTCAACGCAGTCGGGCCACCGAAAAAGATATCTGTAAGCCCGGTAAGAAATGCAAAGGCACCCGCAAATCCCGTCCAATTCGAGAACTTATTTACCCAAGTAGGTGCCTCACGCTGAAGACACCATGCACGAAGCTTCTCCCGTACCGAAATAAGTTCTTCGTCAGTCCAATTCGTTAGATCCATTCACGTAGTAATGTATGTTTTGTAAGTCACCGGGGAAAGATTCAGGAGAATCTCTTTACTTTATCGCCCTATCCAAGCCGCAACGCCATCGCTGGAAGCGATAGTCCTTATTATGCATAAAAAAACCGGGGCTCACCCGGCTTTTTTACTTCCGCAAAACACGGACAGTTATGTATCAGCTTTCGCGACCGGAGGCGGAGCTACCGGCTTTGGACGATCCAATAACTCGACCAGGGCCATTGGCGCATTGTCACCAAGACGGAAGCCAAACTTAAGAATGCGCAAATAACCGCCGTTGCGCGTCTGATAACGAGGGCCAAGTTCAGCAAACAATTTCCCAACCATATCGCGATCACGCAAACGGTCGAATGCCAATCGCCGATTTGCGAGTGACGGCTTCTTACCCAGGGTGATCATCGGCTCAATTACGCGACGCAATTCCTTTGCCTTCGGCAAGGTAGTCTTGATAACTTCATGTCGCAGCAGCGAATTCGTCATGTTACGCAACATTGCCAAGCGATGACTGCTAGTACGATTTAACTTTCTAAGTCCGTTATGGTGCCGCATGGCTTGTTTCCTTTTTACTTTTGTCAAGATTAGCTGGCGGCCAGCTTTCTAGCTTCATCCCCAGCGTTAGTCCGCGGGAAGCAAGCACTTCCTTGATTTCGTTTAACGATTTTCTACCCAGATTAGGAGTTTTCAGCAACTCAGTTTCGGTGCGCTGGATTAAGTCGCCGATATAATAGATATTCTCAGCCTTGAGGCAATTGGCGGAGCGCACCGTAAGCTCCAGGTCATCCACGGGACGTAACAATACCGGATCAATCTGCGGCAACTTGGGCTGCTCCACGGGAAGCGGCGTGCCCTTGAGATCGGCAAATACCGAAAGTTGCTCTACCAGCACCTTGGCAGCATAGCGAATCGCTTCCTCGGGATCGACGACCCCATTGGTTTCAATATCCATAATGAGTTTGTCGAGGTCGGTACGTTGCTCGACACGCGCACTCTCTACCGCGTAACTGACCCGCCGCACCGGGCTGAAAGAAGCATCCAGCAATATACTGCCAATTGTACGACCTTCGCTTGCCAGTTGACGCACTGTACCCGGTACGTAACCGCGCCCCAACTCCACCTTGATTTGCATATCCAGCTTTCCGCCCGCGGTAAGATGCGCAACGACATGATCAGGGTTAATAATTTCAACATCGTGCCCAGCTTCAATGTCGCCTGCTGTAACTGTCCCCTCACCCTTTCTTTTGAGGATCAGAACAGCCTCGGTGCGATTATGCAATTTTAGAACGATACCCTTGAGATTAAGCAGGATGTCGACAACATCCTCCTGTACCCCATCAAGGGCCGAATACTCATGAACCACGCCGCTAATCTGAACTTCAGTCGGAGCAAATCCCGGCATGGAAGATAACAAGATGCGGCGCAATGCATTCCCTAAAGTGTGCCCATAGCCACGCTCAAACGGCTCCATCGTTACCTTGGCGTGCAATGGTGAAATGTTCTGAACGTCAATGATACGCGGCGTGAGAAAAGTGTTACTTGACATAGCCTGATCCTTTTGCGGAAGCTTGGCGGTTGATTACTTGGAATACAATTCGATGACTAATGATTCGTTGATACTTGATGGCAAATCGGACCGTTCTGGCTTAATCTTGAATGTTCCTTTCATGGCCTTGACATCCATCGCTATCCACTCTGGAAAACTGCGCTGTTCGGCAGCCTCAACTGCGGCCTTGATACGCAAATGGCTTTTCGCCTTCTCGGCAACCTCAACCACATCACCCGGCTTCACCTGGTAGGATGGAATATTGACCCTTCTGCCATTTACCAGTATTCCATTGTGACGTACGATCTGGCGTGCCTCCGAACGTGAAGCGCCAAAACCCATACGATATGAAACCGTATCTAGGCGACATTCCAATAATTGCAGCAAATTCTCACCCGTGATGCCCCGCTGTTTGTCTGCCAGCTCGTAATTATTGCGAAATTGGCGTTCCAGTATTCCGTATATGCGGCGCAGTTTTTGTTTTTCGCGCAACTGAACTCCATAATCGGACAGCCGTCCACTTTTCTGGCCGTGTTGACCTGGCGCGTAGTTCCTGCGTTCGATAGCGCATTTATCGGTAAAACATTTCTCACCTTTGAGAAACAGCTTCTCTCCTTCGCGGCGGCATTGGCGACATTTAGGGTCAAGATTTCTAGCCACAGTGTCTCTCCTTAAATACGACGTTTCTTGGGTGGACGACAACCATTATGCGGAACTGGCGTCACATCGGAAATGCTGGTAATTTTGAAACCCGCTGCGTTTAGAGCTCGCACTGCGGATTCTCGTCCCGGGCCAGGGCCTTTAATACGGACTTCCAGATTCTTTACGCCGCATTCCTGAGCAACCTTGCTTGCCTGTTCGGCCGCTACCTGGGCAGCGAATGGTGTACTTTTGCGTGATCCCTTAAAACCAGCGCCACCAGAGGTGGCCCATGACAAGGCATTACCTTGCCGGTCAGTAATGGTCACGATCGTGTTATTAAACGAAGCATGAACGTGGGCAATCCCCTCTGCTACGTTCTTCTTGATCTTCTTGCGTACCCGCGTGGCTGCTTTTACCATGTGTAATTATTCCTTTGCGCTACTGATCAATGAGCTACCCATATTATTTATTTTCCTGCTGGCTTTGCGCTGGAAGAACGAACCGCCTTGCGTGGCCCCTTACGTGTTCTGGCATTGGTACGAGTGCGCTGGCCCCGCACTGGCAAACCGCGACGATGACGCAATCCTCGATAGCACCCGAGATCCATCAGGCGCTTGATATTCATCGAAACTTCCCGCCGCAAGTCACCTTCCACCAAGAACTTGCCAACCCGATCTCGCAGCTTATCCATTTGTACGTCCGTTACATCCTTGATCTTGGTGGATGTAGCGATTCCAGCCGCCGCACAAATTTCACGCGCTCGCGTGCGACCTATACCGTAAATTGAAGTCAACGCGATTTCGGCATGCTGATGATTTGGAATATTTACTCCAGCGATACGGGCCATACAATCTTCCTACGATAAATTTGGATTCAATATAAATATCTTGGGGACGAGCTTTCCGATCAACCTTGGCGTTGCTTATGCCTTGGATCTGTACAAATCACCCGCACCACACGGTTGCGTCGAATAATCTTGCAATTACGGCAAATCTTTTTTACCGATGCCAACACTTTCATGCATGCCTCCTCTTCCGCTATTTGGCGCGAAATGTAATTCTCGCCCTACTTAAATCATACGGTGTCAGATCTACCGTCACCTTATCGCCCGGTAAAATCCGAATGTAATGCATACGCATCTTGCCGGAGATATGCCCCAGCACTACGTGCCCATTTTCCAGCTTGACACGGAACGTCGCGTTGGGCAACGTTTCCAGTATCTCGCCCTGCATTTGTATCGTTTCTTCCTTGGCCATCCTATCCTTGGAGCAACTATCTTGCCGGC
Organism: Nitrosospira sp.; assembly: GCA_039922995.1. GTDB lineage: Bacteria > Pseudomonadota > Gammaproteobacteria > Burkholderiales > Nitrosomonadaceae > Nitrosospira. The sequence continues at coordinate 11,324 of JBDTDT010000124.1, read as the reverse complement.
AGTCCGCCGCCGCCCTTGAAGTTAGTTTTCTTCAATAGGCTCTCGTATTGGTGCGACATGATATAAGCCTGTACCTGTGCCATGAAGTCCATGGTGACCACTACAATAATCAGCAAAGAAGTTCCACCAAAATAAAACGGTACGTTCCATTTCAAGATCAAGAACTCTGGCAGAAGACATACAAGCGTTACGTAAATTGCTCCCGCCAAAGTAAGCCGTAACATAATACGCTCGATATATCGGGCAGTTTGCTCCCCAGGACGAATACCAGGGATGAAAGCACCGCTTTTTTTCAGATTCTCCGCAGTTTCTCTGGGATTAAAAACAAGCGCCGTGTAAAAGAAACAGAAAAATATGATCATCGCTGCATACATGATTACATATACTGGCTGACCTGGAGATAACGCGCCGCTCATGTCTTTTAGCCAGCTCATAGATTCTCCGCTGGCAAACCATCCCGCTAACGTGGCTGGAAATAATATAATGCTTGAAGCAAAAATCGGCGGGATCACACCCGCCATATTAAGCTTCAACGGTAGATGAGAACTCTGGCCACCATAAACTTTACGCCCCACTTGGCGTTTCGCGTAGTTCACCAATATCTTGCGCTGCCCGCGCTCGACGAAAACCACGAAAGCTGTGACCACCGTTGCCGCCAGAAAAATCCCCAATGCCACAAGAAAATGCATAGCACCGGTTCTCACCAGTTCAAGCGTGCCGCCGATTGCGCTCGGAAGCCCCGCAGCAATTCCCGCAAAAATAATTAGGGATATGCCGTTGCCGATACCACGTTCAGTAATCTGCTCCCCCAGCCACATCAAGAATATAGTGCCCGTGACCAACGTTATTACCGTTGTCAGCAGAAACATCGGCCCAGGCTCGATCACCAGCCCTGCCTGAGACTGCAATGCGATGGATATGCCATAGCCCTGTACCAGCGCCAATCCTAACGTCCCATAGCGAGTGTATTGGGTAATCTTCCTGCGTCCAGACTCACCTTCCTTTTTCAACGCTTCCAGATAGGGGAATGCCACCGTACCCAGTTGCATGATAATCGAAGCGGAGATATACGGCATAATTCCTAGAGCAAAAATCGAAAAGCGGGAAAGCGCACCCCCAGAAAACATGTTGAACATACCGAGAATGCCGCCCTGCTGCGACTCGAACAAATCTTTCAGCACCACTGGATCGATACCCGGTACCGGAACATGCGCGCCGATGCGATAGACTACCAATGCGAGCAGCAAGAACCACAAGCGACGTTTCAAGTCACCCAATTTCCCGGAAAGCCCTCGCAGCGATTCGTTAGCGGCCAATCGTCATCCTCTTGAATTACTCAACACTACCGCCGGCAGCTTCGATGGCAGCTTTTGCGGCCTTGGTGACCGCAATACCCTGCAACTTTACGGCGCGTTCGATCTTCCCGGAAAGTATCACTTTGGCCGTCAAGGCGGCCCCAGGAACCACTCCAGCTCGCTTCAATATCAGGATATCGACGGTATCTTCCTGCAATTTGCTCAAGGCTGACAGCCGTACTTCCGCCACGCTCTTTCTTGTGAGCGAAACAAAACCGCGCTTGGGCAAGCGACGCTGAAGGGGCATCTGACCACCTTCAAAACCAACTTTGTGAAAGCCGCCCGCCCGAGACTTCTGCCCCTTATGACCGCGCCCGGCAGTCTTGCCAAGGCCGGAACCGATGCCACGCCCCAGACGTCGCTTGGCGTGCTTGGCGCCAGCTGCCGGTTTAATGGAATTCAGCCGCATCTACGTCTCACTCTTAACAAGGTAGTAAACATTATTGATCATTCCCCGCACGGCTGGAGTATCTTCCAGCTCGGCGCTACTATTAATCCCACGCAGCCCTAACCCGCGCACCGTAGCACGATGCGAGCGCTTGGTGCCAATCAGACTCTTGATCAAGGTTACCTTGATTTTTTTCTTGCTCTCGTTCATTTTGCCAAACCCATGATCTCTTCTACACTCTTGCCACGTTTGGCTGCAATTTCCGCTGGAGTGTTCATTGCCTGCAAACCCTGCAAAGTAGCACGTACAACGTTATAGGGATTAGTTGAACCAATACACTTCGCAAGAATGTTGTGTACGCCCATAACCTCAAATATTGCACGCATCGGACCTCCGGCGATAATGCCGGTCCCCTCAGACGCTGGCTGCATATATACCGTGGCGGCGCCATGCCTGCCAATAACCGGATGATGCAGCGTGCCGTTCTTGAGGTTCACCTTGACCATCTTGCGGCGCGCTTCGTCCATGGCCTTCTGCACCGCTACCGGCACTTCACGAGATTTACCCTTGCCCATGCCGACGCTGCCGTCTCCATTTCCAACGACGGTAAGTGCAGCAAAACCAAGGATACGCCCCCCTTTTACAACCTTGGTAACGCGATTGATCGCTACCATTTTTTCCTTAAGACCATCGCCGCGATCATCACCCTGCGGCACCTTCCCCTGCATCCTTCCCTGCATCTTAGCCATTATCCATTATTCCTTGATCAGAATTTGAGGCCATGCTCACGAGCAGCCTCGGCCAATGCTTTAACGCGGCCATGATATTTGAAGCCCGAACGGTCAAACGCAACGGTTTCAATGCCCAAGCCTCTGGCCTTCTCGGCAACCCGTTTCCCCACCGCCGCCGCCGCGACAATCGTGCCGCCATTAGGCAACTCCTTTCGCATCTCCGGTTCCAAGGTAGATGCGCTGGTTAATACCTTGCCGCCCGCGCCATCTATCAACTGTACATAAATATGGCAATTGCTGCGATGAACCGCCAAGCGTACCGCCTTCAATTCGATAATCTTGGCACGAGTACGGCGCGCACGGCGCAGACGGGATTTTGTCGGATTCGGCATACTTACCCCAGTTATTTTTTCTTGGTTTCTTTCATGATGATTACCTCGTCGGCGTAACGTACACCCTTTCCCTTATAGGGCTCCGGTTTACGGTAAGCACGTATTTCCGCCGCAACCTGACCTACCTGCTGCTTGTCTATTCCCTTAATAAGAACTTCGGTTTGACTTGGCGTTTCCACCTTCACACCTTCAGGCATTTTATGGGCCACGGGGTGAGAAAAACCCAATGTCAGATTAAGAATCTCTCCTGCTGCCTGGGCACGATAACCCACACCCACCAGCGTTAATTTTTTCTCGAAACCGTTAGTTACTCCGCGAACCATATTAGCCAGCAACGCGCGCGTTGTACCGGACATCGCGTTAGCCTGCTTGGAACCGCTGGACGCTTTTACCAGCAAATCATTACCCTCGCGCTCGATGGTGACGTCTGAAACGATGCTGCGCCGCAAAGTGCCGAGCGGCCCCTTCACCGATACCTCAGCGGCCGACAGGATTACTTCGACATTTGCCGGAACTGGCACGGGATTCTTACCTACTCGAGACATTTCTATATCCTTAGGCTTAGGCCACTATACACAACACTTCGCCACCCACACCACTGGCGCGCGCCTTTCGTTCCGTCATCACACCCTTCGAAGTCGAGACTATTGCCACGCCCAGACCATTCATCACGTTAGGAAGCTTTTTGCTGGCCTTATAAATACGCAAACCGGGGCGACTGACACGCTCGATCTTTTCGATAACAGGGCGGCCAGCATAATACTTCAAACTGATATCCAGCGCTGGTTTTCCGTCCACTTCGTGAACTGCAAAATTTTCAACATAGCCTTCATCCTTTAATACCTGCGCGATAGCTGCTTTCAGCTTGGAGGCGGGCATTACAACGGAGGTCTTTTCCGAAAGCTGCGCATTACGAATCCGCGTCAGCATATCAGCGATGGGGTCACTCATACTCATCTAGGCGCACCTCTGGCAATCCAATTTTTGTAACAAGCTAATACGCAATTTCCGAAAATACTCACATCAATCATATTGGGCCTGGTCTCTAAAATATGACTGGGTTTCGTTCGATCTTAAAACTTTAAACGTACCCATAAACATTTTCTCTATTACCAGCTGGCCTTTGTCAAGCCGGGAATTTCTCCGCTCATGGCGATATCGCGAAGCTTGCCGCGACCCAATCCGAATTTGCTATATACGCCGCGCGGCCGACCGGTCAATGAGCAACGATTACGCAACCGCACAGGACTCGCGTTGCGAGGCAACATTTGCAACTTGATCCTGGCGGAATGCCGCTCCTCGTCGCTCATTTTGACGTTGTTAATAATGACAAATAATTCTGCCCGCTGCGCTGCAAACTTCTTGACAGTCTCGCGGCGCTTCAGATCACGGTTGATTACGGCTACTTTTGCCATCCTGCTCTCTCAATTTTTAAATGGAAATTTGAATGCCGCCAGCAATGCTTTGGCTTCCGAATCCGTTTTCGCGGTGGTCGTGATCGTGATATTCATCCCGCGCAACGCATCAATCTTGTCATACTCGATTTCCGGGAAAATGATTTGCTCCTTCACACCCATATTGTAATTGCCCCGCCCATCGAAAGCTTTACCGGAAATACCGCGAAAATCACGGATGCGCGGAATTGCCACACTAATCAATCGGTCAAGAAATTCATACATCCGGATACGACGCAACGTGACCATGCAACCAACGGGATAACCATCACGCACCTTGAAGGTAGCGATTGACTTTTTTGCCTTGGTCACTACCGGTTTTTGTCCAGCGATTTTTTGCATGTCGCCTACCGCATTATCCATAATTTTCTTGTCGGCGACCGCTTCACCCACCCCCATATTGAGGGTGATCTTGCGAATGCGCGGTACTTCCATTACGGATTTGTAGCTGAATTGCTGCATCAACTCTTTCACTACGGTGTCGCGATAATATTCTTGCAAACGGGCCATATTTCCTCGCATACCTTTCTAGACGTCAAGCAACTCGCCGTTTGATCTGAAATAACGTACTTTTCGCTTATCTTCCAGAATCTTGATTCCCACGCGATCGGCTTTCTGCGTGGCAGGATTGAAAATCGCGACATTTGAAATCTGAAGAGGTTTTTCCATCTCAACGATCCCCCCCGTTGTTCCCTTGTTCGGATTGGGCCGCTGGTGTTTCTTGATCTTGTTGGCCCCCTCAATTACTATCAAATCGGTGCCCACCATACGCAATACCGTGCCCCGCTTACCCTTGTCTTTACCGGTAGTGATAATCACGTCATCACCCTTCTTTATTTTTCGCATAATGACTCCTAATCGCGCTTATAGAACTTCTGGAGCAAGCGAGACGATTTTCATAAAGCGTGCGTTACGCAATTCACGCGTAACCGGGCCAAAAATACGTGTGCCAATAGGTTCCAACTTGGCATTCAATAACACCGCAGCGTTGGTGTCGAACCTGATCAGCGAGCCATCAGCGCGACGTACCCCTTTGGCTGTTCGTACCACCACGGCGTTGTATATTTCACCTTTCTTCACGCGCCCCCGCGGCGCTGCGTCCTTGACGCTGACCTTTATAACATCCCCAATGCCGGCATAACGCCGCTTGGAACCGCCCAATACCTTGATGCACATAATTGAACGCGCGCCCGTATTATCTGCAACTTGCAGAATCGATTGCATCTGGATCATTATTTACTCACTCTCTCCAACTTTTCCGGCCCAAGTTCCAGGGCGCGGATAGTATTGGAACCCGTTCGGGTTGTGGTGCCGCCAGAATCGATCAGCGACAAAATTTGTATGTTTGAAAACCGATAATTACAGAAGAGAAATTATACGGTTATTTCATAAGGAAAACAAGACTCAAAAAATCACTTCCTGTTTGTACCATCAACTAAACTGTGTTGCCTTCTCCATCAATTTAATTACGCGCCAAGCTTTCGTTTTGGAGAGAGGCCGGCATTCTTCAATTATAACCATATCCCCCGCGTGAAACTCATTATTCTCGTCATGGACATGATATCTTTTAGAGCGCACCATGATTTTACCATATAGCGGATGCTTAACCTTACGTTCGACCAGAACAGTAATGGTCTTGTTCATTTTGTCACTCACCACTTTTCCGGTAAGCGTACGGCTTAAATTGATTTCGCTCATGACTGCTTCACTTTCTGGCTAAGAATAGTTCGCGTACGCGCGATGTCGCGGCGCACGTTTCGCAATTGATTAGTGTTGCCTAACTGCTGAGTTGCGTGCTGCATGCGCAGGCCAAATTGAGCCTTCAACAAATCCAGAAGTTCCTGCTTTAGTTGCGCCGGATCCTTGGCTCTTAGTTCGCTGGTTTTTGATTTCATATTAACCACCTACTTGTCGGATAACAAACGTAGTCTGAATCGGCAACTTGGCGGCAGCCAGACGGAATGCTTGTCGCGCCAGTACTTCGTCAACACCGTCCATTTCATACAACATTTTGCCTGGTTGAATTTCCGCCACAAAGTATTCCGGATTTCCCTTACCGTTGCCCATCCGTACCTCAGCCGGTTTATGGGAAATCGGCTTATCCGGGAAGATGCGGATCCAGATACGACCCCCGCGTTTTATATGACGAGTCATCGCGCGCCGTGCTGCCTCAATCTGCCGGGCAGTTAATCGGCCTCGGCCAACTGCCTTGAGTCCGTACTCTCCGAAACTGACTTTGGCACCGCGGGTAGCAACGCCTGTGTTGCGGCCTTTTTGCTGCTTGCGGTATTTTGTTCTAGCTGGCTGCTGCATCTTTCACTCCTGGCTTCGCTACCGTTCCAATCTCAGACTTGGCAGCAATTTCCTCGACGGCATTATCGGGCTTCCTGGACCCTTTCTTTTCGCTGGTCCGGGCCTCGGCTCTAGCTTCGCTTCTCTCAACTGGCCTGGGTCCTGCCACGCTCTTCGGCGTGCTTAATACCGGTTTTCTGGCAGGACGCTTTTTCTCAAGTTCTCCCGCTGGTACGGGTGCCTGCATCGCGGGTATTGTCGACGCAGGTTGATCACCCCGACCTATCATCTCGCCCTTGAATACCCACACTTTGATTCCAATCACACCATAAGTGGTCTTGGCTTCCGAAGTGCCGTAATCCAGATCGGCACGCAAAGTATGGAGCGGCACACGGCCTTCACGATACCATTCAGTACGGGCAATTTCGATGCCATTCAATCGTCCCGCACTCATGATCTTGATGCCTTGGGCGCCCAACCGCATGGCATTTTGCATGGCGCGCTTCATGGCGCGCCGGAACATGATGCGTTTTTCCAATTGCTGCGCAATATTGTCGGCGATGAGTTGCGCATCGATTTCAGGCTTGCGAATTTCTTCGATATTTACATGCACCGGAACACCCATAAGCTTTTGCAGCGCTCCACGCAAAACCTCGATGTCTTCTCCTTTCTTGCCGATCACGACACCGGGGCGTGAGCTATAAATCGTGATGCGTGCATTCTTGGATGGGCGTTCGATAATTACACGACCCACCGATGCATGGGCCAATTTCTTTTTCAGATATTCGCGTACCTTGATATCCTCGTTAAGCATGCCAGGAAAGTTCTTTCCATTGGCATACCATTTCGACGACCAGTTTTTTAGCACCGAAAGCCGAAAACCTGTCGGATGTATTTTTTGTCCCATGGTGTCTTCGTATATCCCTATTTTTTGTTGCCGGTTTTATCACCGACAGTAAGAAGAATGTGACAGGTTGGCTTGACAATACGATTGCCGCGCCCCTTCGCACGGGCACTGGTCCGCATCAGCGATGGTCCGCGATCCACATATATCGTTGCGACTTTCAACTCATCTATATCCGCCCCATCATTATGTTCGGCATTAGCAATGGCTGATTCCAGCAATTTACGAATGATGACAGCACCCTTCTTCGGACTGAAGGCAAGCAGATTAAGCGCACGCTCTACCGGCAAACCCCGAATCTGATCGGCCACGAGACGTCCCTTTTGTTCGGACAACCTGACTCCGCGCAACACAGCAGTTGTTTGCATGTTGGTCTCCTATTTCTTTGATCCAGCCGATGCTTTCTTGTCGCCTGAATGTCCCTTGAAAGTACGTGTGTGGGAAAACTCGCCAAGCTTGTGTCCTACCATGTTCTCGGTGACATATACCGGAACATGCTGTTTCCCGTTATGCACGGCGATGGTTAAGCCGATAAAATCGGGCAGAACGGTTGAGCGCCGTGACCAGGTTTTTATCGGGCGTTTGTCGTTGGTCGCACGTGCAGCTTCCACCTTGGCTATCAGATGCAAATCAACAAAGGGACCTTTCTTTACGGAACGTGCCATGATTCATTACCCCTTGTTTGAATAGCGACGACGTACGATCATACCGTCAGTACGCTTGTTGGTGCGGGTACGAAAACCCTTCGCAGGTGTACCCCACGGACTGACTGGATGCCGTCCGGCTGCGGTTCTACCTTCGCCCCCACCGTGGGGATGGTCTATGGGATTCATCACTACGCCACGCACGGTTGGTCGAATACCGCGCCAGCGTTGCGCCCCCGCTTTACCGATTGAGCGCAAATTATGCTCTTCGTTGCCAACCTCGCCAATAGTAGCGCGGCAATTTACATGTACCTTGCGAATCTCCCCGGAGCGCAGGCGCAGCTGCGCGTAATCCCCTTCACGTGCAAGGAGCTGCACCGATGTGCCCGCAGAGCGAGCTAATTGCGCACCTTTTCCGGGCATCATTTCTACGCAGTGAATAGTGCTGCCCACCGGAATATTGCGCAAGGGCAACGCATTACCATTCTTGATCGGCGCATCTACACCACTCGTCAGATGCATCCCGGCGGCAATACCATTTGGTGCGATAATATAGCGGCGCTCGCCATCGGCATAGCAAAGTAACGCCAAATTGGCGCTGCGATTCGGATCGTATTCCAGTCGCTCAACCTTGGCAACGATGCCATCCTTGTCACGGCGAAAATCCACGATGCGATAATGCTGTTTATGGCCACCTCCCATGTGGCGTGTGGTGATGTGACCATTGTTATTGCGCCCAGCGCTACGATTTTGTTTTTCCACAAGCCTGGCGTAGGGAGTTCCCTTATGCAAACTGGTATTGACGACCTTAATTACTGCACGGCGGCCGGGAGAGGTTGGTTTAACTTTAACTAGCGCCATTACTTGACCTCTCCTTGTGCAATTTCCGAAAAATTGATTTCTTGGCCGTTTTTGATGCTGACATAGGCTTTCTTCCAATTGCTGCGACGCCCCATAAAACGACCGAAGCGCTTCTCTTTCCCTTTTATGTTAGTTACCTGCACATTCTCCACTTTGATATTTTGAGCCTTCCACATAAGCTCGACAGCAGCTTTGATCTCGGCTTTAGTTGCATCCTGCACAACACGAAAAATGATCTGGTTATGTTTTTCCGCTATAAATGTTGCCTTTTCCGAGACCTGGGGGGCCAGTATCACCTGCATCAGACGTTCCTGGCTAAATGTTTGCGTACTCATGCCAGCAACTCCTCAATTTTCGTCAATGCGCCCCGAGTTATCAGCACGGTTGCAAAGCGCATAAGACTGACTGGATCGGCATGACCCGCTTCCACCACCATCACGCCAGGCAGATTGCGAGATGAGAGATAAAGGTTCTCATCCACACTATCGGTGATAATCATCACCTCATCAAATCCCATATCCTTCAGTTTTCGGGACAGTATCTTAGTTTTTGGTACGTCGACGACAAAACTTTCCACCACCGATAAACGGTTTTCGCGCACGAGTTGAGACAGGATGGCACCGATTCCGGCACGATACATCTTGCGATTGATCTTATGGCTAAAATTTTCTTCAGGACTGTTTGGAAAGATTTTGCCACCTCCGCGCCACAATGGACTGGAAGCCATACCCGCCCGCGCACGCCCCGTTCCTTTTTGACGCCAAGGCTTCCGGGTTGATTTGGCAACATCCGAGCGCCCTTTTTGCGCACGATTGGCGCTACGAGCATTGGCCAGGTAAGCCGTGACTACCTGATGCACCAGAGTTTCGTTGTATTTCCGATCAAACAGGGCATCGGAAGCGGAAACGCTGGCAGCTGATTGACCATTATCGCCGATAAGTTTAAGTTCCATTAAGCGCCCCCTTTCTTGCCACTTTTTGCACCTGCTTTGGCATCGGGCTTAACAATGGGCTTCGCGCTGATCCTGGCAATCTTGACGCTCGGATGTACCACCACGTCGCCACCTTTCGACCCGGGGATTGCACCCTTGATGAGCAGCAAACCACGTTCGGCGTCAACGCGCAGTACTTCCAGATTCTGCGTGGTGCGCTGCACGCCCCCCAAACGCCCTGACATGCGTTTGCCGGGGAATACGCGACCTGGATCCTGCGCCATACCAATGGACCCTGGAACATTGTGCGATTTCGAATTGCCATGGCTGGCACGGTTTGAGGAGAAGCCATGGCGCTTGATCACGCCCGCATAGCCCTTACCGATAGAGGTGCCGGTTACATCTACCTTCTGTCCGGCCTGGAAAATATCCAGGCCTATTACAGAGCCAGGTTTTAAGCTGGCGAGCACATCCTGTGCTACATGGAATTCCTTGAGTATGTGACCGGCCTCCACCGCAGCTTTGGCAAAATGTCCGGCTGACGGCTTGTTAACACGGCTCGCACGGCGTTTTCCAAAAGTTACCTGTACTGCGGAATAGCCGTCCGTATCAAAAGTCTTGATTTGGGTGACACGATTGTTGGACACGTCAAGCACCGTAACCGGCTGGCTGTCGCCATCTTCGGTAAAAATGCGAGTCATGCCAACCTTGCGGCCGACAAGTCCTAAGCTCATTTTAATTACCCTTTCTCAAAAGGTGCCGATTACAATTGACCGGCAGTTCATATTTATTTTGAATTAGAGCTCAAGCTATTCATGGATGACTAACCAGGAACTCAGTATTCAAATTTACAACTTTATTTCCACATCCACGCCTGCGGGTAAATCCAGTTTCATCAGGGCATCCACGGTCTTATCGGTCGGATCCATGATATCCATCAAGCGGAGATGAGTTCGAATCTCGAACTGATCACGCGAAGTCTTATTAACATGAGGAGAGCGCAATACATCAAAACGCTCTATGCGCGTCGGCAGAGGTACAGGACCCTTAACCACGGCACCAGTACGTTTAGCGGTTTCAACGATCTCCATCGCCGATTTGTCTATCAATCGGTAATCAAACGCCTTCAGACGGATACGAATTTTCTGGCTTTGCATAGTCAAACCTCAGGTTGAGGATTTGGATTCTGAATTGACGATCGAATATCTTGGCATCCAATCTTAAATCCTATCCTTGATCCTGTTATTACTCGATAATTTTCGCCACCACGCCCGCACCGACGGTTCTCCCACCCTCGCGGATGGCAAAACGCAGACCTTCTTCCATGGCAATCGGGGCAATCAGGTTTACCGTCACCGAGACGTTGTCGCCC
>JBDTDT010000123.1:0-6622 GCA_039922995.1 Nitrosospira sp. | reverse complement strand
CTGGCGAGCCATCCTCCGCCCAATGCTTTGTAGAGCTGAACGACAGATACCAGATGGAAGCGGTATGTTGCCGTAAGGGCAAATTCGGCATCAAACAAATTCCTTTTGGCAAGGAGTACATCTACGTAGCTCGTGATACCGCCCTTGTAGCGAAGATCGGAGACATGCAAAGCCGAGCGCAGGGAGTTGACCTGTTCCTGCTGCGCCTTGCGTTGATCCTGAACCGTGCGAACAGCCACCAGTGCATCTTCAACCTCCTTGAATGCGACGAGGATGGTTTGCTCGTACTGGGCTAAAACCTGCCTCGCCTGGGCCTCTACAGCCCGCTGTTCGAAGCCCAGGCTTTGAGCATTCAGCAGCGGCCCCGCCAATCCGAGCCCACCCGCGCCAAATTCGCTTCCGGAGAGCAGCAGCTTCGATAGCGCCGGACTGGCTACCCCGAGGAAACCGGTGATCGAAAGCTTCGGGAACCGTGCGGCCTTGGTCATGCCGATTCTTGCCGTGGCGGCAGCCAGCGTTTGCTCGGCTTGCAGGATATCCGGACGCCGTTGCAATAATTCCGAAGGAAGTCCCGACGGTACTTCGGGCGGCATCAGTTGATCTGTCAGCATACGGCCTCGCACAATCGGCAGCGGGTTTTTCCCTATTAGTACGCTCAATTCATTCTCTTTTTGAACCATTTGCCGTTCAAGTTCCGCCACCCGGGTTGCCGCGTTGGCCCGTTCCGCATTGAATTGATCCAGATCGAGTCGGGAAATCAACCCACCTCTTAATTGCGCCTGGGCAATGGCAACCGATTCTCCCCAGGACGATAGCGCACGCCGGGCAATATCCAGCTGCATATCAAATTGCAAAAGGTCGAAATACGACTGTGCTACGGAACTTACCAACGTAAGCACTATCGCCCGGCGGTTCTCCTCGCGCGCCATCAAGTCGCCGCGGGCTGCTTCGTTGGAACGGCGCAGCCTGCCCCAGATGTCCAGTTCCCAGTTCAGGTTTGCCTGTCCAAAATAACTGTAGGGGGTCGGAAATCCTGGGATAAGGAACCCGCCGAGGGTGCCCATCGCCGGGGCGTTGCCGACTAAATCAAATTTGGGAAGAAAATCCATGCGTGCGATGGACAGGCGAGCTTGAAGTTCTTCAACGCTTGCCACTGCCTGCCTGAGATCCCTGTTCTCCATCAACGCCTGGTTAATGAGCCGTTGCAGTGCCTCGTCGTGAAGGAGTTCCCACCAGGGAATATTGGCGATGGATTGCCCTTCCGTTTGCGTCATGCGGAATTTTTCAGCAGTCTCGATAGGAGGCCGGGAATAGTCGGGCCCCATGGCGCAGGACGCAATTAGCAGAAACGGGAGTAATAACAATACCCGAATTCCCCAGCTGGAATTTGCTTTTGATGAAAACGGCTTCATCAACTGGGGGAGATTGACTGGAAGCTTGTCGGCCAGATCAGTTAATTTAAAGCTCGCAAACAAAGCAGTCGCCATCACCAAACGAAGTCGCTTTAAATAGAACGTCATGTTACTTCCCTTTGCACATCTTCCGCTGGTTTTTCCGCATGTTTGCGGGTAAGCCAGGTAAAGAATAATGGAATAAATATGGTGGCGACAAACGTCGCGAGCAGCATGCCTCCAAATACCCCTGTACCCATGGATTGCCGTGCTGCGGCTCCCGCTCCGGTAGCAATTACCAGCGGGACAATACCCAGCACAAAGGCCATGGAGGTCATGACGATTGGGCGAAAGCGCAATCGCGCGGCCTCAATCGCAGCCTCCGCAACAGGCATCCCTTCCTCCATTTTCTGGCTGGCGAATTCAACGATCAGAATAGCATTTTTTGCCGCCAAACCTACCAGGGTAATCAATCCAACCTGGAAATAAATGTCGTTGGGCATGCCACGCGCCAAAATTGCAAGCAGTGCGCCTGTCAGGGCGAATGGCACAGCCATAATGACAGCCAGCGGCAGTGCCCAGGTCTCGAACTGCGCAGCCAGGATGAGAAAAACCATAATAATCGCGAAACCGAAGGCAAAAATCGCCGCCGAACCGGTACGTTTTTCCTGGTAGGCTTGTCCTGTCCAGTCAATCTGATAATTATTCGGCAAGTTTTTTGCCGCTATCTCTTCCACGAGCTTAATGGCATCACCGGAGCTTACACCAGGAGCGCCGCCGCCAAATATCTTTGCGGAAAGCAGGCCATTGTATCGTTCCAATTGTTCTGCGCCAACGACGGTACTGATCTTGCTAAGTGCGGAGAGGGGTATCATCGCGCCTGATTGCGAGCGTACATATATCCTGCCGAGATCTTCCTGCTTCATGCGATATTGTGGCTCAGCCTGCAGTTGCACGCGATAGGTTCGTCCCTGACGATTAAAATCATTGATATAAAGTGAGCCCATGGTACTTTGCAGCGTAGCGTATATGGCTGCAATCGGCACACCCTGTGAAATTGCTTTTGCCTCATCGACTTCAATAAAGAATTGGGGAACTGTAGGGCGGAAAAAAGTATTTATGCCGGCGAGGCGGGGCTCCTGGTTCAGCGCGTCAATGAGATTATTCACAACACCGGATAAGCGCAAAGGATTCGAGTCACCCCGGGCCTGCACATAGACTTCAAAGCCGCCTGCAGTGCCCAGGCCACGGATAGCAGGGGGATTAAATGCTATTGCTATGCCGTCAGGCTGCTGCATTCCGATACCAAACAGTTTTTTGACGATATCCTCTGCCGTGGCTACACGCTCGGACCAGTCCTTGAAGGCGACAAACATGGTCGCCGAGCTGGTTTTGTTACCGCCTCCAATCAGATCAAAACCATTTACCACAAACTGATGGGCAACGGCCGGATCTTCCGCAATCGCGGCGCGCACAGCTTCAGCAGTTTTAGTGGTTCGAGCCAGCGTTGCACCATCGGGCAGAATTGTCGCGGTCACCACGTAGCCCTGATCTTCAGGTGGCACGAAACTTCCGGGAATTGTCTCGACCAGATAGATTGCAACGGCGATGATACCGGTAAATACAAATGCGCCAATAATTTTGTGCCGTAAGGTAGTGCTAACCGTGTTGGTATAGAAATGGGTCAAGCGTTTGAATCCACCGTTGAATGCGCGAAAGAAAGCAGATTCGCCATGAGTATGTTTTAGCAGGATCGCGCATAATGCGGGCGTGAGCGTCAACGCCACTACACCCGAAATTACCACGGCGACAGCTACGGTCACAGCAAACTGACGATATAGCTCGCCAGCGATGCCTCCCATAAAAGCTACAGGTACGAATACAGCACACAGCACCAACACAATGGCCACCACGGCGCTCGAAACCTGCTCCATTGATTTGATGGCAGCTTTCAGCGGCGACAGTTTTTCTTCGTCCATTAAACGCTCAATATTCTCCAGAACGACAATGGCATCGTCCACCACAATGCCGATTGAGAGCACCATGGCGAAAAGTGTGAGCGTGTTGATTGAAAATCCGAATAGCCATAGCCCTGCGAAACTGCCTACCAGCGAAATAGGCACGGCGATAAGTGGAATCAGCGTGGCGCGCCAGCTTTGCAGGAAAAGGTATACAACCAGTATGACCAATATCATCGCTTCGCCAAGTGTTTTGACGACTTCCCACATTGAGGCTTTAACAAATAGACTGGTATCGTAAGGCACTACGTAATCCATGCCTTCCGGAAATTGCTTCTTCAGCTCATCCATTTTGGCCATCAATGCGTTGGCTGTATCCAGGGCATTGGCACCGGGTTGCAGAAAGATAGGGATGCCCGCGCCCGGCTGGCCATTCAGCGTCGTACGCACATCGTAGCTTTGTGCCCCAAGCTCAATCCGGGCAACGTCCTTGAGATAGAGAACACCTCGGGAACCATCGGCACGCAAAATAATATTGCCGAATTGTTCGGGTTCCAGCAGCCGGCCCTTGGCATTAACGGTATAAATCAGTTGTTGATCCGCGGGCGCGGGTTCCTGGCCTATTTTGCCCGCAGCGTATTGTGCATTCTGCGACTGGATAGCCGTAGCAATATCTGTTGTGGTGATTCCCAGTTGCGCCATGCGATCGGGGCGCAGCCAGATACGCATGGAATAATCTTGTCCCCCGAAAACTATCGCATCACCTACGCCTTTGGTGCGTTTTAGTTCATCGAGTATATTGAGAGTGGCGTAATTGCTTAGATACAACGAGTCATACTTTCCCTTCTCTTTAGAGATCAGCATGAAGACAAGCAGAATGTCGTTAGAGCGCTTTTGTATTATGAGGCCCGTGCGCCGAACTTCATCGGGTAAGCGTGGCAGGGCGATATTCACGCGATTACTTACGTTAAAGGTTGCCTGATCGACATCTGTACCAACATCAAAGGTCGCAGTGATCGTCAGCGTACCGCTCGAGTCAGCACTGGAGCTGAAATACAGCAGATTATCGACCCCGCTTAACTGCTCTTCAATCGGTGCTGCAACAGTTTTGGACAGGGTATCGGCACTGGCACCCGGAAAGGTCGCGGTGATCAAAACGGTGGGTGGTGCAATTTGTGGATACTGTGCAATAGGTAGTTGCATGGCGGCAGCCAAACCTGCCAATACTATGATAATGGATAATACGGAGGCAAAAATTGGCCGTAGAATGAAGAATCTGCTCATGGTGATCCCTCTTGCCTATACGGGCTTGTCAGTGTTCTGCGCAGGCTCTGCAGCCGGAGCCTGAGGAATGCCGGGTGTGCCTGGGCGAAGTTCATGCGGCGCTACAGGTACGCCTGGACGAAGCTTTATAATATTGTCGACAATGACCTTGTCACCTGCTTTAAGCCCTTCTCGGATTACCCATTCCTTGCCCATCCAATGACCCGCTAAAACCGGTTGCACAGTCGCTTCATTTTTTTCGTTAACGATATAAACAATATTTCCCAAATCCGATGTTTGTACGGCAACCTGGGGTACGAGAAAAACACCGCTGCGTTCGCCTGTGACTACGCGCGCACGAACGAATTGTCCCGGCAGCAAGCGTTGATCGGTGTTATCGAAGGTGGCGCGCAATTGCTGCGTGCCGAGTGTCGGATCGATTTGACTGGCGGCAAAATTCAGCTTGCCTTTTTTTTCATATTCCGTGCCGTCTGGCAGTACCACCGTTACCTCCCGGACATTTTGTTCATGCAAGGCACCGCCAAGCTGTGCCAGTTCGTTGTCCGAGAAACTGAAGCGCACCCATATGGGCGATATCTGGACAATTGTTGTCAGGAGACTTGCATTCGCTTCCACCAACGTCCCTTCGGAGAACTGAAAACGGCCTGACACGCCGCTCACCGGTGCTGGAACGGAAGTATAGGAAAGGTTGAGCTCAGCGTCTCGCACCCGAACTTCAGCCTGCTGCAATGCAGCGCGTGCAATTGCATTATCCGAAACGGAATTGTCGTATTCACGCTGACTGACAGCCTGTGCATCGAGCATTTCACGTAACCGGTTTTCCTCTCGCCGGGTTTGTTCCAAGCGGGCTTTCTGTTCGGCGAATTGTGCGTTTGCTTGCGCTAGAGCGTTTTGATACGGTACGGGATCAATCAGGAACATGGGTTGTCCGGCTTTTACCGTGGAACCTTCCTCATATAGGCGCTTGAGCAAAATACCACCCACTCTAGGCCGTATTTCGACTTCTTTGGCGCCTTCGGTTTGCGCAACGGCTTCTGCACTGATCGGCACGCTGGTGGGCTGTACTTCGATCACACTGACAGGAAGCGCCATACCGCCAGGGGGCGCCGCGGGTGCCTGATTGCTTTTGCCGCATGCGACCAACGCAACGCTCATCACCAATGCAAGTGTCTTCGCATAGATAACCACTTGTAAGTCTAGAACTTTATTCTTGGAATTGGCGACTGCCATTTTTTTAACTCCATGCCGGTAAAACAAATCAGCCCTAATAAAACAACTTGCATACATTCTTGTATGTATGTAAATTATATACTAACGAATATGGATGTAAATAGCGAATCGATGTAAATTGCCACCAGGAGAACACATTCAAATGGTCAGGAAAACCAAGGAGAACGCGGAATTAACCCGGCAACGCCTCATCCAGGCGGCACGCCAGGTGTTCCTGGCACGCGGCGTCAGCCGTACTACGATGGAGCATATCGCCAGCCAGGCCGGCGTTACGCGCGGAGCAGTGTATTGGCACTTCAATAATAAAATCGATCTGTTTCAGGCCATGCGTGAACAGGTTTTTTTGCCGCTCATAGATCGCATGGATGACACGTTGCTGAATGAAGGCGCTGAGGATCCGCTTTCATGCATAGAAAATTTCTTATGCGGCACTATTCAGGTGCTAACCGATAGCATCGAAACGCGCGAGATTTACGAAATCATGATGATCAAGTGCGAGTACGTAGAGGAATTCGCAACCGTTCTGCAGCAAATTTTATCGAATTGTTCTGGCATCCTCCAAAAACTGCTGTTAGTTTACGAACGTGCGAAGGTTCAGGAGCAGCTGCATCTTTCCCACGATGCCGCTCAGTTGGCAATGGATACGCATCTGTTCTTTATTGGCCTGCTGCATATGTGGGTGAAAGATACCGATGGTAACCGGTTTCGTTATCAGGCAATTGAATTGATCAAAGCCCATATGAAGCTTCGCCAACGCTA
>JBDTDT010000122.1:0-5053 GCA_039922995.1 Nitrosospira sp. | reverse complement strand
ATCGCCCGGACAGCCTGAAGTTGGCCTCCAGGCACACACTCTCGCGACTCCACTGATCAATGACCGTGAGGATGCGAAATGCCCGTCCGTCGAGCATCTGGTCGTGGACAAAATCCATGCTCCAATGCTGGTTCGGACCGGTGGGTGCCTGAGGCCTGCCGCGTAGTAAGGCGATGCGCTTGCGGCGTTTGACCTTCATGCGCAGTTGTAGACCCTCCTGGCGATACAGCCGATACACGCGTTTCTTTCCCACCTGCCAGCCTTCGCGCTTGAGCATCACCAGCACTCGCAGGTAGCCGAACCTGGGACGATTCATGGCGATGTCGCGAATGCGCTGGCACAGTGCGCTTTGATCACGCGCCGTGCTCTTGGCATACCACACCGAGCGCCGCAGCAGCGCCAGGCGACATGATCGCTGCACACTGATTTTGAAACGCTCCTGCATCCAGGCTGCCAGCTCGCGCCGCTTGGCAGCCTTCAGAGTTTTTTTCGCACTACCTCCTGCAGGATGTGCTTGTCCAGCGTCAGGTCGGCCACGATGCGTCGCAGCCTTGCATTCTCATCCTCGATCTGCTTGAGCTTGCGCAGCTCGCTCACACCCAAGTCCGCGTATTTCTTCTTCCACGTGTAGAACGTGGCCTCCGACACGCCAAGCTGCCGGCACACATCAACCACCGTCTTGCCGCTGTCGGCCAACCGCAGCGCATAAATGATTTGCTCTTCCGTAAATCTCGATTTCTTCATCACTTCTCCTTGCCCGTTCGGGGCCTCGGGAAGCAATCCTACCTCCAGTTTCAACCTGTATCAATTTTCCGGGAGAACGTCAGGGCGTTATGCAATCCCCCAAGAGCCTCTCGCAGATTGATCCGGCCAGGAGCGAAAAGGCAGCCTGCCATGGCTTGTGGCCTGTTCCGGATGGATCAATCTGCTTTGGGAACTGGGGATGACACGTTCGGTTGCGCTCGTGTTTTCATTAACCTACGGCTTTCTGGCAATTACTCTGGAAACCTGATCGAGCTAACGGAAATCGCTGTGCATATACTGATGGTTGAAGATGATCCTGCAATCGCCGCCAACCTCTACGATTTTTCTGGAGGCACGCGGTCATAGCGTGAATGCCACCGTCAATGGCATCCTCGGCCTGCATCTTGCGGTAACACAAAAATTCGCCGGCATTCTGCTGGATCTTGGCATGCCCGGCCTGGATGGCATCACTTTGTGCCGTAAGTTGCGCAACGAAGCGCAGATTGATACGCCCGTACTGATGCTGACGGCTAGAGACACGCTGGACGATAAACTTAAAGGATTCGAGAGCGGGGCGGACGATTACCTGGTCAAGCCCTTTGCGCTGAGGGAAGTTGAAGCTCGCCTGGTTGCCCTGCACAAGCCGTTTGGACAACATTACCGGGTGCAGGTTAGAGACAGGTGACTTGTCTTTTGATCCGAAAACATTCACTGTCCTGTTTGGTGGGACCAAGGTAAAACTGTCACCAAAATGCATGGAGCTATTGATTCTTATGATGGGCGAGCCCGGGCGGGTATTCAGCCGCACGGAGCTGGAATTTGCAGGTTGGGGGGGAGGCGAGGGATACCAGTAGTAGCTTGCGTACTCATATGCACGAACTTCGCTGCGCGCTAAGACGAGCCGGAAATTATGATCCCATCGAGAACATGCACGGCATGGGTTACCGCCTAGTTTTTCATGCGATGAGTTAGGCTACCGCGCCGGTTTTTACCTTTCGAGAGGGGAGCCATTCATAGTCATAGCGAATCGGTACCTTTCAGCACACGTTCTTTTATCACTGCAGACCATGCTGAAAAAATGAAAAATAATCCATTATAAGCAATCTTATCTATCAATAGGCCTAGCTCTAATGAGAGAGCGTTCAACCCTCTAATCCCTCTCAATAGGTACCTTATTGGTTAATGACGTGCATCTGACTTGCTCAACTGCAATCATCGGCCTACAATTTTTCTTATGAACAAACCAGAAAGCATTCTTCATCACGTCAAACCGGCGAAACCCGCTGTGACACCCGTGGTTGAGGTTGAAGTGCGCAAGCGACTCAAGACATTGCCACAGGACGGTGAGGTTGCCCGGCCATACAGCGAAGCCCATGCGGATTTGATCCGTCCTTACAAGCCGAAGTGAACCGCAGGGTCAGGGTCACGAAGGCGGCTGAAGTCGATATCAAAGAAGCCGCTGCCTGGTACGGCGAACGTTCAAGCCAAGCTGCATTAGGATTTCTGGAATCCGTACAGGAGACTGTCGCACGCATTGGCCAAAATCCCATGCAGTATCAACAAGTCCTTGAAGACGCGCACCGCGCGAATCTCGCAACATATCCCTATGGTTTATGGTATGTACCTCAAAGGAAGGGCGCATTAGTGTTCGCATGTCTACATAATCGTCGGAGTTCGACGGCGGTTACAGTGCGTACAATATTGCGGAAAGTGCAACTGTAGGAGAAAACTCATTCGACTAACTTGGTTACGCTATTCGTTAATAATCAACGTAAGCTATTGATATAACTTTATTTATCTATAATACTTAGAAAATTAATTGACAATATTTCAGACCGTGAATCAATTTTGATGAAGATACGAGGTCGTTGATAGACCCTACGCGTAGTGCCACAACTGTGGTAGTTCGGAGGTAGGAAATGCAGGTAGTAAATGCGGAATTGGCCTATCTAAGGGGACTTCAGATAGTTGCCGTAGCAATCTTCGAAACCCAATGGTTAAGACACCCTTCTTCCAATTGCCAATAGCTGATGGAATAAGCACATACCAACAGATTCCCCCTAAAGGATAATGCTCGGCTCACACTGACTGTTGTCGAAATCTATCATGGTCGTTCCGCCGGGACCTTTCCGAAAAAGATGCTCAGTCTCGGCGGGATCTCAAATTTTTCGATAGAACCTACGATGCACCAGCTTCCATTTTTGGGAAACATCATTAGAGCTGCAGCTTTCCAAGACCATTATCTCTCCACGGAAATGACGCCATTTGAAATCCGACATTGAGGGTCTACCCTGAAAAACATTATAGTGCACCACGCTTCTTATTTTTTGCAATAGAGCCACGGTAGCCGGGCGGCACAGCGTATCGGCACATCTTCTTGACGGGCTGCGGTGAACCCCAAAAAACGCGCCACTTCGCGTTCGCTCTTCCCTTCCACCATCACCGCGCGTCGAATCTTTACGTATAATCCACTGAATACATCCTTTCCGCCTTTCGCTTGACCCAAAGCACGTCAGCTTATAGGCATCGGTCCGATATAATTTTATTCCGCGATCCCGCGAAATAGAGGCGCTTCAGTGATACATTTTTACACCGCTATTAAACTCCTCTATCATTGCGAGCCACATGGAATCTGTTAACCACGCCATGCTGTCGAGAAAGGAACTGCGAGAATTTCTCAGCGAAAAGAATATGACGCAACGGGTATTGGTGCCCGAGGATGGGGAAGCCTATAGTTTTTGATAGGGCTAATAGACCAGTGGGTGCTTCCGCAGAGCCTTGCTTCGCGCCTGCTACCGATCTTTAGCTACCTTTGCCATTAAGATCGGCAGAGATGCGAGATAAAGCTGTCGAATTGCTTGTTCTTCATCGGCGCATTTATTTTCTGGGGAATTAATAATGGCAAGTTATGCTGGCGACGTAACCCTCCCTTACGACCGTGATCTTGGTCCGGTACTATTCCAACCTTACGCGATTGACATTGCGCGACGCGCAACGGAAAGATCAGTCTGAGATCTGCTTGAAGTAGCGGCGGGGACAGGGGTTGTTACCCGGCAATTGCGGGACGCTCTTCCCAAGAACGCGCTTCTGACCGCGATCGACATCAGCGATTCCATGATGGACGTTGCGCGCGCTAAGTTTCTTCCCCACGAGCAGGTCACGTTCCAGATCGCCGATGCCGTTTCACTGCCTTTTGACGACGAGGCGTTCGATGCCGTAGTGTGCCAGTTCGGGGTAATGTTCTTCGACAAAGAGTCTGCGTTTCGAGAGGTGCACCGGACACTGAGGCAAGGAGGGCGATATCTGTTCAGCGTCTGGGACTCCCGACGCTACAATCCCTTCGCCAGCCTGAGTTTTGAGGTTTTAAAGCAAATCTTTCCGTTGAACCCGCCCGGGTTTCCTGGAACTTCCCGTTTCCTGTTTTGAAATCGACCCCATTAAAGAGGCATTGATTCGTTCTGGCTTTGACCGAATTGTCATGTCGGTTCAGCGGCGTGAATACGATATTATGGATGTATCGGCCTTCGCGCGCGGGCTTGTGTTCAGCCCGCTCATCGAGGAAATCAGAGAGCATGGCGGAGTCGAGCCTGAAATGATTGTCGAGGCACTGGCGGAAGCGCTGGCTAGGGAGTATGGCTCCAACCCAATACGTTATCCCATGCAAGCCATACTATTTGAAGCGGAGAAACCTTAGGATAGAAACCGGCTGAGCGGGAATCCCGAAATTCGCAACCGCTTGGTAGCCCAATTTCCTGCTCCGTTCCTTCATCACGTAAACATGAAGTATCCCGATAGCAATACTCCGGCTCTAATTATAGTTACTTCTACTTGCCTATCTCGCCCTGGAGAATACAAAAAAACAATGAAATGAATTATGTTTATTCGTTATTTTTCTTTCTGCCGGATTTCTTTGAGCTAGCGGCCCAAAGGCTCAGTAATCCAAGCCCTGTTAAAAAGATAGACCCTGGCTCTGGCACAGCCCCTATGTCGGTAGTGATTGGATCTGAAGTTCGTCCACTGAAGCCAGCCGTATAAGCCTTCCCTGAAGTCGTTCCAAATAATGCAAACTTACCTAAAAAATCTGAATTATTAGTTTGCGAACCTTTTGTAAAGTAATCACATCCTGGACCTGTTACGCAATCAGCCAGGAAGGTTCCTGTGCCCGACGCCGGCAAAGAGGTCGCAGTTACGTTTTGATAAAGAGTCGTGATCGCATTTCCCATAACGATTCCGGAAACAAATTCCAATTTAGCAAAAAGCACCCCATCCGTAAGGCCGCCAAACTGAGCTCCAAGCCGGTCAGATGCTT
>JBDTDT010000121.1:0-16840 GCA_039922995.1 Nitrosospira sp. | reverse complement strand
ATCACAGGATAGCCGCTCCCACT
This sequence comes from Nitrosospira sp., assembly GCA_039922995.1. Taxonomy (GTDB): domain Bacteria; phylum Pseudomonadota; class Gammaproteobacteria; order Burkholderiales; family Nitrosomonadaceae; genus Nitrosospira. The sequence continues at coordinate 16,817 of JBDTDT010000121.1, read as the reverse complement.
GAAGTCCTGGTCAGGGACACGCGCATAGCCTGATTTCATACGCCGGTTCCTTAAATGATTTTAGAAACAGGATGCCGGCGCACTCCAAAGGAAAAAAACACGCCCGCCGGCACTGCCGTTCCCATCCGAAAAATACCTTGTACCTTGGTACATGACGGAGAAATTTGCACATTCCAGGCTTCCAAATGGGTACGTCATCCAGGCGGCGGCAGAGGTCGCGCATAACCCGTCTCTGCAAACTTTCTACAAGAATATCGCTATAAACAATATCTTATTCCAATAAAAAATATAAAAAAAGTACGTCGTCATTGCTCCTCCCGGCACGGCAAAGTAGGCCACCCTGTACTTTGGTACATGACGGAGAAATTTGCACTTCCATTACATTCACTCCTTTCTGTTTATAAGTATATGAATGTATGGATATATATGATATGGCACGGTAGTTGCTTATAGACATGTGAAGCAAAACGATACCCTGTTGCCCGTGCATGACACAGGCGACGTTCAAACGATAGATAAAGGAGATTTTCGATGTTGAATAAAGCGATTCAATTTTATATGACGGCGGCTTTTGCTTTGGGTGCTGCCGGGGCGTCATCCTCCAGCATGGCGGCTTTAATCAGCGCTTCTGTGGGGGGGACTCCCGTAGGGGCCGCAGTGTATGAGAATTTCAATAACCTGCCGGCGGGGGCGGGGGGCGGAACCACGAGCAGCGGAATCAAGGTATCGTTCAGCGGTTCGGGTGCTGCCGCAGTCTCGCTTCCGGACGTGTCGGGGCAATATGCAGCGCCATTCCTTTCCGCGAGTAATGGTGTGCCGTTCGGCGACTTCCACACCAGCGGCGCCGACCAGACCGGGTACCTGGCTACCGGTATCGGCTCGGTCACGCTGGAACTAGGTGGATATGATCAGTATTTCGGCCTGCTGTGGGGCTCGGTCGATACCGCCAACTCGCTTTCCTTCTATGATGGCAACACCCTGCTTTTTACTTACACCGGCCATGATGTGGACAGCCTGGCCAATGGCAACCAAGGCGCAGCCGGGACCCTGTATGTGAATATCAATTCCGACACGCCTTTCAATAAAGTGGTTGCCTCAAGTTCGGCATATGCATTTGAGTTCGATAACGTCGCGCTGGGCATAAGACCTATCTCCCTCAACGAAACCGCCCAAATTCCTGAGCCCGGCACGCTCGCGCTCATGGGTCTCGGTTTGCTGGCGGGTATCGCAAGTCGCCGCCGTCGCACCCTATAGATTTATAGCTTCTCATCAACAGACATACCGAAATGTTCGTTGCTTAAAACAAAACCTCCGCTTTGGGCGGAGGTTTGATGCAGGCAATTAGATTTGTTTTATTTTACGCCATGCTTCCTGCGGCGTGCGATGCCGCCCACCAAGGCCAGACCGGCCAGCATCAGTGCGTAGGTTTCAGGCTCGGGAATGGGGGAGATCACCTGCCCTGTAAACGTGGCGCCGACAGCCGCCAGATCAGCATCGCTGACAGCGAAAACATAGAATTTGTTGTCGCCGGCCACGCCGGGTACAAAGTCGTTGTCGTTGGCGACGAACAGTGTGTGCAGGGTGACACCGCCGATAACCACGTCCTGCCCGAAAGCCAGGCCTTCTATCTTGGCGGGAATCTGATCGAATGCGATGCCATGGTTGTGCAGCGTATTCGCGACATCAAGGAACAGCGTCTTGCCGACAGCCTGGGAGGATAAGTTTCCGCTCAGGGCCGAAACATCCTGGGTGCCGTCGATATCGATTTTGAATATCTGTTTGACCGCAGCCGAGGATCCGTCGCCCAGACCGACGCCGTCGCGCTCATCGACCAGGAACTGGTGATTGTTGAGGGCGACGATATCGCTTACGCCGGAACCCGTGGTCAGCTTGTAAGCATATTCATGCGTGACCCCGCTTGCGATATCGATGGTGACGATCCTGACATTCTTGTTGGTATCCTGGAGCAGCGGCGCCTGCATGATGCCGACCAGCGTGGTGCCGTCGGGAGTGATCGCCAGTCCTTCCATGCCCTTGTTCGCGACCCGGCCGGTTGTATTGAAGGGGCTGCCTTCTGATGTGGTGGTGGGGCCGGGCGTCGCTACCGCGAGATTGGCGGGCAGCGCGAATGCTTTGATGCGCTGGCCGGTGGCACGGTCGAACTGGTAGACGTAAGGACCGTATTCGTCGGAAATGAAGACGTTCTTGCCGTCATTGGAAACGCGCACGCTCTCGGGGTCGAAGCGGGCGTCGCCGGGGTTGCCGGAAGATCCGGCGCCGAAGCCGTCCGAGCGGCCGGTGAAATAATTGGTGCCGTTGATGGTATTCAAGGAGGGTACGCCGCTACCCAGCGTGTGGGTGGCATCTGTTCCCAGCGCGCCCGTGCCGTAGGTCAGCGGCGTGGCGCTGGATAAGAGGGTGGTTGCCTTCAGCATCGGGGTGAGCGTGTAAGGCAGCGATCCCGATGCAGTGGCCGTCAGGTTCAACTGGAGCGTCTGGAAGCGGGTAATATAGGATGTAGTATCGTCAATCAGGGAATTGTAGGGGGTGGCATTGGGTCCGCGGTCCGGGGTTGCGATAAAGGTATTGCCGCCTGCCCAGCCGATGCCCGAACCAAGCCCCCCAGGACATTGCCGACTACGCCGTTTTCCAGGGGGCCCGATGTCTGGCTTGACAGATCGGAGAAGGTGCCGCTCAGGGAGCCGATGGCGATGAGATCGATGCTGGCATGGGCGGCCGGCACGGCAAACAGTGATGCGCATATGACCGGAATGATTTTTTTCCTTATGTTCATGTTGATGTCGCTCCTGGTAGTGTGGTGGAAGTTCCGCTTATTATTGTTGCGGTTTTCCATTACACGATGATGTCGGCCGGGATAACTCCTTCCGACTATCTGGCGCGGCACAGGCGGGATTTTGCGTGAGCATGCCGCTACATGGCGCATTCGGCCAGCGTTTTATAAAGCGGCAGTGGTTGCTATCAATCGATAAAAAACTGTTTTGCGAGAGAACATACCGCCTGCCGGCACCCGGATACAGGCGGCTCCATAGTGCGGCCACCACGGCCAGCCCCAGCACGCCGACGAAAACCGGCTGCCAAAGCGCGGAAAGCCTGAAGTGGCCGTGAATCATGATGATGGGGTTGGCACCCGTCGGAGGATGAACGGTCCCCGTAAGCAGCATGTACCACAACACCAGCACCTGGGCGAGCATGTAGATCCAGAGTGAATCGCCGAACCACTTTGGTGGCACATATCGTCGAATTCGTCAGCCAAATGATTTTATCCGGGTAATATTGACAGGCTTTGTTTTGTCCGGGTAAAATACATTTTTTAAAGCAAGATAATCCCTCCCGTGAATTCCTCTTTTCCAAAAATATATATCGCCTTTGCCGGCAATAAGCGCATTGCGCACGGCTCGTTGAGCGATGTGGCAAGGGGGGTCAAGCGGGTAGTGGACCAGTACCCGTCGCCCGCGGTATCGGTATTCGATGCTGATTCCAGCGAGCCGGTGGAACTGGATCTGCGCGGAACCCTGGAGGAGGTTCTTTCCCGATTGCCTTTGGAACCCGCGGAAGAGGAGGATGGCGTTTCTGTTTCCGGTGCCGGCGTGCATCCGCGGCGCACTCCGGGGCGGCCAAGATTGGGGGTGACGGCACGCGAAGTCACGCTGTTGCCGCGCCATTGGGAATGGCTCGCGGGTCAACCGGGAGGCACGTCCGTTGCATTGAGAAAATTGGTCGAGCATGCCCGGCGTTCAGCCGAAAGCGAAGATCGAATCCGCCAGCTGCGCGAGTCCGCCTACCGCTTTATGCTTGCCATGGCAGGCAACGAACCGGGCTTCGAAGAGGCTGCGCGAGCGCTATTCGCTGTGCGCGCCGAGCGCTTCGATACCGCGATCGCAGGATGGCCGGCAGATATCCGGGAGCATACGAAAAAGGTGGCTGAACCTGTCTTCAATGCGGGACAATGATAGGTGAAGCATTTTTAATGCAAACCCAGGTTGGGATTATATAAAATACAGAGGAAAATATGCCGGGAATCTACAACTCAATCATTGTCCCCGCTCCCATCGAGCAGGTATGGTCGAGGATACGCGACTTTCATGACTTCTCATGGGCGCCCTCAGCGGTAATTTCCTGCAGCAAGGTGGGTGAGAGCGATGGATATTCCGCCGGTGCGATGCGGCTCATAAACGATGCCTTTCTGGAAAAGCTGATTGCCTGCAGCGACACCGAAAAGCGGATCATGTATGCGATTGAAGAAGCACCCTCTCCGGTCTCATCGAACGAAATTCGCGATTACGTAGGCAACCTGCATTTATTGCCCGTTACCGCCGATAACACCACGTTTGCGGAGTGGACGGCATCGTGGGAATCCCAAAGTACCGATGCGGTCGAATTCATGAACGGCGTGTACCGCTCTCTTCTCGGCGACCTTGCGGCTGGGTTCGGCGCGGCAAGGCAGTAGCGAAGCGTTTTGGTTCTCGCAGCTCCTGACGGGACCTGTCCCGTAGACGGCTACTCTGGCCGCATTGCATCCGGCCTTGGCCGCATAGTCAAATACGCACGCCTTCTATCACGCCATAGGGCGACTTCGTCGGCACGATTCGGGACAATCTGAAGCCGGAGCGTTCGAACAGCGCGCGATATTCGGCTTCGGTGCGCTCGTAGGCATGCAGCAGTACCAGCATTTCGAGATCCATCAGCTTGCCCATTGATGGCGTATTGCCTTCCGGGATCACCATCTCGACGACTAGCAGCTTGCCGTTATCCTTCATTTGCCGATGACAGTTCTGCAGGATGGTCGATGCGCGTTCATCGTTCCAGTCATGGATGATATGCTTCATGATGTAAGCATCTCCGCCCGCCGGAACCGACTCAAAGAAGTCGCCCTCGACGGAATCGCAGCGCCCTGCAAGCCCGCGCGCCGCGATAGCGGTTTTTGTTCCCGCGATGACGGAAGGCGCATCGATGAGCACGCCCCTCATCTGCGGATATTTTTCCAGAATCGAGGAAAGGAGCACCCCATGTCCGCCACCGACATCGACGAGCTTGCCGATTCCGGTGAAGTCGTAGCCTTCGACGACTGCCGCGCTGGTGGCCGTGCTGAGACTTGTCATGGCATCGTTGAAAACCCGCGCGGGTTCAGGATTCTCTCCCAGATAATCGAAGTAGGCCTTGCCGTACAGCTTCTCGAATGCGGGCTGTCCGGTTTCGGCGCTTCCGAAAAGGTCGCCCCATGCACGCCAGTGCCAATCCGCCCCGATAAAAATGGAAAAATCGCGCAGGCTGCTGGATGCGTCGCTCCGCAAAGGTTCCGCCAGTGGCGTCAGCCGAAAGCGTCCGGCATCGTCTTCGGCGAAGATGCCGACGCTGGCCAGCGCCCGCAGGATGCGATAGAGCGGACGAGCCTGGGTGCCGGTGGCTTGCGCAAGCTCGTCGGCGCTTTTCGCCCCGTCTTTGAGCAAATCGGCCAGGCCAAGCCTTGCGGCAACCGAAATTGCCTGCGAGGTCACGAAGCCGAAAATCATCTGCATCAGCTGGGCTGCTGGCGGAGCATCGTGGGAAGCGTCCTGGGACACGATCTGCGACATTGTGTTTTCCTTCAATGGTGAAGCAGGCGGAACCTGCGAATTATCGATCCTTTCGTTTATATCACATTTTTCCCGGCTTAATGCCGGAAAACCGCCACGAAAAGAGAAGGAAAGAAAACTCTATCGCGGTACCAACTTGTTTGACTTTGAAGCAAAAGGGATTGAAAGCAGGGGCTGTGGAGGGGTGTATTGCTTGGCGGCCGGCGAACTTGCGGGGAAATCGACCGACTATTTCCCGGATATGTACGCTATCGAACAGCACATCCCCATCCGTCTCGCCAAAATAACCCTACATTCAATGGCTCTGCAGGGTCTTTTATTCTTAAACGCTATGTTTAATTTTTGCAACGGCAGCATTGTAGCGGCATCCCAGCCATGGAAATGACGATGACAACAACTGATCACATAGATGGCGCCCCCATTTATTGGCCCCAGCTGCCGCCGCTGGAAGCGTGGCAGGATACCTGCGCAACGCTCCATATGTGGACGCAAATCCTCGGCAAAATCCGGCTGGAACTCTCCCCGGATATCAATCACTGTTGGGGCTCCACCCTCTATGTCACTACCCAGGGCCTTACGACTTCGCCTATTCCCTACGGAATATCTACCTTTGCCCTCGAGTTCGATTTTATTGCACACGTACTGCGCATCACCACTTCGCAAGGTGCCGAACGATCATTCGCCCTTCAGCCCATGCCGGTCGCGGACTTTTATCGCAAAATAATGGCGGTGCTCGGCGAACTGGGCATCGCGGTCGAAATTTTTACCCGGCCGGTCGAGGTGGAAGTGGCGATACCATTCGAACAGGACACCGGGCACGCAAGCTATGACGCCGATGCCGTGCACCGTTTCTGGCAGGCGCTTGTATCGGCGGATCGCGTTTTCACGGATTTTCGTGCCCGCTTCACGGGCAAGGCAAGCCCCGTGCATTTCTTCTGGGGCTCGTTCGACCTGGCCGTGACCCGGTTCTCCGGGCGAACCGCACCCAGGCATCCTGGCGGCGCGCCGAATCTGGCCGACCGGGTGGTGCAGGAAGCGTATTCGCACGAAGTATCGAGCGCGGGATTCTGGCCGGGAACGGGTCTGGGCGAGGCGGGGTTCTACAGTTATGCTTATCCCGCGCCTGCCGGTTTCGATAAATATCCGGTTCAGCCAAGGGAGGCATATTTCCATACTGGATTGGGCGAGTTCATCCTCCCCTACGAGGCGGTGCGGACAGCCCCGGAGCCCACCCAGGCGCTGCTGCGGTTTCTGGAGACCACATACGACGCTGCGGCCACGCTAGCGGCGTGGGACAGGGCAGCGCTGGAACGGAAAACGGCCCAGGCATGAAAGTCCGTCCCCGGACAGTATGGCAACGAGAGGGGCCGGAGCCAGCGGCGGCTATTCCACGGATGGATTCGCGACCCCAAGCAGTACGGCGGGTACGGCGATTATTTTTCCGCGATTTTTGAAATATAGCGTCATGTCCGGCAGCATATTTTTTATTGTGCCCGGACTGACAGGAGATGAGCAAATATGACGAAGATTAACCTTCATACCCGGCCTTCGCCCCAATCGCTAAAATGGATTGAGCGATACGATGAAGTTCGCACGCGAACCCTTGCATTGACTGCGACGCTTACACCCGAGGACCAGATGGTCCAATCCATGCCCGAAGCCAGTCCCGTAAAGTGGCACCTCGCGCATACCACCTGGTTCTTCGAAACATTTGTCCTGGCACCCCATGTACGAGACTACGTTCCCGTCGATCCGAAATTCGGTTTTCTGTTCAACTCATACTACAAGCGCCTTGGAAACCATCCCGCGCGTTCCATTCGCGGTACTTTCTCCCGTCCGGCGCTTGATCAGGTTCTCCACTACCGTGCGCAGGTCGATCGTTGCATGCGCCAACTGCTCGATCATGAAACGTCCGCGGAGAGCTTGCGGCTGCTTGAATTGGGGTTGAATCACGAGCAGCAGCACCAGGAGCTGATCGTTACCGATATCAAGCATGGCTTCTGGACAAATCCGTTGCGGCCGAATTACCAGCCCAGGCAAATCAGGGTTGTTGAATCGCGTAGGGCACCCTTGACCTGGCATGCCTTCGATGAGGGTATCTACGAGGCTGGATATGGCGCGCGCGGCTTTGCGTTTGATAATGAGCTGCCGCGGCATTCCGTATACCTGAAACCGTTTTGCCTGGCATCCCGACTGGTCACCAATGACGAGTATTCGGCGTTCATTGCCGACGGTGGCTACACGCGTCCGGAACTCTGGTTTTCGGACGGTTGGGACCAGGTCTGCGACAGCGGGTGGATGGCGCCGCTCTACTGGGAACAGGCAGAGGGTGGATGGGCCCAGTTTACCTGCCGGGGTACGTTGCCGCTGAACTCGAACGAACCTGTATGCCATGTGAGTTTTTATGAAGCCGATGCATTCGCCCGATGGGCAGGCGCGCGGCTGGCGACGGAATTCGAGTGGGAAGTTGCCGCCCGCTCGGCCGGGCCTCCGTCCGGGACTGGCTCAAACCTGCTGGAAAACGAGACGTATCATCCGAGGCCGGCCACGGCCCAGGCGGGGCTGCAGCAGATCTTCGGCGACACCTGGGAGTGGACATCGAGCCCGTACGCGGCTTATCCCGGATATTGTCCCCCTGGCGGCCTCGAGGGCGAATACAACGGTAAATTTATGTGCAATCAGATGGTGTTGCGCGGCGGCTCATGCGCCACGCCTGCATCGCACATTCGTGAATCGTACCGTAATTTTTTTCCGCCGCAGACGCGCTGGCAGTTTTCCGGCATCAGGCTGGCCCATGACGGGAGTCGTCCATGAACGCGCGCGCGCAACTCCGCCTGGCATCGCTCCCTGCATCGGGCACGGTATCCGCCATCGCCGGAGATGTGCTGGATGGCCTTTCGCGCCAGCCCAAGAGTTTGCCGCCCAAACTCCTCTACGATGCCCAGGGCTCGGCCTTGTTCGAACAGATCACCTGCCTGCCCGAATATTATCCGACGCGGACGGAAGCCGCCATACTGGCAAGCCATGCGGAGGAAATATGCTCCCGGCTCGGCCGGAACGTCTCGGTTGGCGAACTCGGCGCCGGCACCGCGACCAAGACGCGCATTCTGCTGCGTTCATTGCTGCGGCGGCAATTCAGCGTCAATTATTTTCCTCTCGATGTGTCCGATGCCGCCCTGTATCTGGCCAAGGACGAGGTGGAGAGAGAACTGGCGGCGGTCAATGTCCATCCCCAGGTGGGAGATTTCGAGGACTTGACATTTCTTGGGCGGCAGGCGCCGCCCCGCGTGGTTTTGTATATCGGTTCGAGCATCGGCAACCTGGAACTGGAAGACGCCGTTTCCCTGCTTCAAAATGTAGCGAGCCACCTGGCAAGCGGGGACCAGCTGCTGCTGGGCGTGGACCTTGTGAAGGATAGCGATGTTCTGCACGCCGCTTATAACGACAGTGCCGGAATTACCGCCTCATTCAATAAGAACCTTCTCGTCCGGATCAACCGCGAGCTCGGCGGCCACTTCGAACCGGATGCTTTTTGCCACGTATCATTCTGGAACGAGGCGTCGTCGCGAATCGAGCTGCACCTGGAAAGCACCTGTCCACAGTCGGTAAGGGTGGATGCCCTGGATACGACGTTGCAGTTTTATCAAGGCGAGCGCATTCATACCGAAAACAGCTATAAATACACGGTCGAGTGCCTGGAGGAGTTGCTTCGGCGCGGCGGCTTCGAGGTTGAACATATCTGGACCGACCCTGACCGCTGGTTCGCGGTAAGCCTGGGCGTGATACCGTAATCGGGCAAGTTTAATAGCGGGGCCAGTCCTGCCTTGATGAACCTCCGGACTCCTATATCGCCTTAAAAGGGGTTGTCGCGCTACATGCGAGCACTGTCGGCGAAATACTCCGCCGCCGGTTCTCATCAAGGTTGCGGATTTTCCAGGCCGGGAAAAATCAGGCAAACCAGCGCAGGAAGGCGGCTGCGGTCAGAGCCGTTACCCCCAGCGCAATGAGCCGCTGCCAAGCGGCGCGGCGCTGCTCCATAGTCCAGCCCGCGGCATGGCGCAAATATAGTACTGCAATGCTGAATCCACCCAGCGCACACAGCATTTTGATGAGCAGCGCGGCCAATGCGATGCCGTGGATGTCGGGAAGTTTTCCGTAGAAATAATAACTCACCGCAGCGAACCCCATGCCGCTCAGCGCCTGGACCGCCCACCCGGCGCCAACTAGCCACGCCAGCTTGCGCTGGACCGCGACGGCTTGCATCGCCGGGTACAATGCAAACACCGAACCGCCCACGATGGCAGCGGCGCCGAAATTATGCGCTACCTGCACCACGGTATAGTTCAGGTTTTCCAGCGCAATCACATGGCTACTCTATGTTGACATTGACGCAAGCCTGCGTGCCTATCGGGGTATGCGCCTTGTTGACGACCTTGATGCATATTTCGTGCACCCCCACTGCGAGCGGTCCCACCGCTTGGCTCCCTTTCAATGCACGGAGTACCACCGCTTCGCCGCCATCCACGTAAAGATGCGCATGATTGCCGTTTGGCCCCGGTGTTACTTCGTAGACAATGTCGACTTCCCTCTTCGGACTGGATTTGGCGCCTTCGCGAGGCGAGGAAATCGTGACGGAAGCGTCGGCGGCAAGCGCGGCCGGGACAGGGCCGCCAAAAACGAGCAGGGCCAGGAATGCATAAAATAGGCGCATCATTATTCTCCTTGAAATAGCTGGACGAAATTTCTCGAAAAAGTATCCAATTTATTGCAGCGATTGATCAGAACACATCTGCCGGACAGGAATCTGTAATCTCAAACAAGATATTCATTTAAATTCCGTTCCGATACCAGTTGACGCCTTTGCCGATCTCCGCTTTTCCCCGCGGACAGTAAAAGCGGCTGTCCGATCCTTAGTTTAGGCCACAAGTAAAAATTTTGCAGCATCTATGGACCAGACTGATCCGCTCTGCCCGATCCCCATTAAAGCAGTTGCCCCGCCTTCGCTGCTTTTTGCTAGTATTTAACTCAGATATCCAATAGGCGGCTCTGCGATCCTACCGAGTACTGGCGGTCAGTTTGCGGCCATTTTCGCCGCTATTTGCTGCCTGCGCGGCGCCATAGATCCAGCTATGGACTTCTCGCCCCCGGCAATACTGTCTCGCAACCTGTCTCGTCATCATCTCGCGTCCTGATGGATTATCTGGGCTTAAACCTGATAAAAATCCAGTATAGTTGTCGAAATCCCTGCCCGGACCAAGCCTGAAAATTATCTCCAGTCGCCCTCTTTTGCCGCCACGCTAACCCCCTCAGATAATGCTTTCAATTCTGGCGTTAACCCTCAAGAAAACCATCACGCTTTTCGTGCTGATGGGGCCGGTTTCCATGATCCCGGTTTTTCTCGCCGCCACGGAGGGGCTTGATCTGAACGGCAAGTTCCGCTTTGCCAGGGCTATTGGATTCAGCGTCACGGTCGCCTTGCTGGCGGCAACATTCCTGGGGACGCCTCTTTTAAAATTGCTTGGCGTATCGCTCGGGGCGATGCAGGTTGGCGGAGGGGTTATCGTTTTATTGCTGGCGATAGCAATGGTGCTGGGAAGGGAGTCCACCTTCAAGGGGTCGTCCTCCGTGGCGGCCGGAAACGGCGTTCGGGAAGCAGCCGTCGTTCCCCTGGCCGTGCCATTGCTGGCTGGCCCGGCGGCATTCAGCTATGTCATGGGAAACAGCGCATGGCACACTTCCTTGGACCTGATCCATGTCGTGATGCCCATCCTTATCGCAGGCATCACATGCTGGATAACCTTTCATATGGCTTCCCGGGCGGAAAAGAATATCCGGCAATCCACTCTCGATGTCGTGCAGCGCGTTGGGGGCTTTATCCTTGCGGCGATGGCGATAGAGATGATGGCTGCCGGATTGCGCGGACTGTTTCCCCTGCTGACTCCGCCGTAGCTGCATGCTGCCTTTTAGGATAAGGATGAAGCTTATGGCCCTCGTGGCACATTCCATCCGAGGTCGTTGAAAGATTATTTTCAGCTTTTTTACGCGCGAAGATGAGTGTTATGCCCAGAACGGGTTGGGCCCTGGACTCTAATTGCTTGCGCGCATAAAGGCAGATCGACCGTGGGGGAAACATCTATACATTTCGTATGCCGTCATCGGTATGATTCATGGGCAGCATTGCCCCGCTATCGATGCGGTATCATTTATTGTTTTTTAGATTACTTCCTTGCATTAAGGATGCACTTAACTCTAAACTTCCTATAATTTTAACAAGAACTGAGAATTCAATGCCTTATTCGTCAGCAATTACAGCATCAATACCAATATTAACTCCAATATTTAAGGATTTGTATGAATCTGGCAAAGATCTCTTTAAGGATCAATTGTCAAAATTAAATAATACTAAAAGTATTCCTTCACTTGCAACGAAGGTGGCAGATTATGAGCAAGTTAAAACCATTTGGAAGCGCGACAAAAAAGTTAAACTTTCAGCTTTTTATTACCCTTCACGAGTAATTTTTGATATAGAAAATGAAGAGGCAGTGCCTAAACAGGTTTCAAGTCTAAAAGATCTTCCAAATCAAGGAGGGTTGGTCATTCAGGGGACAGTAGGACAAGGAAAATCTATATTTCTTCGATACCTGTGTATTAAGGAGTTAAGTAAACAGTCAAGTGGAAGAATTCCTGTTTTTGTTGAACTCAGAAAATTGGAAGTTAGCTTCACTTTAGAACAAGCGTTGTTCCAAGCATTATTTGCCTTGGGGTTTGAGATCTCAGATGATCTGTTTAATTTTTACGCGGAATCCGGAAAATTAGTTATTTTGCTAGACGGTTTTGATGAGCTTGATGAAAGCTTAGTTCGCAATGTAACAACCAAATTAGAATTCTGGTCACTACGATATCCTCTGCTTCAATTTATTATTACCTCCAGGCCTGGCGCCGATATACAAAAATTAAACTGTTTTGAGGTACTAAAACTCGCACCTCTAACTCAAAGCGAACATAAAGCTTTTCTAACAAAAATAGGTGTAGAAAAAGAGGTTTTAAAGAATTTACTATTAGAAATAGATAAAAGTACTATAGAAATCAAAGAGCTACTAACTACCCCACTCTTGCTAACTTTGCTGGTAGTCGTATTTCAGTCCGAGGGATCATTCCCAAAAAGCCTTCCTGAATTTTTCAAGCATTTGTTTACCACGGTATTTACCCGCCATGATGGAACAAAACCTGCGTTTAAGCGACATCATAAGTCTGGATTAACTGAGCGGAAGCTCGAACAACTATTTGAAGCGTTCTGTTTTTTTGTTTTACAGAAAAAATTTACAGTCAATTTAAAAACAGATCAGTTTAACATTGCATTTTCTGAGGCACTAAAATTTACAGGTGAACGATGTAGTTTTGATGGGTTCAAGCACGACATTGTAAAAGTGGCCTGTTTACTTCAAGAAGATGGGTTATACATAACCTTTGTACACAAAAGTCTATTAGATTTTTTCCCAGCTGCTTTTATTAAAAATTGTACGGATGGCCAATCCCTGAAAATCTACCAAGAAATCGCGAAGTATTGGCTATCTTGGTATGCTACGCTGCAATTTTTATCGCATATCGATAAGTACCGTTTTGTACGATATTTCGCAATTCCAACTCTCGAGGAGAGTCTTTTAATTTTTAAGAACACTTATGGAACTATCTTTGATGACAGTGCCAACAAACTAGTTAAGGGTATTTATGAAAAATCCATTTGTGAGTATATAAAGGTACCATCCGAACGAGGATATAGGCTTCAGCGTTTTAGAAGTGATTACTCTTTGCCGCCTGGCAATTATTTCGCTCCGGGCCTCGGTTTTGGATGTGTTAACGCGATATTACAAAATTATATGTTTTTAGATAAAAAACCGTTATTTCTTCTTGATGAAGAATCAGAAGAAGCGTTTTCATTTCAGTTAGAAAATCATATTAAGCCCGAAGAGATTGAACAAGCAATAAAACTATTAAGGTTTGAAATTAATGGGCTGAGCAATCTTCTAAAGGGGTATAAAGAATTTATGGCTCTCGAAGATGAAAAATCCGCTCTACTATCTTTTGACGATAATCTCAATTAATTTACTGAAAAACCCATTGCTTTCGGCGTAGTCAAGATGCTTATTGGCCTAACCCTAGATCTAATTCTGAGTTTGCTCCTGTTTTTCGAATAGGCTTTCCCGACTTCAAGGACATACCTACCACTCTGGGGCAAGAGTCACACTTGGCTATGAAAGTAACTTAATGACCACCGGAAATAAAAGCCCCGCAGAAGATCCCTGTCCCGCCGGGGAAACGCATGCGGGCACGGGGCAGGCGTTGCACGAGCGCCTGAAGGAGATCACCTGCCTGTACGAGATTCGCCGTGGCATGGGAATGGAACGATCTTTCGATGTTGTCTGCCAGCAGATTTTCAGGCACCTGATACCCGCTATGCAGTTCCCGGAGTTGGCCACCGCCGTAATCGAGCTTGAAGGCAAGCGGTTTACCTCGAAGAACCATGGTCAAGGCCTGACGCATGAGCTGCAATCGAAGATCAGTGTCAACAATAAGCCGTGCGGCCAGTTGCGGGTGTTCTATCCCGAAGACAAGCCTTTCCTGATCCCGGAAGAGCAGAAGCTTATCGATGCCATCGCGAGCGACCTGGAGATGTGGCTTGGGCGCAAGCAGATCGATGAGGCGCTGCGCGAGCGCCTGAAGGAAATCACCTGCCTGTACGAAATTCGCCGGGGCGTAGGGCTGGAACTGTCGGTGGATAATGCCTGCCAGCAGATTTTCGAGCACCTGATTCCTGCCATGCAGTTCCCGGAACTTGCCAACGCCGTGATCGAGCTCGACGGCAGGCGTTTCACTTCCGAGAATCGTGGCGGAGGCCTCACGCACGAGCTGCAATCGAAGATCAGCGCCAACAACAAGCCCTGCGGCCAGTTGCGCGTGTTCTATCCGGAGGACAAGCCCTTCCTGGTGCCGGAAGAGCAGCGGCTCATTGATGCCGTCGCCAGCGACCTGGAGATGTGGCTTGAGCGCAAACAGATCGATGAAGCGCTGGGAGAGCGCCTGAAGGAAATCACCTGTCTCTATGAGATCCGGCGCGGCATGGGACAGGAGCTATCCCTGGACAACGCCTGCCAGCAGATCTTCGAGCACCTGATACCCGCAATGCAGTTTCCGGAAATCGCAACCGCCGTGATCGAGCTCGACGGCAGGCGTTTCACCTCGGAGAATCACGGCCAGGGGCTGACGCATGAACTGCAAGCCGGGATCAACGTCAACAACAAGACCTGCGGACAGTTGCGCGTATTCTATCCCGTGGACAAGCCCTTCCTGGTGCCGGAAGAGCAGCGGCTCATCGACGCCATTGCGAGCGACCTGGAACGGTGGCTTGAACGCAAGGTCCTGGAGCAGACGCTGGTTTCCATAGCGGAAGAGCATCAGCGTGCGATCGGGCAGGAATTGCACGACAATCTCGGCCAGCAGATTGCGGCAATCAGCTATCAGGCCAGGGCCCTTGAAAAGAAGATAGCCGCATTGGGGAGCGCGGATGCGTCAACGGTTGCGGCATCCATCGCGGCACAGGCGCAGACTGCCGTGATGCTGTGCAAGCAGGTCGCGCAAGGGCTGCTTTCCTTCGAACTGGACACCAATGGCCTCGTGGCCGCGCTGCAGGCGTTTGCATCGAAAATCGCGGCCACCTACAAGATTACCTGCGAGTTTTTGTATAAAAATAAAGTGGTGATCAGCGATAATAATCTGGCGCTCAACCTTTACCGGATCGCGCAGGAGGCAGTCAACAATGGGATACGCCATGGAGGGGCAAAACATGTGACAATTTCGCTCTCTTTGGAGGAGGGAATGCTTCGGCTGTCGATATGCGATGACGGCCGCGGCTTTGCCAATGCCGGCGCCGGCCCCAAATTCCGGCCGACTCCGGGAATGGGTATTAAAATCATGGAGTATCGTGCCCGGCAACACGGTGCGGTGCTGGAAATCCTGCCGCGCCCCGAAGGAGGCACGGCAGTGCGGCTGGAAATGAGGATGGATTAGGAACGCTTTCATGTCAGCCTTGAAATCAAAAGTAATGCTGGTGGACGATCACGCCATGCTGCGGCATGGCATGGCGATGCTGATCAATCTCGAGCCGGATATGGAGGTGATCGCCGAGGCCGGCGACGGGGATGAGGCGCTTGCCGCGCTCAAACTGGATAATCGCCCCAATATCGTTTTGATGGACGTGTCCCTCAAGACCCTCTCCGGCTTCGAGGTAATAAAAAGCATTCATCATCTGATTCCGGCATTGCCGGTGCTCGTTGTTTCGATGCACGACGAGGCCGCCTATGCCGAGCGTGCCTTGCGCGCAGGCGCGCGTGGCTACGTGATGAAACAGGAGCCGGGGGAAGCCCTGGTAACCGCCATCCGCGAGGTATTGGCCGGGAATGTCTACCTGAGCAAGCCCATGCACGCCCGCCTGCTCAACCGGGTTGCGACCGGAATTGCGGAGCCTGAATCGCTCCTCAACAGCCTGACTCCCGCCGAGTTCGAAGTGTTGCATTTGATCGGATCCGGGCATAGCAGCCAGGAAATTGCCAGACTGCTGAGCCGCAGCATCAAAACGATTGAAACGCACCGCTTCAACATCCGCTCCAAATTGAATTTGAAGGACGGTGCTGATCTGATCCGTTATGCCACGCACTGGAGTTCGGAGGAGCGCTAGCACTCACGGGTCGTTCCCCGAAGCCCGATGATTTCCGCACACTCGCATTCCCCACTTTTGACACCTGAATGTTGACTAAGGGTTCCCTTAGCGAAAAACCAGGGTTTCCCCAATATACTCATGGCGTTGGCTGCGATAGGATGATCCCACTTCATTCTATTCGGGTTCATAGCCATCATGAAAACAAACTTGGGAAAAATCATTGCTATGGCATCCATGGTCGGCCTGCTGGCTTCCTGTGCGCAAACGGGTTCCATGAAAGCGGAGAATGCCGATACCCGCAAGGCTGCGGCGAGTGCCCGAACCTATGCCGACCACGACCGGCTGGCGAAGCAATACCGCAATACGGCCAAGGAGTCGTTCGTTGGAGTTGCCCCTATTAAACCGGACAGGATGCGGTTAGTAACTGGCTGCGGATGAATTGTCGTGGCGACTTCATCTTCAGCCCCTTGTGAGGATGGTATTCATTGTAATCCTCGAACCATTGGCTA
>JBDTDT010000120.1:0-5132 GCA_039922995.1 Nitrosospira sp. | reverse complement strand
GGCCATGAAAGCTCTTTTTTTTCTTCGTCATTATAACGACATTGACCATATAACGCCGGTCATCTACAAATGGATAGATACGGGTCATAGCTGCGACATAGTCCTGATCGGCAACTCGCGGTTTCGCAACGACTACCGCATTGAATTTTTGCGCAAACTGACAGGCGTGCGGCTGGCCTACATAGGCGACCTGCTGCCGCCGGTTGAATTTGCCCGGTGGTTCCTGCAGACACTGATCCTCATCCGCAGCCTGCGGCGGCCCTTTCTGGCACCGGTCATGGCGGCACTGGCCCGGGCATATGACGCCAGGCGGCGCGCACCGGTATGGCACAGCACCGCCGAGCGTCTGCTGAACCGCAGCTTTGGCGGCGCCCATGAAGGCGTCGTCGCCTTTGACTGGATAGAAAGGAACTCCTCCATCTGCGTCGAATGGGTCGAAATAGTCCTGTCCACCGCACGTGCCAGGGGATTGGGCACCGTATCCCTGCCGCACGGAGACAGCCCGCATGCCAGCCAGTTGATCCGGCGGCGCGAACTGCGCCTGGAACCCGACACCACCTTTGCCAATGCAGGGATATTCGACAAAGTCGTCGTACCGAACGAACTCTGCTCCGTGCGCTTTCGCCCCTTCATGGACAACCAGAAACTTGCCGTCCTGGGCTCCCCGCGCTACTGCGACGAATGGCTCGCCAAACTGGGCACACTCATGCCGGCCTCGCCCCTGGCCCGCTCCGGCAGCCGGCTCAAAGTCGTCATCTTCTTAAGGAAGAGCAACTTCTCCACCTTCTGGGAAGAAGTGGGCGAAGTCGTGCGCATCGTAGCCGGCTTCCCGGGCGTAGAACTGATCATCAAGCCGCACACCCGCGGCGGCTGGCAACAATCGCTGACCAGTAATGCCTCCCTGCGGCGCCTGCCCAACGTAAGCGTAGCGGGCAACGTGCACTCCATCCATCTCATGAACTGGGCCGACGTCATCATAGACCTTGCCACCTCCGTCGTATTCGAAGCAGTCAAGGCAAAGAAACCCGTCCTGGCGGCCGACTACCTGCATGCGGGGCGCTCCGCCCTGGCGGAATACCTGCCCGAGACAGAACTGCGCTGCCGCGACGACGTCTATAGACAGATTGAAGGGTTTCTTGCGCATGGCTGCGACAACTTTTATATTGAAGCGCACCACCAGCGCTTCGTTCGGGAAATGATCAACGCGGGGGATGCGGACGTACTCTCCCGCTACGTGGCCTTGCTGGAGGGGCAGGTGGGGGCCAGGGCAAGCCAGGATCAGCCGCACCCGAGTGCGCATGCTGCAAAGCTTGCATTTGCATGAATGCCTTAATAACCGGAATTCTTCCAGGAGATTACTGAACCGTTATGCCGGACCTATCGTCGGACCTATCGCCGGCCATGCCATCCATCGATGTGGTGAATGCCCGGCCATTCTTATCCATCGCCCTGGCGACCTACAATGGCGAGCGTTATATTGGCGAACAGCTCGACAGCATCCTGCATCAGACCCGACTGCCGGACGAGCTGGTGGTATCCGACGATGCCTCGGTTGATTCAACGGAGGCTATCGTGCTGGATTTTGCCCGGCGCGCGCCCTTTCCCGTGCAGTTTCAGGCAAATGGAGCGCGCCTTGGTTCGACGGGTAATTTCGAAATGGCCATACGTGCCTGCGGCGGCGACATCATCTTCCTGTGCGATCAGGACGATGTCTGGTATCCGGACAAGATTGCCCTTATCGAAGAGCGTTTTATAAATGACCCGGGGACGGGCCTTGTATTCACCGATGCGGATGTGGTCGATCAGGATCTACGTCCGCTAAAGTTACGGTTATGGAAAGCGGTCCATTTCAATTCCGAAGAACAGGAGCAGGCTGCAGCGCGCGATGCGTTCTCGGTAGTACTTAAACATTTTGTGGTAACGGGTGCAACCATGGCTTTTCGCTCTTCTTACCGGGAGCTCGTGTTGCCGATATCCGATTTATGGGTGCATGATGGCTGGATCGCAATGCTGGTCGGCGCCATATCGCACTTGACCGCACTACCAACGCCGCTGATCGCTTATCGTCAGCACGGCGCCAACCAGATTGGCATACCGTATCGTGGCATGCATCACGGTAAAACCTGTGCTGCGATTCATGGACCGCAGGTTCTCCGTTTAGAGGCGGCACTGACTCGCTTGCGTGAATTTTCCGATCGCTTTCCTGTCAGTGGGCACAATCTCCAACGGATCGAGGAGACGCTGATCTTCCGGCGTGCTTGCGCCGGGCTGCCCGATGCCCGTTGGCGCCGGCTACCCGGTGCCCTGCGTGAGCTGGCAGCACTGCGTTATCATCGCTATGCCCGGGGATTGAAGAGCTTTCGCAAGGATTTATTACGCTAGCAGTCTGTCGGCCTTGAAGAATCGAAGCGACGTTTTTGTAGTTATAGCTATAACCTGATAAATCAGCGGTCAACTACCGGATTTAGGTTAAACCAGCTTATTCTCCACATTATGAAAATATCCGCATATTGGCATAATAAAATGATGGTCGCGGATCTGAGATATCTACGCAACATATCGTTTTACTGGCTCAAAAAAAGGAGGGGGCGCGAGAAACCCAAGGTGCGATACTCAAAATGGGGGGGTCTGGCGCCACGTCACGACAGGCCCATATGTCTTTTCTGCAGCCATGATAAGGAGAGCATTGTCAGGAAAAATGTTTATCATTATCTCAATGAGCTTGTGCTGGCGGGATTCGATATCGTATTTATCAGCTCAAGCGACTCCATCGCGGATGCCGATCTGGATAAATTGTCAAGATGCTGTATAAGAATAATAAGCCGGGAGAATAGGGGGCACGATTTTTATGGGTGGAAAACAGGATTGGAGGAGTATCCTCAACACAATATGCATCGCGCACTGCTTCTGGTTAACGATAGTGTTGTCGGGCCGTTTTTCGGCATCAGGGATATAATCGCGAGGCTCGAAAATCATGATGCTGATATCGTCGGAATGACGGACTGTCCGAGCTTTTCTCCGCATCTTCAATCCTATTTTCTTTATTGTAAAAAATCCGTGATTGCTTCCGATGAGTTCATCGGCTTTTTTAACCGGGTTGATGTTCTGGGATTCAAAATGGCAATAATAAGAAAATATGAGGTCGGTTTTTCCCGGTTGCTTGGCCGCCGGTTTAAAATCTCGGCACTCTATAGCCTGAAAAGCGCTTTGGATAGAATCTCCTATGCCGACAGGCCAGGGTGGATCGATCCCACGCTCCATCTATGGAAGCCCCTCATTACCGAATTAAAGTTTCCGTTTCTCAAAAAGAGTCTTTTGACAAGAAGGGGCGTAAGCATTGAAGAGGTTTCAGCAGCACTTACGGAGAGTGGCTCACCTTACAATGCCGATATTCTGGCTGACTGGATTCCGCCGCCGGCATAGACGGACTTCCGCTTCTCCCGAGAAAATCAATCCGAAGCATTCAGTCCCGTGGTGAGAACCCGTTTCAAGAAGCTGTCTCGCATGAGCATTAACCTCTTTTCTGTTCGATCGTGCCTGGGAGTGTCTGTGTTTGAAGAAACAAACCGGATATTCTTCGTCATTTATTTGCCTGTTGCACTAATCAAGCTACGGTTGCCAATATGTCCACATTTTTCATAAATATCCTTTCGTGGATTCTTGTAGCGCTTTATGGAATAAAAGGCGGCTACACAAAAGTAAACGTCAAGGGCCAATCCATACGTATCGCGGTGGATAATGTGCGAACGCTGCAACGTGCAAAGACATACTCCATCAAGGAACCGGATACCCTGGACTGGCTGGACAGTTTTGAACCCGACTCGTGTTTTTTTGATTTGGGGGCAAATATCGGCCAATATTCCCTATACCCTGCCACGAAATTCGGCAATAAAATAAAAGTGTATGCATTTGAGCCTCAGTGCATCAATTATTATTTGCTCAACAGGAACATATATCTAAACAAGCTTGAAAAGAATATTACCACTTATGGCGTCGCCATATCCGGCGTTAGCGGCTTTTCGAAACTGTATATTCCCAAATTCATCGGGGGCGGGAATCGTTCACAGTTTGGAAAAGAAGATTTGAATACCATGAAGAAAGCGGCCAGCCACATTCAGGGCATGTTCGGCGTAACGCTGGACGATTTGTGCGGGAAATGGGGATTACCCTGTCCCAATTACATCAAGATAGATGTGGATGGCATCGAAATTGCCATTATTAAAGGCGCCGCGAATACTTTGAGAAATCCGGATCTTCGGTCTGTTATTGTCGAACTGGGGACGAGCGACGAGCAGCGGGAGGCCGTAACACTGATGGAACAGGCGGGCCTTGAAGTGAAGTCCAGAACAACCCGGAACTGGGGCGAAACATGTTTTATATTTGAAAGGAGCAAGGGAACGTCCGAATAAGGTTCTTCATGGCGCCCATCTCACAATCCGCTGCATATTCAATGGCTGGATTCAGGCCCAATCACTTGCTTGAGATTATTCGCTGTTTCCTCCTGATCATCTCGTTTGCCATTTCCTGAAACTGCTTCCTTGCTTCATTCTCGATGAAAATTTGTCCAGCGAACTTGAGAATCCAGATATTGGGAACAATATTCGCGTGATAGATGATGCGGGTCTGGTTGCCCTCGGGCAATAGTTGAGTCGTTTCCTCCATGGCGCGCATATTGCCGCTAATCATTCGCTCTCGAATCTTCCTGAAAGGAGATAAATTGATTTCGCGGACTGATTCAAATGAAAAAGTGAAGAGACCATATTTTGTGGCGCCCTTTTGCGAGACCTGCAGATGGTTGCTGGTTTTATGAATGACTTTGCTGGACTGGACGCTTGACATAAAGCGGGGTATGTTATCGAAGTCCGTCAGAACCGCCCATGCGTGATGGGGCGTGACCGGTACGGTAAAATTGGCATCCACAATGATTTTTTCGCCGTCGTTTTGTATTTTGATGTCGATGTCATCTTGCCGGTATTCGCTCGGCCGTTCGACCACATCTACAATGGGCATCCCTTCATTTTCTGGCGATGTGGCGCCTGCGGCGAATACCGGGTCACCAGCAATCAGGATCAGCATGAGGATGAATGGCATGCCAGGGGTTTTTGCTTTCATATTTCAATAATCAAATGCGA
>JBDTDT010000119.1:0-2715 GCA_039922995.1 Nitrosospira sp. | reverse complement strand
GGCGTGTTTTTTTCCTTTGGAGTGCGCCGGCATCCTGTTTCTAAAATCATTTAAGGAACCGGCGTATGAAATCAGGCTATGCGCGTGTCCCTGACCAGGACTTCAGTGGGAGCGGCTATCCTGTGATAATGGTGATGCCCGATCTTCATTGCAATGGCGATACCCATGCGCTGGGGCGATGTCCAGATGCGTCCTGTTATCCGCTCTCAATGCGGCACGCTCAAGGGCAAACGCGACCGCCCTATTCTCGCGGTCTTGTTCTATGCTCTACCATGGCTTGCGCCGGGAAGAACTCACCAAACCGAAGGTAAAAGACTATTGTCAGACACGCCGATGGGTTGCGCATTTGTGGGCGCAAGGTAAAGGCGGCAAGCTGCGCTTGATCCCACGCACCTGTATGCAGCCTTTAGTAGGGAAGAATGCCTGAAAGGCGCAGGGCATGGACAAGATGCTGACCTGCCTTTATTTCGGCCAGTCAAGAACAATGTCCATCGCCACCCCCGGATCGCACTCACACCGGGCACGCCCAGACTCTGTTTACTTCGAGGTGGCGCTGAAATATTTAGAAAGGCTCCGTATCGCGGGGAAAACATGGGGCGCACGTGACACAGACCGCCGCCGCAACCAATGCGCCTGATAATGGTGCAGATATCGCGAAGGTGCAGGAATGGCGGGGGATACGCGAATATCCAGGGTCGAAGCTCCTTCGGAGTTTTTGGAAGAGGGTAGCCCGAGGAAACTGCGGCCGCTAGCAGCCTGTCGGACTTGAAGAATCGAAGCGAAAATGTGACGGGGTGAGGGTAGATTTTGACGACTTTGAAGGCCAATAGTTGTTCTATTGGCCTTTGTGAGCGGAAAGCGGCGAAATATGGGCCAGCTAGAGTCTGTTAACACTTATTTCGCACCTGGGTTGCTACACGAAAAACGCGGAGTCACGGCGCAAAGCGCAGGCCAGAGCGGACCTATGGCCTGCGCTTTGCAACGCGGCATGCGCATTTTTCGTGCGCAACCCGAAGGGACGGGACGTCGCGGGCGCAAAATAAGTGTTAACACGCCCTAAACGCTTTTGCAACCGACTTCCTTTAAGGCCAACTGGCTGCTAGGCAATGATTTCACTAAGCATTTATATCAATAAATGCGGCCTACATCATTCGAATCACGTTTCCCCGCAGACGATTTTCTCAAGACCTTTAACCTGACTCCCATGAATATCCCTGAATTCCACTGCTACGGGGCTATATGTCCGAGCATAAAAAGTTTTTCCTGCTTTTCATAATGATGAAGAGCAGCTAATCTTACTTTCTGTGTCGCACAATTAATAACCTCCTTCGCTTCAGAATAACCATATTCCTTAAATTGGGGGAACAAAGGCATTCCCTCGTTTACCTCGGATGGGGTAATGTTATATTTCAACCATGCACTAATCGTCCCATCGGGAAGCTTAGTAACTTTATCTGGATCGTAGTAAACCACTCCCTCCGTGGTATCAGCAAAAGCCTGCCAACCCGCATTCGCGTATCCGCATAACATCATCGCAAAACACAGTCCGGCAATCACTTTCATTTCTTCCTCCTTTCAAAAATTTATCGATAAATTGACGGCAACCAGCGATTCCTCCGGGTAGATCGGCCCGGATTCGAAATGCCAGGCGATTAAATAGAGCATTACAGCGGTGATATTATTCCATAATAATGGAAATATGAAAACAAAAGGAGCAGTCATTGCACTAAGGCCTTTAACACCTATTTCGCAACCGCGTTGTTGCCCGAAAAACACGAAGGCAAGGCGCGAAGCGCAGGCCATAGAGCCAAGCTTTACAACGCGGCATCCACGTTTTTGTGCACAAGCGAAGGAAAAGGGCGGATTTCATCCAGCCCTTCGTTACTCGCCGCTTACGGAGGCCAATTCCGCCGCGGCCAGCTGGGCAACGGCAAGATCAGCGCCCGCCGCCTCCCCGTTCCCATCCCCGAGAAACCAGGCCGCCGACAAACCCGCATAAGCCACGATCCATTGCAGGAGACGCCGGCGTTCCAGCCCTGCGGCCTCAACCACTACATCGAGCTGCCGGACAAGGCGACCGGGAGCGGCGACGGTCGCGAGTTCAGGATTGCAGAACAGATTGGCGTAGTCGAAACCGCGCTCGCCCGTCAGGCGCTTGGGGTCGATCGCCAGCCAGCCGCGGGCGCCGAAATCGAGGATATTGCCATGGTGGATGTCGCCGTGCAGCACCACGATGTCCCGCGGCGACGCCAGCAGCTCGTGGGCGGTTGCCGCGCAGACCTTCAGCATACCGCCATGCTTTTCAGCGACCAGCGCCAGTTCATGGAACCAGCGGGCAAGCGGAATGAGATCGGGGACCGGGCGGGCTCTCGGTGCGTGGAGCCGCGCCACGGCATGGCACATGATCCGGCTTGCCTCGTCGTCCCGGCCATTTAGCGCCATCTCGAGCAGCGCGCCCCTGCCTGCAGCGGCACCGCTGCCCATCGCCCGCTCCATCAGCAGCGCATCGCCCTCATGCGCGAACACTCGGGCGGCACCCCGGCCGTCCCACCATGCCATCAGCAGGCAGCCAAACTTCTCCTCGGGCTCTAATGGAATGGACGCCCTCTTTCAAAACGGCATCAAGGTGCCAATTTAGGATAGGTTTCATCCTAACTAGTTCTCATCCGGAAACGCCCGGATATTTTGCTGATTGAGTATTTCCAACATTTAATT
>JBDTDT010000118.1:0-11214 GCA_039922995.1 Nitrosospira sp. | reverse complement strand
GGGGTCAGTGCGCCACGCAAATCTATGGATAAGTTGCGGGTGCAGCGCCCGGTAGCAATGCCATAGCGGAACACCTGCCCACACACCTGCAGCACGCGGTGCGCAAGGTCGTATGCGCCACGGGCTTCTATCTTGCGGATGGTTTGGAGCAGCTCTGGCGCTTCAATCTGATCGATGGGACGCTTGCCGATCGTCGGGAAGATATTGTTTTCCAGGCGCCGTTTTACATCGCTGGCATGGTGCGGCACCCAGGTATGCAATTGCTTGCCATACCACTCACAGGCAACAGCTTCAAAGGAATTTTCAGCGGCCAGCTTTTTTCGCAGATTAGTAGCTTTGCGCTCGGCGGAGGGGTCGAGGTCGGCTTGCAGCTGCTGGCGCAGCTCATCGCGCTTCTTCCGGGCATCGCTCAGGCTGACTTTGGGATATACCCCCAGGGAAAGGGATTTTTCCTTGCCCGCCTGCCAATAGCGCATCCGCCAATACTTGCGGCCATCTTGGTACACCCACAAGTAAAGACCATCGCCGTCATGCAGCTTGTGAATCCCCGCTCCATTACTGGTAATATTCTTGCACTTTGCGGCGGATAGCAGATTGGTAGCCATCGCGACAACTCCTATTGTGGTAACTTTTCACAGTGGTAATTTTGTTACCACCAAATTTACCACGGTTTAATGTCGGATTCAACAGGATGTTACCACATTACTCTGGACAATAAATACGGATATATCGCCGTATTCATTGGTTATTCAGGACTTTACTGGATGAATTAGGATGCCAGATTGGCGGAGAGGGTGGGATTCGAACCCACGTGCCAGGTTACCCTGACCATCTGATTTCGAGTCAGCGCCGTTATGGCCACTTCGGTACCTCTCCGCTATGCAAGTAGACATTTTACCAGTTTCTCTCACGTTTATCTCATGCTAGTGCAAGACAAACATGCCAGAATGTTCACGCATTTGGCTTGTCTCTAATACATGCGCACTTATCTACATTTGTTCCCTTACTTTGTTATCCCTGTCGCTTGCGGCCTCATGTTTGCTGCCTGTGATTCTTTTGAAAAACCAGTTCCACCGTTCGATAAAATCGATGAACTGGTCGTCATTACAGTGAATAGTCCTGATACCTATTACGAGAATTCCGAAGGCGGATATGCAGGACTGGAGTTTGATCTCGCTTCTGAATTCGCGCACGATTTGGGCACAAAGATAAAGTTCAGAGTTGTACCAGGAATGGATGAAGCCATGTTAAGCCTTGAGAAGCATCAGGGATATTTCGTTGCCGGGTTAAGCATTAGCGACAGGCACGCATTGCGCGCTCGCTTCGGCCCTGTCTATCAGCTTGTGCAACCCCAGGTAGCCTACAATACGGACTACCCGAAACCTAAAAATGTTCAGCAACTCGTGGGGAAAACTATCGAAATTGCGAGTGGGGCCACGTATGCCGAACAGCTGAATCGGGCAAAACAGGAAGTTCCAGGTTTAAAATGGGCCGAGGTGAATATCACAGTGGAAGAACTGTTCGCCAAATTGGCGGAAGGCAAAATCGACCATGTGGTTGTCGATTCCAATCAGATCAATCTCGCCAGGAATTTTTACCCTAATTTGGGTACTGCTTTCAATTTAGGCGAACCAACGGGTAGAGCGTGGGCATTTTCGCCTTATGTCGAGCGTGAATTATTAAAAAAGACGCAAGAATTTTTTAACCGAATCAAACAGGATGGCACTTTGACACGTTTGCTCGATCGATATTATGGCCACATCGAGCGACTGGAACCGGCGGACATCATCGGTATTCTGAACAAAAGGAGGACGTTGCTGCCGGATTTACGCGATCATTTTCACAGTGCCGAAGAATTAACGGGAATCGACTGGCGGTTGATCGCAGCATTGGCCTACCAGGAATCCCACTGGAACCATTTGGCGGTCTCGCCGGCCAACGTGCGGGGAATCATGATGTTAACGGAAACTACCGCTGACCAGATGAAGGTAACCGACCGCCTGGATGTACGGCAGAACATACTCGCCGGGGCACGTTATTTAGCAATGCTGAAAGACGGATTGCCGCTACGCATCAAGGAACCGGACCGCACCTGGATGGCATTGGCGGCATATAACCAGGGCTCTAGCCACATAGAAGATGCGCGCATTCTAGCGCAGCGGCTTAAGTTGAATCCTGATTCATGGGTAGATCTGAAAACAACGCTACCACTATTGGGTGTCAGTAAATATTACCACGGTCTCAAGCATGGCTATGCACGCGGGGGTGAAGCGGTTATCCTGGCAGAATCCGTCCGGACTTATTACAAAATTTTGCTGAAATATGAACGCCCCTATTCATGGGGGTTTCCGGTTCGCGATGAGGTTGAGCCTATATCCTGAAGACTGTCGATAGCTCGTACGACATTATATTTATCGGAACAAAATATAATGTATTGATAGGTTGTCCGTCTGCAATAATAATTGTTGAGTCGTTGAACCAGTCAGGATATATTGGGATAGTCAATTTCCAGCCAATTCAAACCAATTTCTTAACTTAGAGAGGATGTCATGACTTTACGCCTGGGCGATACCGCACCTGATTTCGAACAAGATTCCTCAATCGGCAAGATTAAATTCCACGAATGGATGGGTGACTCCTGGGTGGTGTTATTTTCTCACCCGGCAGATTTCACGCCTGTATGCACCACTGAACTGGGAATGACTGCGAAACTCAAGTCGGAATTTGATAAACGCCACGTTAAAGCCATTGGATTATCGGTTGATCCAGTGGATAAACATGCGGGATGGATCAAAGACATTGAAGAAACGCAAAATACTACTGTCGGCTTCCCCATCATTGGGGATGTGGACAAAAAAGTTGCGGCCTTGTATGACATGATTCATCCGAATCAGTCAGAAACGATGACTGTCCGTTCGCTGTTCATCATTGATCCCAAGAAGAAAGTACGCCTCATCATTACCTATCCTATGAGTACCGGCCGGAATTTTGATGAAGTGCTGCGAGTTCTTGATGCGTTGCAACTGACTGATAATTGTTCCGTAGCCACTCCGGCCAACTGGAAGGACGGAGATGACGTGATTATCCCCCTGACAATTCAGGATGAGGGGATCATCAAACAGAAATTCCCCAAAGGGTATAAGGCGCCACGTCCGTATCTACGTATCACGCCACAGCCGAATAAATAAGAAACAATCATTTATTTCGGAAAGGCTAAAGCGCCCAAAACTTAGGGCGCTTTTTTTATCTAATTTTAATAAAGAGTTATATCAATACCATCATTCCCGGCCGCCAGGTCGGGTAGCATGTGGATCACCCTCGGGTTCGAACCAGGCAAGCGTCCGATGCAGCTTGATCACTTCACCAACGATAATAAGCGTCGGTGGGCTCAGGTTTGCAGCAGCGGTCAAATTAGGAAGTGTCTCCAACGTACCGGTCAGTACCACTTGGTTGCGAGTGCTTGCCTGCTGCACGATGGCGGCAGGCATCCCGGCAGGCAGTCCGTGCTCAATAAGTTGCCGGCATAGCACCGGCAATCCAAGCAACCCCATATAAATTACGATTGTCTGGTTTGGCCGCGCCAGCATTTGCCAGTCCAGATCTACGCTTCCATCTTTGAGATGGCCCGTTACGAAGACACAAGACTGGGCATAATCGCGATGAGTCAAGGGAATCCCAGCATAGGAAGCCGCGCCCGATGCAGCTGTGATACCTGGAACTACCTGAAAGGGGATGCCTTGGCCGGATAAAGTCTCAATTTCTTCACCCCCGCGGCCAAAAATAAAGGGATCACCCCCTTTCAGCCGCAGCACGCGTTTGCCTTCTTTGGCCAGCCGTACGAGTAATTCATTAATGGATTCCTGCGGCATGACATGATGGCTACGTTCCTTCCCGGCATAAATGCGAGGCGCATCCCGGCGTACCATGTCCAGTATCGCAGGCGATACCAGGCGGTCATATACAACTACGTCTGCCTGCTGCATCAAACGCATGGCGCGGAAAGTCAGCAGCTCGGGATCTCCCGGCCCCGCGCCCACAAGATAAACTTCTCCCAGCGCTTCCCATTGTGCCGAATCTGCCGTCTCGTTTTCGAGAGAACGTTCCAGATACGCTTTTGCCGCCTTGTCCTTGCCGGCAAAGACCATTTCGGCAAACGTTCCCTGCAACATGCTTTCCCAGAATCTGCGTCGTTTAGCCGGATGCGTGAAATGTAATTTGACGCGCTCACGAAACTCCCCCGCGTAGGCCGCCAGCCGACCATATGCTGCGGGTATCATTGTTTCCAGACGCGCTCGCAGCAGCCTTGCTAACACTGGCGAGACACCCCCGCTCGAAATTGCGACCAGAACGGGGGAGCGATCCACAATGGCGGGCATGATGAAAGAGCAGAGATCCGGATTGTCTACGACGTTGACGGGAATATGCAGTCGTCCGGCAGCTTCGGAAACCTGCCGGTTGACCACAGGGTCATCGGTAGCGGCAATAACCAGCACCGCATCGCCCAGATGATCCGGATAAAAGGCTTCGGCGCGATGGGTGATCACTCCCCGGGGAAGTTGCGCACGCAATTGCCCATTCGGTTGCTCACTGAGTTGCCCACTGAGCTCCGTACAAAGTTCCGGAGCGATCACTGTGACGCGAGCACCCGCGCGCAACAGCAATGCGATCTTGCGGGCAGCCACTTCCCCGCCGCCGACTACCAGACAATCGCGGTTTTTGATGTTGACAAAGATTGGCAGAAAATCCATTTACTGCACTTGAAAAGTAGCGATTATGGCATTCCGCGCTACTTTACCCGAAAATACACTTTGGAATGGCTAGCAGTCTGTCGGACTTAAAGAATCGAAGCGAAAATGTGACTGGGTGAGGGTAGATTTTGACGATTTTGAAGGCCCAATAGTTGTTCTATTGGTCGAAAAAGCGGCGAAATATAGACCAGCCAGACGCTTTTGCAGCCGATTTCCTTTAAATCCGACAGGCTGCTAATCATTTGTCACGTGAGATGCAAAATAAGCAAGTCAATACTTTGTTCCGGGTTTTTGCGTACGGTTTCTACCGAAATAAAGGATTTTCCCATTCTTCCGCGCGGTTGATTTTTCATACCCCCCCTAATTTGCTATGATGCGTCTCTTACTTGGCTTACTTAGGCGAAATAGCTTCCTTCATGCCCAACATTGATCTTCATTGCCACTCCACGGTTTCAGACGGATTGCTGACACCGGCGCAGTTGGTGGAACACGCCGCCGTGCGTGGAGTGACGATGCTGGCGCTGACGGACCACGACGACGTAGGCGGACTCGATGAAGCGCGCCAGGCCGCTTCCGAAAAGCATATTTCCTTTATCAACGGGGTGGAGATCTCCGTCAACTGGCGGGATCAAACCTTGCATATTGTCGGCCTCGGGATTGACCCCGACTACTCCCCATTGGCTCAAGGCCTGGTATCCATTCGTGACGGACGAACGGTGCGCGCTCGCAATATTGCCGCGCAACTCGATAAATTCGGTATCCATGGCAGTTTTGAAGGTGCTCGCAGTCATGCAGGCGGTGGACGATTGATAGGCCGCCTGCACTTCGCTCGTTTTCTGGTTCAGCAAGGGTACGCCAAGGACACGAAATCCGTATTCAAAAAATACCTGGTCAAGGGCAAGCCTGGATATGCGCCCCATACATGGGTTTCGCTAAGCGATGCGGTCAACTGGATACGCGGTAGCGGCGGCAGAGCCGTCATCGCCCATCCTGCGCGCTACAAGCTGGGCAAGGATGCCTTGGACGCGTTATTGCTGGAATTTCGCTCTCTCGGCGGAGAGGCAATCGAGGTTATTACCTCCAGCCACACGCCGGAACAATCTCTGCTGTTTGCGCGCCATACGCAGCGCCTTGGTTTGCTGGCCTCGCGAGGCTCTGATTTTCACGGACCCGGAGAAAGTTATTTTGACCTGGGCCGGATGCCGGAGTTGCCTCCTGGTTGCACGCCCGTATGGCATGATTGGCATGGAATAATTTAGTGGTAGCGCCGACATGCCCGGCATTTGCGGGTCAATATCAAGAAACGCCGCTAAAGGCAGGTATCTTCGCCTTCCCGGTTTGACCATGAGTTCCCTTGAATTATTAGTAGCACCCTGAAAACTAAAACCAGAAACCGTTTCTCGCGTGGCCCAATTTTTTTCCATTCATCCGGATAACCCCCAGTTGCGCTTGACACGGCAGGCGGCGGCTATCGTACGAGCCGGTGGCGTAATCGCTTATCCAACCGATTCCTGTTATGCGCTGGGTGGCCAACTGGGAGACAAGAACGTAATGACCCGGATTCGCGACATACGACAAGTAGATGAACGGCATCACTTTACGCTGATGTGCCGGGATTTGTCCGAAATTTCTCATTACGCAAAAATCAACAATAGCCAATACAGACTGCTCAAGGCCAGTACACCGGGCAGCTACACTTTCATATTCCAGGCGACACGCGAAGTACCGCGCCGGTTGCTGCATCCCAAACGTAATACTATCGGCCTGCGAATACCCGATCACCCCGTGGTACAGGCGTTGCTGACGGAGTTGAACGAGCCTTTGTTAAGTTCTACCTTAATCCTGCCAGGGGATGCGTTTCCGCTCAACGATACCGCGGAAATTCGTGACCGCCTCGAACATCACGTGGAACTGATTCTGGATGGCGGCGCCTGTGGGCTTGAGATGAGCACGGTGATTGATCTGACCGGCGACACGCCAGAGTTGATACGCCAGGGCAAGGGCAGTCTAGTGCCTTTCGGAATCGCGCATGGATAGCGTCGTTCAGAATGTTGCCATTTATGCGCTACCGGTGATTTTTGCCATTACCTTGCACGAAGCCGCTCATGGTTATGTGGCCAGGCACTTTGGAGATCTTACCGCCTATGCTCAGGGACGTATCAGTCTAAACCCAATCAGGCATATCGATCCGGTAGGCACCATCCTCCTTCCATTATTGACGCTATTGCTGGGGGGAATCCTGTTCGGCTGGGCAAAGCCGGTGCCGGTTAACTTCGCAGCGCTGCGCCGTCCAAAACAGGATATGCTATGGGTAGCACTGGCTGGACCGGGCGCAAATCTTTTCATGGCGTTACTATGGGCACCAGTAATCAAGCTTGGTCTTGCCCTGCCGGAAAGCGAGCTAGCCAGGCCCATGATATTGATGGGCGAAGCGGGCATTAAAATCAATGTGATATTGATGGTGCTGAATCTGCTGCCCCTGCCGCCCCTGGATGGTGGCCGCATTGCGACAAGCCTGCTACCCCACCACATGGCACATATTTTTGCAAAGATTGAACCATACGGCTTTATGATCCTGCTGTTTCTATTGATCACTGGGGTGCTCGGTGCCATTATCGGGCCTATTATCGGGATTACGATTCAAATGGTGGTATGGTTTTTTGGACTGGAAAGTTGAAAAAACGTCGGGATCAAGAATTAATAAGGGCACGGTAACATGTTCACTGATCGAGTTTTGTCGGGTATGCGTCCCACTGGCGGCCTGCATTTGGGGCATTACCACGGCGTACTAAAAAACTGGGTGGAGTTGCAACACCAGTTCGAATGTCTGTTTTTCGTTGCCGACTGGCATGCTCTCACCACACATTACGATACCCCGGAAGTCATCGAGCAACATGTCTGGGATATGGTGATAGATTGGCTTGCGGCCGGGGTGGATCCAGCACAGGCAACCTTGTTCATCCAGTCGCGAGTGCCCGCGCACGCGGAGTTGCATCTGCTTCTTTCCATGATCACCCCGCTCGGATGGCTGGAGCGCGTTCCGTCCTACAAGGATCAACAGGAGAAATTGTCCGAGAAGGAGCTGAGTACTTATGGTTTCCTGGGTTATCCCTTGCTGCAAAGCGCAGATATTCTCATTTACCGCGCCAATCGCGTGCCGGTAGGCGAAGACCAAGCGCCCCATATCGAGTTTACCCGCGAGATCACGCGCCGCTTTAATCATATCTTCGGCAAGGAAGCGGGATTCCGGGAGAAAGCCGAGTTGGCGATAAAGAAGCTTGGCTCCAGAAAATCCAAGGTCTATCGAGAGCTGCGGAATCGATACCAGGAACACGGCGACGATGAGGCGCTAGCCGCAGCGAAGTCGCTCCTGGACGAGCAGCAAAACTTGAGCATGGGCGACCAGGAACGGTTATTTGGCTACCTTGAAGGTGGCGGCAAAATGATTCTTTCCGAGCCTGAAGTCATGCTTACCCACGCATCTAAAATGCCGGGGCTGGATGGGCAAAAAATGTCGAAATCATACAATAACACCATAAATCTGCGGGAGGATGAAACCAGCGTCATAAAGAAGATACGGACGATGCCGACCGATCCGGCACGTATCAGGCGCAGCGACCCCGGTAATCCTGCCAGGTGTCCGTTGTGGCAATTTCATCTCGTTTATTCGAATGCGGAAACCAGGGAGTGGGTGCAACAAGGTTGTACGACCGCGGGCATCGGCTGCCTTGAATGCAAGCAGCCAGTTATCGATGCAATACTCGCGGAGCAGCAACCCATGCATGAGCGTGCGCGAATGTACGAAGAAGACCCTACACTGATCCGCAATATCATCGCGGACGGGTGTGAGAGAGCCGATAAGCTGGCGCAGGAAACCATGCGCGACGTCAGAGAGGCGATGGGACTGGATTATTCTTGATGCAGTAAAGGCAGTAGTAGGTCAGAAATATGCTATCTGGTATGACTGGAGGTAAAAAGGAGCGGGTGGCATATAGTTATTCATATATAACTACAGGCATCACGGCATGCTGGCTATCCAGTCGCTTTTAACGCCCCACTTCTGGGTTATTTATTTGGATCTGCTACGTAATGCTATCTCGGACGTACTACGCTGAATGAACGATTCCCTCTATCCCGCCGTTGCTGGTCCCGTCGCAAAAATCCACGGCGAGCCGCTGAGCGAGATGCCGCAGGATTTATATATTCCGCCGGATGCACTGGAAGTATTTCTTGATACTTTTCAAGGTCCCCTTGATTTGCTGCTTTATCTTATTCGCAAGCACAATCTGGACGTGCTGGACATCCCCATGGCTGAGCTTACGCGTCAATACATGGCCTACGTCGAGATGATGCGCGCCAATCAACTGGAGTTGGCTGCGGAATACCTCCTGATGGCCGCCGTGCTGATTGAGATAAAGTCACGGATGCTGCTGCCGCGGCCTGTTGCACTGGCTGAAGAGGACCATGACCCGCGCGCTGAGCTGGTGCGCAGGCTGCTGGAATACGAGCAAATGAAACTTGCCGCACAACGCCTTAATGAATTACCGCAGGCTGAAAGGGATTTTTCCCGGGTGCAGGTATGGATTGACCAGGCGGCGGTTAAGCGCTTGCCGGATGTCAGCATGGATGATCTGCGTAACACCTGGCTTACGCTGATCGCGCGCTCACAGGCAAATCGCCACCATCATATCACTCGGGAAGAGCTTTCGGTTCGTGCACACATGAGTCGCATTCTGCGTCAATTGCACGGACATAAATTTGTCGAGTTCAGTGAATTGTTCAGCTCCACCGCCCCTGTGGCGGAAGTAGTGGTAACTTTTCTTGCGTTGCTGGAGCTGGTCAGGGAAAGTCGGGTGGAAGTCACCCAGTCTCAATCTTTCGGAATCATTTATGTCAGATCAATCGGTTTCCTTGCGAGCGTCTAGCTCGTCCGGATTATCAAATCCGGATGAAATCAAACGAATTCTTGAAACGGCATTGCTTACTAGCCCGGACCCGCTGCCAGTGTCCGAACTGAAAAAACTGTTTGATGAAGAGCTTGGTGCGGAAGTGCTGCGCAGGTTGCTCGAAGAGTTGGCGCGCGATTGGGACTACAAGGGAGTGGAGCTGGTGAATGTTGCCAGCGGGTGGCGCTTCCATGCGAGGCCTGAGATGCGGAAATTTCTTGACCGGCTTAATCCGCAAAAGCCGCCGCGCTACTCAAGGGCGGTGCTGGAAACACTTGCCATCATCGCCTACCGGCAGCCGGTAACACGCGGCGATATCGAAGAAATCCGCGGTGTCGCGGTTTCCGGTCCGGTGCTCAAGGCTTTGGAGTCGCGGGGTTGGATAGGCGCCATTGGACATCGTGATGTTCCGGGTAGACCCGCTTTGTATGCGACCACCACGGATTTTCTTAATGATCTTAATCTGCGGTCTCTGGAGGAATTACCTCCATTGGAGGAACTGGGGACGCTGCTTGAGTCAAGTGGAAGTATGGAATTGTTACCTGCACCTGGGCTGGCAGCGGACACTGACCATGCCGAGGTGATGCCGCTTTTGCAAACATCTATGGAAGCGGGGCAGGATAAGGTCGCTGATAACGTATCGGTGCAGCAGCAGAATAAATTGATAAACGAGGACAAACAGGGTTAATTTATGCAAACAGTTCTGGTGGCGAATCCCAAGGGTGGGTGCGGTAAAACTACACTGGCAACCAATCTGGCTGCTTATCTTGCCGGTCAGAATCAGCGGGTCGTGATATGGGATCTGGATCGTCAAAAATCATCGTTGGGCTGGCTCGCGTTGCGTCCCGCCGAGTTACCGAGTATTGCCAGCCTCGATGCGGAACGCGATGAAATCCATCCGGATATTCCGGAAAACAATGATTGGCTTGTACTGGATTCTCCTGCAGGCATGCACGGCAAAAATCTTGCTCACGCATTGAAGCTTGCGCACAAGATCATCATACCGGTGCAGCCGTCGGTATTCGACATGTCTGCCACGCGGGATTTCCTGGATCAGTTGATGGAGGAAAGAGCGGTGCGGAAGCACAAAACTTTTATCGGTATTATCGGAATGCGTGTCGATCCCCGTACCCGGGCTGCTGCTACACTGGAACAATTTCTTAGGCAGTATGATCTCCCCGTTCTCACTTATCTGAGAGATACCATGGTATATGTCAATGCTGCTTTCAACGGCAAAGGTATTTTTGACCTACCGCTCTACCAGGCTGAACGCGATCTGGCTCAGTGGCAACCACTCGTTGAATGGATAAAGCAGCCTTAAGGACGTCTGAATAAGTCTGCGAATCCACCAGCGGGGATGCTGGCGGAGAATTTATTCGAAGATCCTTCTAATCTTGATTTTCAATGGACATGATCGCCTGGGGGCGGGAGGATTTCCTTTTCACGGTTGAGCTGTGCGACCTGCTGCATCAGCATATCGGTATCGTTCCATCCCAGGCCGTCGGCCTCGGGGATCCAGC
>JBDTDT010000117.1:0-12515 GCA_039922995.1 Nitrosospira sp. | reverse complement strand
TTGTTCCTTGCCGGCGGATTCAATGTCGAGATCAATAAGCTTCTGGCCATCAACAATGGCGACACGGAGTTCTTCCGGCTGTGTCGCATTAAATAGCATGCGTTTCATTTTATGCCTCCCGCGCTCTAGTCACGGGCAGACAGCCTACGCACGAGGGAGACTATATCCGACGTACGTATACGAGAACTATTTAGTCAGGCAACTTGGTCATGATGTCGGGCTGCTTGTTAAAGATGACTATTTCTCTAGCTGGTCACTGTGGCCCTGCTTTTCTTGTAAGCAGAACCAGGAAATTAAGTTTCAATCAGGTTTTCGACTATGGCTATCCCGGCAGGCGGGCGCTACGAAACTGAAAACTGAAATCTACGTGTGCTTTGAGCGCGCAAATCAATTACCATCGCTACTTTATTGGTGAGCGAGGTTAACCAGTTTTTTGGGGTTGGCTCTTGTCTCTATCGGACAAAATCCCCTCAACAGCGCCACTTTGCGCACCGGATAAAGGATAGGCTGGTACCCCGAATTGGTAAGTATAAGTAGAATTAAGGATTTAGGCAAAGAATTTCCTCCAAGCGCTGTAGTCAAGGAAATCGTGGGAGAGGACAGCAATGGCCAGCGTATAGATAATTTCTTGGTCAAACGCCTCAAAGGCGTACCTAAAAGCCATATCTACCAGCTATTGCGGAGCGGGCAGGTGCGGCTTAACAGCAAGCGTGTCAATGCCGACCGCAAGCTCCAGTTGGGTGATATGGTGCGTATTCCGCCGATAAGAATGGCTGAAAATGGTGCCCAAGCCGGGAAAAGAATTGCCGCGTCCCCATTAATTTCCTTTGGAATTTTATTTCAGGATGAAACGCTTCTGGTTATCAACAAGCCTGCGGGCGTTGCGGTGCATGGCGGGAGCGGTGTGAGTTTTGGTGTCATTGAGCAATTGCGTGCCCAGTATCCCAATTGGAAGTTCCTGGAGTTGGTTCATCGCCTTGACAGGGAGACGTCCGGAATTCTTTTTCTTGCCAAAAGTCGTGCGAGCCTTGTTGAATTGCATCGGCAAATCCGCGTAGGCCTAATGGAAAAGCGTTATCTGACACTGGTGAAAGGCAAATGGAGTAACTCAAGACAAAGCGTTAAGCTGCCTCTTAACAAGTATGTGACGGCCGCTGGGGAACGGCGTGTTGCTGTAGCCATGGATAAGGGAGGAAACAAAGTGCCAATGGGGGCGCACACAGTATTTACGCTGAAAAAATCCTGGCAGAGTTTCAGTCTGCTGGAAGCGGAACTAAAGACCGGGCGGACTCATCAAATTCGCGTGCACCTTGCTCACCTCGGCTTCCCCATCGCTGGTGATGACAAGTATGGAGATTTCACTTTGAACAAAAGTTTGGCCAGGACTGGCTCGAAACCAAGGTTAGCGCGCATGTTTCTGCATGCTTTTGCAGCCGAGGTAACACATCCCGTAACGGGTAAGATCCTGCGTTTGGAGGCGCCACTGACTGAAGATTTGCAGGAATTTTTAATTGGATTGGATATTAATGGCGGTGGCTAGCAAAATTGTAGCGGCTAGCAGCATTGGAGCGCACGGTCGATCAGGTAATTCTTTGCCAGATTCTGAGGCATGATCGAATTATCGAAATGCGGTATGCAAAGAGTTTCTGGCGGCCCTGAGATTATTTTTAGACAGTATTGCAACGAGATTTTTTATCGAGAATATCCGGGATCGCCTGTCGCGGTAGGAATGCAGGCTTTTCGAAAGATCGGATGGAAAGGGGTTCGATGTTCGGGGTTATACTTAATATTTTGATGCTACTTGACGCAATTGTGCGTCGGAGAGTTTTCATCGGTGAATTCTGCGGGAAAAAGATGCTTGATAACGAGACGGCAGTATTTTTTTTGATGCCCACCGCAATCCATGCGGCTAGCTGCTTATCTCACTTGAAGGATTGAACTAATCATGGCTGATTCAGAAAATCGCAACGAAACATGGGAGAAGAGCGTACTTGAGAAACTGGCGCTCTCTTCTGTACAGGAACAACGCCGGACACGTCGCTGGGGCATATTTTTCAAGTTACTCACCTTTATCTATCTGTTTATTTTTATGTTCTTTGGATTAGGGTGGTTTGGCGGCAACGAAATATCCATTTCGGGAAAACATACCGCATTAGTTGAACTACGTGGCGTAATTTCTCCCGACAGCGTTAGCAGTGCTGACAATGTTAATGCCGGGTTGCAGCACGCGTTCAAGGATGAGAAAACACGAGGGGTGATTCTGCGTATTAATAGCCCCGGCGGAAGCCCGGTGCAGGCAGGCTATATCAACGATGAAATCCGCCGTTTGCGAGCAGAGTATCCTCAAATCCCTCTTTATGCAGTGGTCGAGGATATTTGTGCCTCGGGTGGTTATTACGTTGCCGTTGCCGCTGACAAGATTTATGTGGATAAGGCCAGCGTGGTGGGTTCTATAGGTGTACTGATGAATGGATTCGGTTTTACCGGCGCAATGGAAAAGCTCGGCATCGAGCGGCGGCTAATTACGGCAGGGAAGAATAAAGGTTTTCTCGATCCTTTCTCTCCTCCAAATACCGACCAGGAGAAATACGCCAAAGAAATGTTGGGCGACGTCCACGAGCAGTTTATCCAGGTGGTGCGGCAAGGCAGGGGAGAGCGTCTGAAAGAGGCACCGGAAATGTTCAGCGGCGTTGTCTGGACCGGTCAGAAAAGCATAGATTTGGGACTTGCAGACGCCATGGGCAGCGCCGAATACGTGGCGCGTGAAATTATCAAGGCTGAGCGCATCGTGGATTACACTACGCGGGAAGGATTCGCCGAACGCTTCGCCAGACGCTTCGGTGCGGTGATGGCGGACACGCTGATTAGCGCAGGAAATGGCTGGGGATTGCAGTAGCAAATATCGATTTCTTGTATTTGTGGGTTCTGAGTAAGTCTTGGGGGCTTCGGGTTTGCCGGTAGCATCGTTCCATACAGATAATAAAATCGAGGCTCGCTGCATTACGTTAGTTGGTATTGCAGATCAGGCTACGACCTTCGTCGTGCACCCTCCTTTGCCCTGATTTTACTTGCAGCGGACGTCACGGAAGACTTACTCGAAGGCTCCTCGTTGCCCTGCAGCAAGAAAATGGCAGGCTTATCATTGAGCTCAGGTAAGGAATGCCTCCATTCCCTGACTGTTCTGGTTGAGATATATTCACTTGCCAGCGTGAGATTGCAAGCGATGCAGAGAACGGTGTCATCGTGGCAGGTAAAAACAAGAGACTCCAGCAGTTTCTGATTGCGGTACGGCGTCTCGATAAATATCTGGGTTTGATCGTGGGCTATCGAGTCTCCTTCCAGTTCAATGATTTTACTGATGCGTTCGTTTCTTTTTGCTGGAAGGTAACCATGAAAGACGAAGCGCTGACCATTCAATCCCGATGCCATGAGCGCCAGCAGTATGGAAGATGGCCCCACAAACGGTACCACCCGAAGATTCCTTTGATGAGCAAGACGTACTAATCCTGCTCCGGGATCAGCTACAGCGGGACAACCGGCTTCGGATAATAAGCCGACATCATTTCCCGCAAGCAATGGTGCAAGCAGGTTCGAAAATTCCTTGAGCGGAGTGTGTTCATTCAATACTTGCATCCTGATTTCCTGTAACGGCAGGATGCAGCCAATGTGCTTCAGGAATTGTCTGGCGGTTTTTGGGTGCTCGACAATATAGTGGACAATCCCTGCTGCGCATTGCCTGACGGCAGCAGGGATTGTCCACGCGCTATCATCCGCGCCAAGCGGAGTGGGAATGAGATAGAGCGTACCGGAATTCACACTATCTCCACACCTTCCCCTGTCAGCATTTCCACCAGCGCGATCAGCGGCAAACCGATCAGTGCACTGGGGTCGTCGCTCACCATATGCTCAATCAATACAATGCCCAGTCCTTCGGACTTGGCACTTCCCGCGCAATGGTACGGCTGTTCTTTATCAAGATAGTTTTCGATTTGCTGGTCGCTCAATTTGCGGAATTTGACGCGAGAAGAGACAAGTCGTGTCTGCAAGCTGTTTCTGGGGCCATTGAAAAGGCCCAGGGCGGTATGAAACACGACTTCTTTTCCGCGAATGAATTGTAATTGCCGGGTGGCGTTTATACGGTTCAATGGCTTGCCGAGCTGGATGCCTTCTAGCACCGCCACCTGATCAGCGCCTATGGTCAGAGCATCCGGATAAGTCAGCGCAACCATATGGGCCTTTGCGGCAGCCAGTCGAAGGGCAGTGGCTTCAGGCATTTCATCCGCGAGGGGAGCTTCATCTATTTCCGGTGAAAAGACTTCAAACGGAATTTGGAGGCGCTGGAGTAGTTCGCGGCGATAAATGGAGCTGGATCCCAATACAAGCCGTTGGGCAGTTTTTTGTATTTTCAAAGTTTGCTTCAGATGGTTTTTGACACCCGGCGGCAAAAAATATATTATGCGCGCCGTATGAGTGCCTCCCTCCGTAGAGGAGGGCTCTAAAATTCTAATCCTAAATGCGTCCATTTATCAATCGCGAATGCGAAAGAAATATTAAAGGTCGCAACGTTGGATGAACGATAAATTCCTCAAGCCCTGCTAAACGTAATGCAAGCATGGGTATCAGCGGCACTGCCAGGTGAATGCTCAATTCGATTTTTATAAAGATCTTTTTATGCCTGTGCGGCTCATCATAGACGTTCTTGATTTTGCCCGTAATGGGGTGTCACATCATGGTAAAATTACGCTGCCGGAACTTGAGCGTTTGCAGGATTATCTGACCAGCAACCATGGCGAGTTGGAGTACGCGATTTGTGGTGCTCTGGACAGGAACGATAAGCCGATTTTGCGAGTCGTTATTCAGGGATCAATAAATCTTCGATGCCAGCGTTGTCTGGGCGAACTCGCGCATGTGCTGGATCTGCGGAGGGATCTATTATTGGCGAAGGATGAGCATGAGCTCTCTTGTCTTGAAGAAGATGAATCAGCGGATGGTATCCTGGCGATGCCTGACATGGACGTTACGGCGCTGATTGAGGATGAAATAATTCTTAGTCTGCCGATTTCGCCGCGTCACGAAGAGAGCGAGTGCTCGCTCGGTAAAATGGGGCAGCCTGATGCAAGCGGGAAACCGCTTTTTGCTGCACTCGCACAATTGAAGAAACTGCATTGACATTTATTTAAGGAGCTAGGCACTATGGCAGTCCAACAAAACAAAAAATCTCCATCTAAGCGCGGTATGCACCGCTCGCATGATTTTTTGACCACTTCGCCATTGACAGTGGATTCCAGCACCGGTGAAGTACATCTGCGTCATCACATCAGCCCCAATGGTTATTACCGTGGCAAGAAAGTCGTCAAGACAAAGGAAGACTAAATTTCGCCTCGTCATTCCGGGAGTATCGAAGTTTCAAGCTATCCCTGCCTTGTCTTAGGCTAGGGCGAAAAAATTGGATATTACCGTAGCCATAGACTGCATGGGTGGCGATCATGGCCCTCATGTGACCGTCCCTGCAGCTGTCGATTATCTTCAGCGCAATCCTGGAATCGACATTGTTCTGGTGGGATTGTCCGATGCTATCGAATCAGAACTGCAGGCTATCAAGTTTACTCCCAGTCCACGACTGAGGGTTCATACCGCAAGCGAGGTTGTCGGCATGGATGAGTCGCCTGCCATGGCATTACGCGGCAAAAAAGATTCCTCGATGCGGGTTGCGCTCAATCTGGTCAAAAGCGGCGAAGCCCAAGCCTGCGTCAGCGCGGGTAATACCGGAGCATTGATAGCAACCTCGCGATTTGTGTTGAAAACGCTTCCTGGCATTGACCGGCCGGCTCTTGCGGTAGTGCTGCCTACAATAAGAGGGCGCACTTATGTGCTTGATCTGGGTGCCAACGTGGATTGTAATGCGGAGCACCTGCTTCAATTCGCCGTCATGGGGGCGACTCTGGTCTCTTCCGTGGAAAACATGGAGAAACCGAGCGTTGGATTGCTGAATATTGGAGAGGAAGAGATAAAAGGCAACGAGATAGTAAAACAGGCGGCGGAACTGTTACGCGACAGTGGACTTAATTTCTATGGGAATATAGAAGGTAATGATATTTATAGAGGGACGACTGATGTGGTGGTGTGTGACGGCTTCGTCGGCAATGTGGCGTTGAAAACATCGGAAGGGGTGGCGCAAATGCTTTCCACTTATCTGCGTGAGGAATTCAGACGAAATCTGCTCACAAAGATTGCGGGACTCGTCGCCTTACCGGTTATCAATGCGTTCAAGCGCCGGGTGGATCATCGCCAATATAATGGTGCGAGTCTGCTGGGGTTACGCGGCATCGTCATCAAGAGCCACGGTTCGGCGGACAGCTATGCATTCGGTTTTGCTATCGCGCGGGCGGTGGATGAGGTTCGAGGCGGGATGTTGCGCCACATAAGTGAAAGCATGGCAGGGTTGCCGCATCACGCCAGGAGTCCATCCTCATATTCTCAGCCATTGCCGGAAGAACGTCCAGCATGATGTACTCCCGCATCATTGGAACTGGTGGCTATTTGCCAGAAAAGATTCTTACGAACCAGGATCTCGAGCACATGGTGGATACCAGTGACGAGTGGATACGCACCCGTACCGGTATTACACAGCGACATATCGCGGCAGACAATGAAATGGCAAGCGATTTGGCACTCAACGCCAGCCGTAAGGCAATGGCAGCGTCAGGCGTCACAGCCGGAGATATCGACCTGATCATTGTCGCCACGACCACGCCCGACATGATTTTCCCAAGCACCGCCTGCATTTTGCAGGATAAGCTTGGTGTTGCCGATTGTCCGGCATTTGATGTGCAGGCGGTATGCAGCGGTTTTATCTACGCGCTTGCTACTGCAGATATGTTTATTCGCGCTGGCAAATGCCATACCGCACTGGTGGTTGGTACCGAAATTTATTCTCGCATACTCGACTGGACCGACCGTAGCACGTGTGTGTTGTTCGGCGATGGGGCCGGCGCCGTGGTACTGACCCGAGGTGACCAGCCTGGAATACTTTCAAGTCATCTGCATGCGGACGGCAATTATCGTAAAATCCTTGCTGTGCCCGGGAGTATATGTGGCGGGAAAGTTCAAGGCAAGCCGTTTGTCATGATGGAAGGCAATGTTGTTTTCAAGTTTGCGATAAAAGTACTGGAAGACGTCGTGCGCGAGGCTCTGGCTGAAAACAACCTGGAAGTATCCGATATCGACTGGTTGATTCCGCATCAAGCCAATATCCGTATTATTCTTTCTACCGCGAACAAATTAGGGTTGCCAATGGAAAAAGTGGTTGCGACGGTGGACAGGCACGGCAATACTTCCGCTGCTTCCATTCCGCTGGCGCTTGATATTGCCGTACGCGACGGACGCATTAAACTGGGGCAGCTGGTGTTGCTGGAAGGCGTAGGAGGAGGTTTCACCTGGGGAGCGGCGCTGGTTCGATGGTAGATAGACTTCGCTACAGATTAACAGATCATCTGTATCCGTTTTATCGATTCCGGTCAATAAATGATGACGAGATATCTGTTTCTGTCTGCTATCAGTCGTTACCGATTTTTGGTTCTGTTCGATTAAATATGGAACAGCAATGACAGTTCCCTTGATATTCGCATGCGTATTTCCTGGTCAAGGCTCACAATCAGCAGGCATGATGAAAGGCTATGCTGATTTTTCCGTCGTGCGGGAAACCTTTGCTGAGGCGTCCACTATTCTCGGACAGGATTTCTGGGCCATGGTCGAGGAGGGTTCGCTTGAGAAGCTTAACCTGACGGTTAACACTCAGCCGCTGATGTTAACGGCAGGTATTGCGGTATATCGCGCTTGGGAAAGCTTGGGGGATGTGAAACCGGTTTTCGTGGC
Source organism: Nitrosospira sp. (assembly GCA_039922995.1). GTDB lineage: Bacteria > Pseudomonadota > Gammaproteobacteria > Burkholderiales > Nitrosomonadaceae > Nitrosospira. The sequence continues at coordinate 4,640 of JBDTDT010000117.1, read as the reverse complement.
GGGACATAGCCTGGGTGAATACACTGCACTGGTAGCCTCGGAGGCGCTGGCGTTTGCCGATGCGCTGTCGCTGGTACGTTTCCGGGCAGAGTTGATGCAACAGGCGGTACCGGAAGGTATTGGCGGCATGGCTGCAATCCTCGGGCTTGATGATGAGGTGGTGCAGGCGGTGTGCGATGAAGTCACAAGTTCTTCCGAGGGGGAATTACTGGAGCCGGCAAATTTTAACTCACCGGGCCAGATCGTTGTTGCAGGACATAAAAATGCAGTGTTACGTGGTATGGAACTGGCAAGATCCAGGGGCGCAAAACGAGCAGTAATGTTGCCTGTGAGTGTGCCCTCGCATTGCTCCCTGATGAATCAGGCAGCCAGCAGGATGCGGCAGCAGTTGGAGCTGGTGACGTTTGAATCCCCGAAAATCCCGTTGCTGCATAATGCTGATGTGCGACAACACGATGATCCCGCCGCAATAAAAAAAATTCTGGTTCAGCAATTATGCAGACCGGTGCGGTGGACAGAAACGATTCGCTCTTTTGCTGCCGCAGGCGTTGCCCATGTAGTGGAATGCGGGCCGGGCAAGGTACTGTCTGGACTTAACAAACGTATAGACGAAAATTTGCGGAGCTATGCGCTGACGGATGGTGTAGCGCTTCAGCACGCTGCAATTATGCTTATGTAAGGGAGAGCCTGCTGGCGTCTGGTCTGTGTGCAGGGTATATCCGTGTGGATTTTTGTTTTGAACGTACTGGGGAATAATGCTGCAAAATCAAATAGCACTCGTAACCGGTGCCAGTCGCGGTATCGGACAGGCCATTGCGCTTAAGCTCGGCAGGCAGGGTGCCACTGTGGTGGGTACTGCCACGACCGAGGATGGCGCTCAATTGATCAGCCGTTCTCTGGAAGAGGCCGGTATCAAAGGGGCTGGCATGAAATTGAATGTAAATGATGTCGCTCAGATTGAACATGTTCTTAAAACAGTACGTGAGAAATTTGGCGATATTGCAATACTGGTGAATAATGCCGGTATCACCCGCGATAATTTGGTTATTCGGATGAGAGACGAGGAATGGGATGAAATCATGGAAACCGATCTCAAATCTGTTTTTCGTTTGAGCCGCGCGGTGCTGCGGGCCATGGTTAAAGCCCGGTATGGACGCATCATCAATATATCCTCGGTGGTAGGTGCTACCGGGAATGTAGGGCAGGCCAACTATGCTGCCGCCAAAGCTGGAATATCTGGCTTCAGCAAGTCTCTGGCACGTGAAGTGGGCAGCCGCAACATCACTGTGAATTGCATTGCGCCGGGTTTTGTACAGACCGACATGACTCGTGCACTCTCTGATAAACAGCAGCATGACCTGATCCAGCACGTGCCGTTGGGCAGATTAGGGCAACCCGAGGAGATAGCCTCAGCAGCCGCGTTTATCGCTTCGCCAGACGCAAGCTATATTACCGGCGCGACACTCCATGTGAATGGCGGGATGTACATGGATTGACCATCGATATCCCTTTAACGCAGTATTATTCATAGAATATATTGCATTGTCAGATACTGAATTAGTATGGATGGCGGTTCATGTCTCAGCGTGTCTCGCAATGGCTCATTTTATCTTTCATAGTGTTCTGATTTAATTAATACTGAAAACTTGCTAGAATGGCGGCGTTTTTCTTACCGGAGAAGAGGTATCTAGATGGAAAATGTAGAGCAGCGTATAAAAAAAATCGTGGCTGAGCAGCTGGGAGTTAACGAGGCGGATGTCAAGAACGAGTCTTCTTTCGTAGATGATCTGGGCGCTGATTCGCTCGATACCGTAGAGCTGGTCATGGCCTTGGAAGAAGAATTTAAATGTGAAATTCCCGATGAACAGGCAGAAAAAATAAATACCGTACAACAGGCTATTGATTACATCAATTCCCACTCCAACTAGTTCCTTGCTTTAAGCATCCCCACTCGGAGTCACTTTGTCCAAGCGTAGGGTAGTCATAACCGGTATGGGGATTATTTCGCCTGTCGGTAACACCGTTCCGGATGCGTGGGCCAGTATTGTCGCAGGAAAATCGGGCACGACCCGGATCACACGTTTCGATGCATCCGCATTTGCGTCCCAGGTAGCTGGAGAGGTCAAGAATTTCGACGCCACGCACTATCTTTCTGCCAAAGACGCGCGCCGCATGGATATCTTTATCCATTATGGCATGGCTGCAGCGATCCAGGCGGTCCAGGATGCGGGTATCGGGAATATAGCCGATACGCACCTTGATGCCGAGCGTATCGGTGTCAATATCGGTTCCGGTATCGGTGGTCTGTCGATGATCGAAGATACCCACGACGCCTATCATGCAGGCGGTCCGCGCAAAATCTCGCCATTCTTCATCCCTAGTACCATCATCAATATGATTGCGGGTAATTTGTCCATTATGTTCGGTTTCAAGGGGCCGAATCTTGCAATTGTCACTGCCTGTACCACTGCTACACATTGTATTGGCGACTCCGCTCGTCTAATCGAATACGGCGATGTGGACATTATGGTTGCGGGTGGTGCGGAATCTTGCGTTACCCCGCTCGCTGTTGGCGGTTTTGCCTCGGCACGGGCGCTATCGACGCGCAACGATGATCCTATTACTGCCAGCCGGCCATGGGACAGAGGCCGCGACGGCTTTGTTCTAGGCGAAGGCGCAGGGATTCTGGTATTGGAAGAAATGGAGCATGCCAAGCGCCGAGGAGCGAAAATTTATGCCGAATTGGCCGGCTTCGGTATGAGCGCCGATGCCTATCATATGACTGCCCCCTGCGAGGATGGGGAGGGCGCTGCACGATGCATGACAAACGCGCTCAGGAACGCAGGCGTAAATACCTCTGAGGTGGATTATATCAACGCTCACGGTACGTCCACCCCGCTGGGCGACATCGCCGAAACGGTTGCTGTGAAACGCTGCTTTGGTGAGCATGCAAAAGAACTCGTAGTCAACTCCACAAAATCCATGACCGGGCACTTGCTTGGTGCGGCGGGTGGGGTGGAAGCAATATTTTCCGCCTTGGCGGTGCACCATCAGATTGCACCTCCCACTATCAACATTTTCGACCAGGATCCGGAGTGCGATCTGGATTATGTTCCCAATACTGCGCGTAAAATGAAAATTGATGTGGCGATGTCAAATTCATTTGGCTTCGGTGGCACAAACGGTACACTGATTTTCCGCAAAGTTTGATTTCGTCGTTATAGCGCATGCGCACGCTAAAACGCCTTACTCTTCTCTTAGCGGCTGGAGTAATCCTTTTCACCGGATGGTTTGCCTATCAGGTCAATAAACCCATCCAGCTTCCTGCTGTTCCTTACGAATTTTCCATCGAACCCGGCAGCAGCTTGAAAAGTGTTGCAAGGCAATTAGCCGATGCGGGTGTTTTGCCAGACGTCTGGTCGTTCATCCTGCTATCACGTGCAATGGGGCTCGCATCATCGCTCAAGGCCGGGGACTATGAGATCGTGGAAAACACTTCGCTCCTCCAGTTGCTGGAACGCATCACCAAAGGCGACATTAATCAAAGTGAGATCAGATTCATAGAAGGCTGGACTTTTTTGCAGCTTCGACAGGCTCTGGACGAGCATTCGGCTGTGCGTCACGATACGACCACTCTGAGCGATAAGGAAATTCTGCAACTGATTGGTGCAAACGAAATAGCAGCGGAGGGGTTATTTTTCCCCGATACCTACTTTTTTGCACGGGGCAGTCCCGACACCGCAATACTGAAACGCGCTTACCACGCGATGCAAGCTCATCTTAACGAGGCATGGGCTGGGCGCGCGTTGAATCTGCCGCTGAAAGATCCCTATCAGGCATTGATCCTGGCTTCCATCGTTGAAAAAGAAACCGGCAGGGAAAGCGACCGCACCATGGTGGCTGGCGTATTCATCAACCGGTTGCGATCGGATATGTTGCTGCAAACCGATCCCACCGTAATTTATGGCCTCGGCAAAAAATTTGATGGTAACCTGCGCAAGAAAGATCTCCTGACTGATCAGGAATACAATACATACACGCGCCGTGGCCTGCCGCCGACGCCTATCGCCCTGCCAGGATTAGCTTCCATCCGGGCATCCCTGCATCCTGCTAAAACTGATGCGCTATACTTCGTCGCAAAAGGGAATGGGGAATCGCATTTTTCCAGCGATTTAGCGGGGCATAATCGTGCCGTATCCAGATATCAGAAACGTCAGATACCATAGTTATTTTATCTCCATGCATGTCGAGTCGAATGTATGAAGCATGAGTATTTATTATTTTGCAGGAATTGAATTTACTATCGCAACCAAACCGGGATTCAAACGCTGAAACAGCTCGGCAATGATTTGTTGGCTACCTGTGCGCACTGGTTCTTATGGTTCTGTTCTCTGGCAGTACCATAATAATATAGCTGCTGGTAAGAATTGCAGCCATCTTATCTGATTTGAATGGGATATTTCTGCAGCGGCCGTCTAATTATAGCGTTTTGAGGAAACTACCAGATATATCTCGACTCTGATTTTCCGGATGGATATGGGAGGGGTTGTCATTGTGGGAGAAATAGTTGTTCAGATATTTATCGAAAGGGATTTCAAGGGAGTTATCCAGTTGCTGCTGCTGCGCCAGAGAGGCCTCGA